>NZ_CP049905.1:4798216-5125859 GCF_011305535.1 Diaphorobacter sp. HDW4B
CGATGGCGTTCTACAACCCGTGCTCCAAGTCGCGCCCGGAAGGGTTTGAACGTGCGCTGCGCGTGCTGCGCGCGGAGTGCGAGCCGGATCGTCTGATCTGCTTTGCCCGCAATGTCAGCCGTCCTGACGAGACCTTGCAGGTCCATCGCCTGGCCGATGTGACGGCCGAGATGGCCGACATGCGCACGCTGGTGATTGTGGGAAACAGTTGCACGCGCCGGGTCGGCAAGCATGTCTACACACCGCGCAGCTATGCCGTGTGATGTGCGCTCAGCGCGCGTGCGCAAGCCACTCCATCGTCTGATCGGGCGTTTCGCATTGCGTGCGCGGCGGCAGTTGCGGGCGGTCCACCATGATGACCGGAAGCTGCAACTGGCGTGCGGCTTCGATCTTGGCGTAGGTGTCCGGTCCACCAGCGTTCTTGCTGACGATGTGCTCGATGCCATGCTCGCGGATCAGAGCTATTTCATCGTCCAGCCGGAATGGGCCGCGCGCAATCACCAGTTCGCAATTCGCGGCAGGCAAGGGCAGTGGTTCATCCGCTTGATCGATCACGCGCAGCACAAAGCGATGGTGCGCTGCTTGGGTTGCAAAGGCGGCCAACTGCTTGCGTCCAATCGCCAGAAACACAGTGCCGCCATCGCAGGGCAGCGCGGCGGCAGCGGCGTTCATGTCGGCCACCTGCGTCCAGCGATCTCCGCTCTGGGCCTGCCATGCGGGGCGCTCCATCGACAGCAGCGGAATGCCGACCTGCGCGCAGGCCTCGATGGCATGGGCGCTTATCTGTGCGGCGAAAGGGTGCGTGGCATCCATCACATGGGTGATATGTTGATCGCGCAGATACTGCACCAGCCCGGCCACGCCGCCAAAGCCGCCCACACGTGTGGGCAGAGCCGGTGTTCGGCGGGTCAGCGTGGCCCCTGCATAGGAATAGACGGCGCTTATCCCGGCCTCGTGCAAACGGGTCGAAAGAACATGGGCATCGAAAGTGCCCCCTAACAGGAGAACATGGGTCATGGCCAATCCGTGGCTTTCAATCATCGGCATTCATCCATCCGGGCTGGACGGCCTGAGTGCCGTGGCACGCCGAGACCTCGATGATGCCAGCGTTGTGTTTGGCAGTCCGCGTCATCTGGCATTGGCCGAGGTGGGCGCTCGGGGACATGCGTGGCCGATTCCGTTTGACGTCGTGCCGGTGCTTGCATTGCGGCAGCGCGAGCGCGTGGCCGTGCTGGTGTCCGGCGATCCGTTTCACTATGGTGCAGGCGCATCGCTTGCGCGGCATCTGGAGGTGGGTGAGTGGCGCAATCATCCCGCGCCATCGACCTTCGCATGGGTGGCCGGAGAGCTGGGCTGGTCGCAGGAAAATACGCATTGCCTTGGCTTGCACGCGCGCCCGCTGCAGACCCTGACGCCGCTGCTGGCCGAAGGCGCGCGCTTCATCTGCCTGCTGCGCGATGGTGCGGCGGCGCAGGAGTTGGCGGCATGGCTGAGCGCGCAAGGTTGGGGTGCAAGCCCGCTGTGGCTGGTGTCGCAAGCCGGTGGCGGTGCGCAGCAAAACATGCGCTCCGGAACTGCCCAAGAGTTGCACAAGCAGTTGCTGAGTGATCCGGTCGAAGCTCCTGTTGCCGCAGCCTTCGAGACGCGAGGAGGGCAGGGCTTTGTGCGTGTGCCCGGTCGCAGCATCGACACCTTTGCACATGATGGTCAGATCACCAAAAGCCCTGTGCGCGCGATGACGCTGGCCGCGTTGGCTCCGCGTGCGGGCGAGTGCCTGTGGGATCTGGGCGCGGGTTCGGGTTCGGTTTCCACCGAATGGTGTCTTGCGGGCGGTACCGCCGTCTGCGTGGAGCAGAACGCCGCGCGCGTGGCCAATATTCGGCAGAACGTGGAGCGCTTTGCGGTGAATGCGGACGTGGTGCACGGCGATTCGCGCGCCATGATTTCCAGTGTGAAACAGGAGCCACACGCCGTATTCGTTGGCGGTGGTTTTGATCGTGAATTGTTTGCTGCGCTGTGTGCCCGACTGACCTCGCCTTGGCGCTTGGTCGTCAACGGCGTGACGTTGGAAACGCAGGCGCTGCTCATGGAACTGCATCGCGTATACGGCGGTCAATTGCACCAGTTGCAATGGAGCGAGGCCGTGCCGCTCGGCAGCATGCAGGCATGGAGTGCCGCAAGGCCGGTGGTGCAGTGGATATGGCACGCAGCATGACGTTGTGGGTAGCCGGTTGGGGATTCCGCTCAGGTGCGGATCGCTCGTCGTTTGCAAGCTGCTGGGAGCAGGCGAGTCAGCGTCTCGACCTTGCGCAGTTGGAGTCTGCACGTTGGACTTTCGCAGTGCTTGAAAGCCGTGTGAGCAAGCCCGGTTGGCAGCAGTTGCTGGCTTGGAAATCGGGCAGCGTTGTGCCGCACGCAGATTGCGTACAGATCGCGGAGAGCGACATCAGCAAGACGGAAACGCCCACTAGTTCCGCGCGGTTGGAGCAGCGCTTTGGCACGGGCAGCGTGTGCGAGGCGCTTGCTTGGCAGGCGGCGTTGCAACGGGCCGATCAGCGCGAAGTTCAATGGATGCTGCCGCGCATCGTGTCCGCCGATCGCCAGGCGACCTTGGCCGTGGTGCGCATCGGGTCCTTATCAGAATTGCAGGAATCAGGAGTCTTATCGTGACTGTTCACTTCATCGGTGCGGGCCCTGGTGCCGCCGATCTCATCACCGTGCGCGGCCGCGATCTGTTGGCTGCAAGCCCGGTCTGCCTCTACGCGGGCTCGCTGGTTCCCGACGAACTGCTGACCCATTGCCCGAAGGACGTGCGCTTGGTGAACACCGCACCCCTGTCGCTGCAGGACATCGCCACGGAAATGCTCGAAGCCCATGCGCGCGGGCAGGATGTGGCGCGACTGCATTCGGGCGACTTGAGCATCTGGTCGGCCATGGGCGAGCAACTGCGGATTTTGCGCGAGCACAACGTGCCGTACACCGTCACGCCCGGCGTGCCATCGTTCAGCGCGGCGGCCGCGGCGCTGGGGGCGGAGCTGACCTTGCCCGGCTCGTGCCAGTCCGTGGTGCTCACGCGCACATCGGGTCGTGCGTCGAGCATGCCCGATGGCGAAACTCTGGCCGCATTTGCCGCCACGGGAGCCGTGCTGGCGATCCATCTGTCGGTGCATGTGGCCGAGCAGGTACAGCAGGAATTGCTCAAGCACTACGGTGCCGATTGCCCAGCAGCCATTGTCTGGCGCGCCTCCTGGCCCGATGAACTCGTTGTGCGCACGCAAGTGGGCGAGCTTGCCAAGGCCGCGCAATCCAACCCCTTGCAGCGCAGCGCGTTGATGCTGGTGGGGCGCACGATAAGCCAGGAAGACTTTGGCCAAAGTCGTCTCTACGCCGATGACTACGATCGCCGCTACCGCCCACGTGGCGCGGAGCCGCGTTTTCCCGTCGGAACCGAGGGGCTGTGATGCTTGAATTGCTGCTGATCGGCATTGGCACCGGCAACCCTGACCACCTCACGCGCGAAGCGGAAAACGCCATTCGTCAGGCGGATCTGGTGCTGCTGCCGCACAAGGAAGACAACAAGGCCGAACTCGCGCAGGTGCGGTTGTCCTTGCTTGAACAATTGAACGTGTCGCTCGACCGCATAGCGCATTTCGACATGCCGCTGCGCCGCTCGCAGGGCGACGATTACGACCAGCAGGTGGATGAATGGCACGACGCCATCGCGCATCGCTGGCAGGCCGCTTTGGATGAGAAGCTGCCCACGGGCAGTGGACGTGTCGCGTTGCTGGTGTGGGGCGACCCCGCACTCTACGACAGCACCTTGCGCATCGCATCGCGCCTCGGCCTGCCGCGCGAACAGGTGCGGGTGGTGCCGGGCATCACGTCCATGCAGGTGCTGTGCAGCGCGCACGGCATCGCGCTCAACGACATCGGCGCGCCGTTCCTGGTGACGACGGGACGTCAACTGCGCGACGGCGGCTGGCCGCAAGGCGTGGACACGCTGCTCATCATGCTTGATGGGCAGTGCTCGTTCCAGCAAGTGAGCGAGCCTGATGTGACGATCTTCTGGGGCGCTTACCTCGGCATGCCGCAGCAGTTGCTGATGCACGGGCCGCTTGCGGAGATGGCTCCGCGCATCATCGAACAGCGCCAGCAGGCGCGCGCGCAGCATGGGTGGATCATGGATATCTACATGCTGCGCAGGCCTGTGGCGAAGGGCTGAGCGGACGCTGCTCGATTACTTGTTCGTGATCCCACGCGCCTTGATCATCGGGCCCCAGCGGTCTTGCTCCTGGCGCACGTAGGCGGTCATGGCGTCCGGCGTGCTGGGGATGGCTTCCATGCCGAGTTCTTCGAGCTTGCGCACCACGTCGGGGTTGGCGAGCGAGGTCTGCAGCGACTTGGCGATCAGTTGCACGCGGTCGGCGGGCGTGTCTTTCGGGACCACGAGGCCTTGCCATGCGTAGACGGCTTGCGTGGACAGGTTGAGTTCTTTCAGCGTCGGCACGTTGGGCAGTTGCGGCAGGCGCTTGTCGCCGGTGACGGCCAGTGGCACGAGCTTGCCTTCCTTCACGAACGGCAGTGACAGCGATGGCGCGAGCGCGGCGACCTTGATCTGGCCGCCTGCCAGGTCCTGCAGCGCGGGCGCGTCGCCTTTGTAGGGCACATGGTCGGCCTGCGTTTGCGTGTTGCCCAGAAGCATTTCCATGGCCAGGTGATGCGGCGTGCCCACGCCCGCCGTGCCGTAGCCGATGCCGCCCTTGCGGATCTGGTCCATCAGCTCGTTCATGTTCTTGATGCCGCTTTGTGTGGAAGCTGCGATCAGGATCGGAAAGCGTCCCATCAGGCCGATGGAGCTGAAGCTCTTTTGCGCGTCGTAGCGGATGTTGGAATAGATCGCGGGATTGAACGCGAGGATGGCGACGTCGGCGGTCAGCAGGTTGTAGCCATCGGGCGCTGCGTGCGAGATGGCTTCGGCGGCGATCATGCCTGCCGCGCCTGCGCGGTTGTCGATGATGACTTGCTGCTTCAAGTGCTTGGCCAGCTCCACGCCCACGGTGCGCGCGAGCACGTCGGTGCCGCCGCCTGCTGGAAAGCCCACGGTCCATTTGACGGGTTTGGTGGGGTAGACCTCGGGCGTTGCCGCAAGTGCGGGCAGGGCGGCTCCGAGCGCCAGCGTGCAGATCAATGCGCGGCGCGAGAGGGTTTGGAGGCGTGAGGAAGTTGAAGTTGCGGACATGTTGTTTGTCTCCTTGTTGTGATTTCAGAAATGCCAACAGGCGCTGTTGTCGTGGAGGACAACAGCACCTGCCATTTGCGGTCTACGTAGTGACCGATATGCCAGTCATCAGGCCGAGACCTGCGCGAGCGCGGCGCGTGCGTCCATCACGCCGTGGCTCAGATCGGACTCGGGCTTCGGCTGATCGAACAGGTCCTTGGCGGCACCGTCGATCAGGGTCTTGAGTTCCTGCACCGAATGCGCGACGCCGTAGACATAGTGGTCCGGGCGCACCAGCACGGCCACGCCGTTGTATTGCTTGAGCCAGTGGGTGAACAGCGCGCCTTGTTCTTCCACATGCAGCACCTGTGGATCGCCGTTTTGGGGCGCGGTGAATTCGTTGTCGTGAACGACCACGGTGCGGCCATTCATCTGACGCCACGCGGGTGACTGGCTCCACTCGTGCGTGGGCATGTCGGGCGTGGTCGCGATCCAGAAACCGCAAGGCATCACGTCATCCATGCGCGTCCAATCGTCGCCTTGGCGCACCCATGGCTGCACGAACAGATCGCCCGCACCGGTCAACAGCGAGCCATCGGCGTTGCGTGCGAGCGCGCCGGTTTCGAGGCCGGGAATGAACTTCTGGCGCACGGTTTCGGACTTGCCGCTGGCCAGCAGCTCGCCCAGTTCTTCATCGCGCTTGCGGGCCTTGGCCTCGTCGAGTTCGCCGATGATGAGACCGAAGGACTTGGCGTGGCCGACCACGGTGCGCACATGCTTCTTGCGCTCGTGCCCGTAGGTGTCGAGGATGCGCTGGCTGTAGCCTTGGCGCTCGACGCCGTCGATCTTCCACGCGAGGTTGACGGCATCGCGCACGGCAGCGCACAGGCCCTGACCGAGGAAGGGCGGCATCTGGTGCGCGCTGTCGCCCAGCAGGAACACGCGATCAAATCGCCAGTCGTCCACCACCACGGCGTGGAAGCGGTAGACCGCGATGCGGCACAGCTCCAGATGCGTGGTGTCCACGAACGAGGAGAGCGCCTTCATCACCAGCGCCGGGTCCTTCATGAACTCCTGCGGGTCTTCGCCGGGCAGCATTTTCATTTCCCAGCGGCGCAGATTGTCCGGGCCGACGATGTAGGTGCCGGGGCGCGATGGGCGGCAATATTGCACGCAGCGCTCGGGCAACTCGATCGGGCCGCGAATCCACATGTCCACCACGATCCACCACTCGTCGAACGCGAGGTCTTCGACGCTGGCGTTTTCACGCAGGCGGATCGGGCTGTTCGCACCTTCGCAAGAGAGCAGGTAGCGGCCGGTCAGGTTGACGGTCTGCTGATCGGACAGGCGCAACAGCTCGACCTTCACGCCGTCGCCGCGTTTTTCATGGCGAACGAGCTGGTGGCCGAGCAACTCGGTCACGTTGTCGAAACGCGCAACGCCCTTGCGCAGCGTGGCCTCCAGCTCGGGCTGCACGAACATCCATGTCGGCTCCCACGCCAACTGGTTTGGCGGCGGCGCGGGATAAAAGCGCTTGATCACCTGACCGTCCATGCCGACGAAATCGGTGCCCGGATGAGGCGAGCTGGTGGCGTTGATCTCTTCGGCCAGACCGATCTCCTGGAACACGCGCATCACTTCCTGATCGGCGGTGATGGCGCGTGGCTTGTCGAAGATGGCGTCGAACTGGTCGATGACGGCGACGCTGTAGCCGCGCTGGCCCATGAGGTTGGCGATGGTCGCGCCCGCCGGGCCGTAGCCGGAAATGATGATGTCGTAGTCAGTCGAGTGGACGCTGGACTGGCTGCTGCGTTGCTGTTCGCTCATGAATGTCTCTCTTGGTGTTTTTGGGATGCGTCCGTGGTGTGCCGTCGCCCCGGATCAGCTGCGCTGGTAGCCGGTGGCCGCGCCGAAGATCTTTTCGCGCTGCGACCAGTCATGCGTCTGCGCCCACAGGTCGAGCACCGCTGGCGCTTCGCGTTCGAATTCGGGATAGCGCGCGGGATCGCAGGTGCGGGTCGTGAGTTCGAGGCGGTGGCCCGATGGGTCGAAGAAATAGATCGACTGGATGAAGTCGTCATGGTTGGTCGGGCCGACCACGGCGAGGCCCTTGGCTTCCAGGTCCTTCTTGGCCTGCAGCAGCGCGTCGACGCTTTCCACTTCGAACGCGAAGTGCTGCACCCAGCCGGGGGTCAGCGGGTCGCGGCCCGATGGCTCGCCGTCATCCTGCGGGCACTCGAAGAACGCGATGTTGCTGCCGTCTTCCATCTCGAAGAAGATGTGCACGTGTGGGCTGTACTTGCCGGTCGATGGCACATGGTCCTCGCCCATGGCGTGGGCGAACTTGAGGCCCAGGACCTCGGTGTAGAAGCGCGTGGTTTCCACTGCGTCCTTGCAGCGAAAGGCAGCGTGGTGAAGTTTCTTGCACAGCATGTCGGTTCTCCTTCGGTTGTTTGGTGGTTTTGTAAAGCTGTCACACGAAATGTCCGTTTATCGGACACTCCTGTGAGTGCATGAATCGATTGTTTTCTAATGCGCTCGTAGACAAAAGGCATGTGTCCAATAAATGAACTCGAAAATCGCCACTGACGCAGGTTCTCTCAAGCGCGGCGTAGCGCTGCTCAAAATTCTGGCGACCGCCGGCAGTCGCGGACAGGCGCTGACCGAGGTGGCCGAGAAGGCGGGCATTCCGCATCCCACGGCGCACCGCATCCTCAAGCAGCTCATCACCGAAGGCTTGGCGATCCAGCATTTCGAGACGCACCGCTACAAGCTCGGCCCGCTGGTGTTTGAACTCGGCCTGGCCGGATCGAGCCTGCATGACATCCGTGATCTGTGCGAGCCTTCGATGCGCGACTTGGCGCAGCAGACCGAAGACACGGTGTATCTGGTGCTGCGCAGCGGCTTCGAGGCCGTGTGCATGCACCGCTGCGAAGGGCCGTTTCCGATCCGCGCGCTGGTGCTCGAAGTCGGCAGCCGCAGGCCGCTGGGCGTAGGGGCGGGCGGGCTGGCGATTCTGGCGGCCATCGATCCCGAAGAGCGCGGCGCGGTCATCGAACGCGTCGAGCCTTATCTGCCCGACTTTGGTAACATGAGCGCAGACCTGCTGCGCGATGCCTGCGACAAGACGGTGGCCGATGGCATGTCCCTCGTGCAGAACAAGGTGAGCATGGGTGTGACTGCGGTCGGCATTCCATTCCGCAATTCGGTGGGCACGCCGATTGGCGCGATCAGCGTGGCCGCGCTCACGCAGCGCATGCCCAATTCGCGCATCCAGAAGATCGCTGCGGAACTGCGCCGCGAGGCGGCCAACATCGAGGCGCGCCTGCGCAAGAGCAACTGGAGTCAGGCCAACGCGCCGCAGCGCTGAGCTTTGCAAGGTGCTTGCACAGCGGCGGCGTGGCCTCATGCCGTGGGCAGCACCTTCTGCAGCGCTTGCTCCAGCGCGGCGCGTGGGTCGGCCTGTCCATCCATCGAACGCCAGGCGATGAAGCGATCGGGGCGCACAAGAATCGCACCGCGTGGGCCGAACTCGCGCTTCTTGCTCCACTCACCGCGCAGGTCGAATCGCTCGCCCTTGCTGATGCCGATGGTGCAGGTGTTGAGCCAGACGCCGCGTTCCTGGGCAATGGCTTTCGCCGCCTCGCACCAGTCGCTGCCATCCTCACCGGCAATCAGCACAAAGCGTCCCGACGCGGTGATGTCGTTGATCGAATAGCGGCCTTCGGTGTTCTCCAGCCACGCATGCGGCAGCGAGTGGCCGGGCTTGGTGCTCGGGCGGAAATCGCAGATCGCATCGAGTGGCTGGGGTGCGGGCACATCGTCGGCCTGCAGCGCGCCGTGCTCGTAGACGTAGCCGAAGTTGGCCTGCAGATGGTTGTAGGTGGTGCGCGCAATGCCGATGCCCGCAGTTGCTTGCTGGCGAGCGGCGTCGGCGGTCTTGCCATCGGCCCACAGGCGGCGCAGCGCGGCCCAGTTTTCTTCGCTGCTTTGCTTGGGTGAAAAGCCAAACGAGGCGGCGATCTTCCACGCGTTCTGCCAGTTCTCGTAGGCCGACGAGACGATCTTCTGCGCGACAGGTTTGCGCTCCTGCTCATAGGTGTCGAGCAGCGCATCATCTGCCTCGCCGCGCACCACGGCGGCGAGTTTCCAGCACAGGTTGTAGCTGTCCTGCACGGCGCTGTTCAGACCATGCGCGCCAGCGGGCGGCATGCGGTGCGCGGCGTCGCCCAGAATGAAGGCGCGACCCACGCGGTATTGGGATGCCACGGTGGCGTTCAGCGCCCAGCGCGTGATCTGCAGCACTTCGATCTCTTCGCGTGGAATGCCCAGAATCGCGCAGGTGCGTGCCGCCACTTCCTCGTCGGTGTAAGGCTTGTGCTCGCCGGGTGCGGCAATCATGTTGAAGATCCAGTGCGGCGAATGCACGCCCCAGGTCGTCGGCCCCATCGGCACCAGCACGCCGGGCTCGCCCACATCAGGGTTCAGGATGGTGCGGTTGAGCACATCGCTGGTTTCGCCTTCGGGGAAATACTTGCTCAGATCGGCCGCAAAGTGCAGCGAGATCGTGGTCGCCACCGCATCGTGGCCTTCCATCTTCACGCCGAGTTGCGCGCCCAGTGTCTGGCCGCCATCGCAGGCCAGCAGGTACTTGGCGCGGATGGTGTAGGTTTCGCCGCTTTCACGGTCGAGAATCTGCGCTTCGATGCCTTCCGAGCCTTCCTTGAAAGATTGGAACTGGTGATAGAAGCGAATGTGATTGGCCGACGCAAGTTCTTCCGTGCGCGCATGCAGCAGCGGTTCAAGCTGCGCCTGCGCCAGATTGGTGTAGCTGTTGTCGCTGGCCGCGTGCCAGTCGTTGTCGAGCCCGCCGCGCCCGAACGCGCCCAAGCGCGCGATCTCACGGCCATGGTCTGGCGTGGGGCCGGTAAGGCCTGCATACCAGCCGACATAACGCATGTTCACGTCGGGGCAGGCGATGGCGCGGATCGCATCTTCCACGCCGACTTCGCGGAAGACTTCCATCGTCTTGATCGACAGAAGATGCGCCTTGGGCAGTGGTGATGTTTGCTTGTATTTGCTGACCACGCAATGGGCGATGCCGTATTGCGAGAGCAGCATGGATGCGGTGAGGCCGGTGGCGCCGCCGCCGACGATGAGGACGTCTGTTTCGAGATGCATGGACATGTTGTGGCTGTTGTTCAGTGAAGGGAAAGAAGGGTCAGAGATCCAGCACCAGGCGTTGGCTTTTGCAGCCCGAGACGCAGATCATCATGAGTTGGTTGGATTGCCGTTCGGCATCGGTGAGCACGCTGTCGCGATGATCCGGAATGCCTTCGAGCACTTGCGTTTCACACGCGCCGCACAGGCCTTCCTCGCAGCTTGTCATCGGCTCCACGCCGCATTCGCGGATGGCTTGCAGAAGGGATTGCTCGCGGCTTTGGATCGTTATGGTTTTCTGGCTGCGCTGCAGCACCAGCGTGTAGTGCGATTGCGCGTCATCCGCTGCAGCTACGGCCACGGCGCTGAAGCGTTCGATGTGCGTGCGCGCGCCGTAGCCCAGTCGCTCGCAGCAGGCCACAAAGTGGTCAAGCATCACCGCCGGGCCGCAGGCGTAGTAATGCGTGCCGGACTGGTTGCGCGCGGCAAGCAGGGCTTGCAGATCGGCGGGTCCGCCGTTTTCGTCGTCGTAGTGCAGGTGCAGCGGAATGCCCAGCGCCTGGAGTTCAGGCACGAATGCTGCATTGGCTGCGCTGCGAGCGAGGTAAATCACTTCGACGCAAGCGCCTGTGCTGACCAGATGCTTGGCCATGGACACCAACGGGGTGATGCCAATGCCGCCTGCGACGAGGACGGAGTGGTTGGCCGATTTCTGGAGGGGGAAGGCGTTGCGGGGTTCGCTGATCGTGATCGTCGTGCCGACGCGCAGTGATTCATGCACGCTACGCGAGCCGCCACGGCTGGACTTGTCCTTGAGGACGCCGATGACGTAGCGGTCTATTTCCGCCGGATCGTTTTTCAGCGAGTAGCTGCGGGTCAGGCCATTGGGTAGGTGCAGGTCGATGTGGGAGCCTGCCGTGAAGGCTGGAAATTTCTCTCCGTTTGTGGGTCGCAAGTCCAAGCTGATGATGTCTTGCGCCTCCCAGGAAATTGTATGAATGAAGGCATTGAGCATGTTGTTTTTGTTTTGTTCTTGGTTGCTTCACGAAGCCTTGCGGCTTCGATGGGTGAGTCGTTTTGAGGTGCCGATATAGGCCTTCATGCTTTGTTGCAAAGCCTTGCCGTACATGAGTACTGTCTGCGGCTTTGCGTCGCGCCTGAAGGCCTATCTCGGCATTGGGGTGTTTGTTCAAGCGCTTGCTTCGCTTCGGAGCTTGCTGTTGAATACCGGCCCCTCGGTTGTCATGCAGGGACGGCTTCTGCTGCTTGCTCTTGCTCTTTTTGAATCATGGTTTCGAGCATTCTTCTTGCTCGGTTCGATCCGCTGTCGGGTCCGAGGTGTACGGGTTTGAGGCTCCAGAATTCGTGGCCTTCGACCGACTTGGCGGCTGCTTCGATGACGGGGAGGTCTTCGATCTCGAATGCAAAATCGAGCATGCGGCGCAGGCGTTCGTCTTCTGCGTCGGAGTCGAGATTGATGCTGCGCGCGACGCCCCAGAAGTAGTGGCATTCGTTGTCGTTGATGGGCGTGACCATGTGGGCCAACAGTTGTTCCATGCCTTGTTCGCGCGTGCCGCCGACAGGCGTTTCGCCGATCTGCAGCATGACGTTGCCGGGGGCGTTCCAGCGCGTGTCGATCCACATGTCGACGCGCTCCCATGGAATGGTTTCGTAGATCGGGATGGGTTGCTGCGGCACGTCGGTGAAGGCCCAGTTGTTCCACAGTTCCTGGTCCTGCTGCTTCATGGACTGCTTGCCTTGCTGGATCAGGCCATTGCCGCCGAAGGTCTTGCGGTGCGTCCACTCGATGTGGCTTACGTCCATGAGGTTGTCGACCACGTATTCGTAGTTGGCCTTCACGTGGATGCGTCCGCACACGGTGCGATTGGTGTCGCTTTCGACGAGGAAGGAATAGTCGGGGATGAGCGCTTCATCGGCGAGCGACTGGTCGCCCATCCAGACCCAGACCACGGAA
Organism: Diaphorobacter sp. HDW4B; assembly: GCF_011305535.1. GTDB lineage: Bacteria > Pseudomonadota > Gammaproteobacteria > Burkholderiales > Burkholderiaceae_C > Diaphorobacter_A. The sequence continues at coordinate 4,810,570 of NZ_CP049905.1, forward strand.
TGCTTGGCGACGGCTTTGAATGAGGGAATCTTGCAGCCGGTGGGAATGCGTTCGGAGAACGGGTTCTTCACGCAGTCGCCCCTGGCGTTGAACTCCAGACCGTGATACGGGCAGACCATGTTGCCGCCCACCACGTCGCCCAGGCTGAGCGGCGCGAAGCGGTGAGGGCAGCGGTCCTGCACGGCACCCAGTTGGTCGCCGTCGCCGGTCTTGAAAACGACGATGGCGGTTTCGGCCACGACGCGGCTGAACTTGCCTTCTTTTGCCAGTTCGTTTTCCCAACCAATCATGTACCAGGTGTTTTTCAGTAAACGCTTCATCGCAGTCTCCTTTATGTGGGCTATGTATCAAAAATGGAATGGAAACGGTTTTTCGCCAAATCCATTTGCGAATCAGTTGTGGGCTTGATTCGACAGGGTTGGCAGGTTATCGGGATTGAATTTTTCGTGTAATTCGGTGTTTACCCTTGGGTTTTGAAAATAGCTTCTCCCAGTGCAATTGGCTGATGGGATGCGCTCATGGAGCGCAGTTTTTTTATGGATGGGGTGGGGTGAGTCCGCTGCCGAAGAGACCTGGGCTCAGGGTTTGTACGGAAGGTAAAGCTGTCCGATTGTTGGAATCGGCAGTCAGCGCAGGCCGCTGCTTTGGAAGAATTCCCACCAGTGACGCGCTGCAAAGCGCATGGCAGCAGGTCGTGAATCGGACATCCGGAATTCGGGTGTTTTTTCGAGATCCGCTCTGGATAAGGGTTAACGCGCGTTTTCTATAAAAAAACTGATGGATGTTATAAAAAATATGCGTTTTTTGATTAGGTTGCAGGATTTTTAAAAAATAGACTGCAAGCCCTTTTCAACCGGAGATAAAAATGGGTGTAGTGAATATCCAGCATTTTGCTTTGCAAGTGCCAGAACTGAGTATCGCCAAGGCGTTCTATGACGACTTTGGTTTGAGGACGGATTATGAAAACGGCAAATTGATTTGCCGTTGCGAGGGCCGCGATCAGATTCAGGTCGTGCTCTCCGAGGGCAAGCGCAAGCGCCTGCACTATGTGAGCTTCGGCACGACGGCCGAGCACCTCGACGGCATCAAGCAGCGCCTCGCGGCCCGTGGCATGGCTTTCACGAACAAGGTGGAAGGCAGCGACATCGAAGGCGTGTGGTTCAAGGATTTCGACGGCATGCTGACCAACGTGCAGGTGGCCGAAGAAGCACCCTGGGACGAGACACCGCGCGTGACTTTCAACGCCGCTGAAATGCGCCGCGTGCGCACCGGTCGCACCGAGTTGATGGACGAAAAGCCGATCAAGCCGCGCCGCTTGGGCCACGTGGTGCTGTTCACCACCGATCCGGGCAAGAAGGTCGAGTTCTACAACGACGTGTTCCAACTGCGTTTGAGCGACACCGTGGCCTCGTTCCTGAGCTTTCTGCACAGCGCGGGCGGCAGCGATCACCACATCGTCGCGTTCGGCAAGTCCACTTCCTACGGTCTGCACCACGCAGGCTTTGATGTGGCGACGACCGACGAAGTGGGCGCGGCGGGCCGCCAGATGGTCAACAAGGGCTATATCGCGGGCTGGGGTCCGGGCCGCCATTTTGTGGGCTCGAACACTTTCGCCTATGTGCGCGACCCATGGAACAGCATGCACGAGTATTTCTCGGACATGGACTTCATCCACGACGGCGAAAACTGGGAACCGCAGGACTGGGTGCATCTGGGCACACGCAGCATCTGGGGCGATTCGGAACCCGAAGACTTCGCCAAGAACTTCGAAACACCGGAGCTGGGCGGCAAACCATGACGAGCAACACAACGACACTGGTCCATAACGTGCTGCAAAGCGCGCTGGTCAAGGAGATCACCAACCCATCGAATGGTACGGTGATAGGCGAGTTGCACTGCGCCGAAGCACGCGATGTGGACGCCATCATCGCCCGTGCCGACAAGGCTTTCGCAAGCTGGCGCAAGGTGCCCGCACGCGAACGCGCACGCCTGCTGATGCAACTGGCCGCGCTGTTCGAGCGCGACAAGGAACATCTGGCTTATCTCGAAGCCATCGACAACGGCAAGCCCGTCGGTTTTGCGCTGATGGCCGACATGGCCAACCTGATCGACACCGCGCGTTATGTGGCCGGTCTGGCCGACAAGCTCGAAGGCCGCAACGTCAACGTGCCCGGCATGCAGGGCCAGCGCGCCGTGGCATCGACGAGCTGGCAACCGCTGGGCGTGATCGCCGCGATTGCCGCGAGCAACGCGCCCAACATGTATGTGGGCTGGAAGGCGCTGCCCGCGATTGCTGCTGGCAACACCGTGGTCTACAAGCCTGCGGAAGAGGCGTCGCTCTCGACGCTGTACATCGCCAAGCTGTTTGCCGAAGCGGGTTTCCCGGAAGGCGTTTTCAACGTCGTTCCCGGCGAAGGCCGTGTGATTGGTGATCTGCTCACGCTCGATCCGCGCGTGAAGAAGGTCTCGTTCACGGGTGGCGAACAGGTGGGCGCGCATATCGCGGGTCTGGCCGCGCGCCACGCCAAGCCGGTGACGATGGAACTCGGCGGCAAGGCCGCGCAGATCATCACCGAGAACGCCGACTTTGAACGCGCCATCAAGATTGCCGCGCTGGGCTTCATGGCCAATCAGGGGCAGATCTGCGCTGCGGGCACGCGCATTCTGGTGCCGCGCCAGCATGTGGAGCGCGTCGTCGAAGGCATTCGTGCCGAAGTCGCCGCGCAGAACATTGGCGAGGCGACGCTTGCGCAGACCAGCTACGGGCCGCTCGGCAGCGCCAAGGCCATGCAGCGCGTGTCTGCCTATGTGCAGCAGGCGCGCAAGGAAGGCGATCAGGCGCTGATCGGCGGCAGTCGCATCGAGCGCGATGGCTACTTCTTTGAGCCCACGCTGTTCCTGTGCACGCCCGAATCCACGCTGGTGCAGGAAGAGGTGTTCGGCCCCGTGGCCGCCGTGCTCGCCTACGACAACATCGACGAAGCCGTGCAGCTTGCCAACAGCAGCCAATACGGTTTGAGCTCCGGCGTGTTCACGCAGAACCTCGACGAGGCGCTGCGCATTTCCGACGCGCTGGACGTGGGCAATGTCTGGGTCAACGGCTTTGGCCTGATCGATCCGTGCCTGCCTTGGGGCGGCATCAAGGCCAGCGGCTACGGGCGCGAGAACGGCATCGATGCGCTCAAGCCCATGTGCTACGAGAAGGCGCTGACCATCCAGTTCAACTGAGCAGAACACAAGAACAACAAGAGCATAAGCATAAGGATTCACATGCAATACGAAATCACCTTCCCCTCCGATGGTCTGAAGCTCACCGGCGTCATCCACAAGCCCGATGGCATGACAGGCAAGCGTCCCGCCGTGATCGTCACGCACGGCTTTGGTGGCACCAAGGGCGGCACGCACGAAAAGGAAGCCGCGCTCTACGAAGCCTGGGGCTACGTGGTGCTGCGCTTTGACTACCGCGGCTGCGGCGACAGCGAAGGCAAGCGCGGCAACATCATCTGCACCGACCAGGTGGCCGACACGCGCAATGCTGTGTCGTATATGGCGGCGCAGGAATTCGTCGATGCCGACCGCATCATGCTGAGCGGCCAGAGTTTTGGCGCGGCGATCAATGTCTACACCGGCTCGGTGGATTCGCGTGTCAAGGCCGTTGTGTCGATTGGCGGCTGGGGCGATGGCCTCGAAAAGTCCAAGGATCAGCATCCATCGCCAGAGCAATGGGGGGCGTTCACCGACAAGATCGCCGAAGGCCGCGCTCATCGCGAGAAGACCGGCGAGAGCTACATGGTCAAGCGCTGGGACATCGTACCGATTCCCGAACACATGCGCGGCCATCTGCCTTCCGGCGCGGTCATGGATTTCACATCCGAGACCATGGAGAGCATCTGCACGTTCCGCCCCAATGAAGTCGTTTCACTCATGGCGCCGCGCCCGATGCTGCTGGTGCACTCGGCCAACGACAGCGTGACTCCCACACGCCAGGCCATTGAGCTGTTCCAGAAGGCGGGCAAGGGCTGCGAGCTGCATTTGCTCAGCGAGATCGATCACTTCCCGTTCACCAATGGCGACAGCATGTTCATCGAGATCCTGAACTACTGGCTCAAGCGCAACTTCCCGGTGAACGCTGAGTAAGCAGTTCTTAAGTCCGAGGTCCGTTGCCATGGGCGCTTTTTGAAAAACCACATCACATCCAACTCACAGGAGATAACCCATGAAAAAGAAAATCGCCATCATCGGCGCGGGCCTCGGCGGCCTGACTGCGGCGCTGCAACTGCACGAGCGTGGCTTCGAGCCCATCGTGTTCGAGGCGGCCAAGGAAATTCGCCCACTGGGCGTGGGCATCGTGTCGCAAACCTATGCGACCAAGGAAATCACCGAACTGGGTCTGCTCGACGAGTTGAACGCCAATTCGGTGGACGCGACCGAGTCGCTGTACTACAACCAGTACGGTCAGGAAATCTACGGCGAGCGCTGCGGCACGCACATGGGCTACGAGCACGCCATGCGCTACATCCACCGCGGCACCGCGCAGATGATTCTGTACAAGGCCGTGATCGAGCGCCTGGGCAAGGATGCCGTGGTTTCCGGCATGCGCTGCACGGGTTTCAAGCAGGATGCCGATTCGGCGACTGCGCTGTTCATCGACAGCGAAGGCAAGCCGTTTGAATACACCTGCGACGCGATCATTGCGGGCGATGGCATCAAGTCTGCCGTGCGCCGCCAGCTTTATCCGGAATCGCGCGAGCCGCATTACTCGGGCATCACGCTGTGGCGTGGCGTCACGAAGATGAAGCCGTTCAAGGGCGGCGGCACCATTCTGCACATCGGCGCGCCCAGCCAGGGCAGCCTGATCGTCTACCCGATTGCCGACAACATCGACGCCGAGGGCAATACCTTGGTCAACTGGGTGGTCGAGCAGAATGGCCGTCCAGCCGGTATTGAAGACTGGAATGCCAAGGCCGATGTGAAGGAAATCCAGCACATGTTCGACGAGTGCCAGCTGGACTTCATCGACGCGGGCAAGCTGCTGCGCGATGCGTCGGAAGTCTATGTGTTCCCGCTGATCGACCATGATCCGCTGGCCAAGTGGAGCTTTGGCCGCGTCACGCTGATCGGCGATGCCGCACACGCCATGTACCCGCGCGGCGGCAATGGCGCCTGCCAGGCCTTTGTGGACGCGCGCGTGGTCGCAGAATGCCTGTCGATTCACGATTCGGTGGAAGAGGCGTTCGTACAATACGAGACGCAACGTCTGCCGATCGCCAACAAGATCGTGATGGCCAACCGTGGCGACGGCCCCGAAGTGGTGCGCCGCATCGTGGAAGAACGCACGGGCGGCAAGCGCTTTGACGACATCGAGAAGGTGCTGCCGTTCGACGAAGCCGATTCGATCTTCAAGCAATACCACCGACTGGCAGGCATGAAGCGCCCCAACGACAACGCACCAAGCGGATTCCGGTCCGTCTTTGCCGAGTGAACCGATAGACCACAAGCCAAGGAGACACAACGGGCAGGGCTCTTGAAGAGCGCGGTCCGTTGTCCATATGAACGTAGATCCCAAGCACATCATCCAACTGCACATGATCGTGGAGCTAGGCTCCTACAGTCAGGCGGCGGAGAAGCTCAACATCACCCAGCCGGGCCTGACCCGCAACATCCGGGTGCTGGAGGAGCGGCTTGGCGTGAAGCTGCTGCGCCGGGGAAAGACCGGCGCGCGGCCCACGGATGAGGGCAAGGTGATCGCCGCATATGGAAAAAAACTCTTCGAGATCAACCAGCGCGTGTCGGGCTATTTCGATGGCCTGCGCGTGGGGGACTTCGGCAAGATCCGGCTCGGTCTGGCCTACACGCTGTCCAACGCCTATCTGGCCAATCCGATCCACGAGTACCTGGAAGAAAAGACCCATTCGGTCATCCAGGTGAGTTCGGGATCGACGCTGGAACTGGTGGAGCAGCTGCAGGCCGAGAAGGTCGATGTGGTGCTTGGCGGCGTGCAGATCAACAAGGCGAGCGACGACTATGTGTTCGAGCCGCTGACCAAGAACTACCTCATGGTCATCGGTCGCAAGGGGCATCCGCTGGTCAGCAAGGTGCAGGTGGAGAACAAGGATCTGGAGGCGTTCCGCTGGATCATCTCCGCCGAGTTCGATCCGATCCGCAAGGACGTGGATTCGTTCCTGAGCGCTCTGGGCATCAAGAAGAACATGATTTCGTTGGAGACTTCTTCGACGAGTCTGATCATCGAGACGCTGCTGATCTCGGACTACCTGGTCGCGCTGCCGTCGGTGATTGCGCAGAAGCTGATCGATGTGGGTTTGATGTCGGAGGTGAAGATCACCGAAGTGCACAACCTGCGGCCCATCGGCGTCGCGTACCGGCGCAACAGTATCGATGAGTCGTTCGTGCAGTCGTTCGTCACGCACATCAAGCGCTGGTTTGCCAACCACCATGGTCCGATGGAGAACTCCTGAGTTCTGAGTCTTCACATTCGATTCACTGCATTCGCGAGTATTGAATGCGGTAATTCGTGATTATCCGTGATGGATATTCATGCCGACAATTCATTGCAGGGTTTTCACTGCATTGAATGACTTACGTTGGATATTGATTATCTAAATTTTATGGATCTCATTATTTTATTGATGGATCGCCTGAAATATCCGGTGATGGTCAATCGTGCTCCGAATTTCTGATTTTCAATAATCTGCAGTTCATGTTCATTTATTGGAATTGCGCCATGAAGCGGCGCTGAATGTCGCGATCATTCGTGTTCACAGCCGCAGGGGTGCTGTCAAGTCAATCAGAGACATTCATTGACTTCGTAAATACGATTAATGCCAGTCAATCCAAAAGTGGACGGCTGGAGCCAGTTTCAAACAGAAGGAGACAAGCAAATGAAAAGAACATGGATCAGCTTTGCCGTCATGGCACTGGTTGCTGCAAGTGGTACGGCCAATGCGTCTGTGCATCAACCTCAAGGTTTGAATCTGGGTGGCACCAGTTTCATGGACGGTTTTGGTTCCAACGATCCGGGTTGGGCCTATATCCAACTGTTTCGCGTCAATCGCATCAACAAGACCACGGATTCCAATGGCGATTCCAATCCGCTGCTGAAAGACCCACGCATCGGCAGCGAACTCTCGCTGCACCAGATTCTGTACAACACAGATGTCACCATCGGTGGTGGTCGCCTCGGTTTCACGGCCATTCTTCCTCTGGTGCGCCTGGGTGCCAAGACGGCCGCGGACAGCCCGGTGCAATTGCATTCGAGCAGCGGCATCGGTACGGGTGACCTGACGTTGGGTGCCTATCTGCAGATGCGACCGGTGATTCAGGATGGTCGTCCGGTATTTTCTCAGCGATTTGAGGTGGATATTCTGGCGCCCACGGGTCAATATGATGCCAAGTATTCTGCCAATCGCGGCACGAACTACTGGTCGGTCAATCCAAGCTGGGCCATGACCTGGTTACCGACCAAAGAGCTGGAATTGAGCACGCGCCTGCATTATCTGTACAACTCGAAGAATACCAAGCCGGATGGCGTGGCTCCGTTTATCACGAGCTACCAATCCGGTCAGGCGGTGTGGGCCAATTTCGCAGCGAGCTATGCGATCAATGAGCAGTGGAGGGCGGGGGTGAGCGGCTACTACTTCAAGCAGCTCAGCAATGACAAGGCCAATGGTGCAACGGTGGCAGATTCAAAGACCGTCGGGTTCGCCATGGGGCCTGGGCTGTTCTGGAAAATGGACCAGCACAATATTTTCATGGCCAATTTCTACGTGCCGGTCGTCAATAAAAACAACCTGTCCGGCAAAACCCTGAACATCCGTTGGGTCCATCCCTTCTGATGATTATCTGAACGTTCCAAAGGAGACAATATGGCGACCAGTATCAAAACTGTCGTATTTCGAGTCGCAGTGATTTACCTGCTGGGGGTGCTGGCCGCCATGACGGTCGGCACGGCCGTGCCCGAGGTGTCATTCATCGCTCGAGAATTCCACCCCGAAGACAAGTCGATTCTTGGCCTCGTGGTGTCCATGCCATCGCTGGTCGTGGCCATCGGCGCGCTGCTGGCGGGCTTCTTCGTCGACAAGCTCGGCGACAAGAAAATGCTGTTCCTCGGCACCGTGCTGATGGTGGCGGGCGATGCCACGGTGATCGCTTCGTCGAACATCGACATGCTGCTGGCAGGGCGCTTCATCTCGGGTCTGGGTTATGTGCTGGTGGCCGTCTCGGCGATCACGATGCTGGTGCGTCTCACGCCCATCGAGCATCGCACCATGGCGCTGGCCGTGTGGTCCACGTTCGTGCCGCTGAGTTTCATCATCCCGTTCCTCACATCGGGTTGGCTGCGCGGTCTGAGCGATTGGCGCGGCGCGTTCTACGCACATGCTGCAGCCAGCGTTCTGCTGCTGGTGATTTGCCTGGCCACCTTGCCATCGCGTGACAAGGAAGGCGAGCAGGTCTCCCGCACCCGCGGCGTGCGTGATGTGCTGAAGTCGCCATGGCCTTATCTGCTGGGTCTGGGCATTGGCGGCGACGCGTTCCTGCACGTGGGCATCATGTCCGTGCTCGGCCCTTATCTGGCGCACAAGTACGGTACCGATCCTGCGGTCATCAACGTGTGGAACATCGGCGCGATGGTGCTCAACATGCTGGGTTGTCTGCTGTTCGGCAAGTTGCTGAACAAGGGTGTTTCGCCGCTCAAGGTCAACATCGTCTCGATCATCCTCACGGGTGCTCCGGCGCTGGCGATCTTCGCGTTCCCCATCGGTGTCGATGCGTCCATCGCGTGCTCGTGGATCTTCATGTTCTTCAGTGGCCTGCTGACCGGCATGATCATCTTCACGCCTTCGGTGGCACCGACCCGCGAAAGCATGGGCGCGACGAGCGGCCTGGTCACGCAGCTCACCTTGCTGGGCGTGCTGCTGAGCGCTCCGGTGTTTTTTGGCGCGATGGCAGCACCTTCGCCCACGCCCATCCTGATCGCCATCTCGGTCGGTCTGCTGGTGTGCCTGTTCCGCATTCCGATCCTCTCGCGAATCGAGCACAAGCACAGCGGCACCGACGCGCCAGCCAAGCCCGTTGGAACGCCTTCTCGCGCTGCGACCTGAAGCGCTCGACGCTGCTGTCGCAACCATGACGCAAGCACGGCACCGCCAGGCGGGGTGCTTGTGTCATCACACAGATTCATTCACCAACAACAACACCAAGACCTATGACCGAGCTGCAAAGCAACAACCTTGAGTACTCTTTCGGCGCGCAGAAGCTGATCGGCTTTCTGGCCAAGCCCAAAGCGCAGGCCGTGCGCGCCGGAGTGGTGCTGATCCATGACGCGTTCGGCGTCAGCGACTTCATTCGCGAGCAGGCCGAGCGTCTGGCCGCGCAGGGTTATGCGGTGCTGGCAGCAGACATCTGGGGCGATGGTCGTCAGTTGCGCGATGAATCTGAAATCGGTCCGACGATTGGCCGCTTCGCCAGCGACCGTGCGGAGTGGATGGGGCGCATTCGCGCGGCCATCGACACGCTGGCCGACAGCGCCGATCTGGATGTCTCGCGCATTGCGCTCGCGGGTTACTGCTTTGGTGGTGCATCGGCTCTGGAGTATCTGCGCACGCAGCGCCATGTGGCGGGTGTGGTGAGTCTGCACGGCGGCCTGGATCTGGTGGGACAGGACTGGAGTGCGGCTCGCACATCTTCCAAGGCGCTGGTGCTCACGGGTGCCGAAGACCCGATGGCCAGCGAATCGTCGCTCGCGTTCCTGCAGCGCGGCCTCACGCAGTCGGGCGTGGACTGGGAAGTGAATCTCTACGGCCACGTCAAGCATGGCTTCACACGCCCCGATGCGGACCGCGCCAACAAGCCCCAGGTCATCGCCTACAGCGAGTCGGCGGCGCGCCGCTCGTGGCTGGCGATGAGCCGCTTTCTGCAGGAAGTGCTGGCCTGAAGGCCGCCCGATTCAAAAGCAAATCACAGTACAGGAAAGCCAAGTCATGAACGCATTGGATGCAGGTATCGTTCCGGTCGAAACAGCGCTGGAGTTCGATGCCTTGAGAAACGGCTGGTCGGCGTTGACCACCGAAACCAAATTCGTCACCCGCATGGGTCGTCCCGTGGTCGGCGCGCCTGGCGGCCCCATCTACATTCTGCTGCGCGGTGAAGAGACTGCCGGTCAGGTCGGCATCTACGACCAGACCGCCGTCGCGGGCTCGTCCGTGCCGCTGCACCATCAGACCACAGAAGACGAGACCTTCTACGTGCTCGAAGGCCGCTGGCGCTTTCAGGCCGGCTCGGTCGTGCAGGAAGCGGGCCCCGGCATGCTGGTGCACGCGCCCGCGCACACCAGCCACGCCTTCGGCGCGCTCGAAGGCCCGAACGACATCGCGCGCATGCTGAGCTGGAACGCACCTGCCGGGCACGAGCGTTTCTACATCGGCATGCACGACTCGGCAGAGAAGGGCGAGCGCCCGGACATCGTCGCCGCGCCGCGCTATCGCACCATCTTCTCGCCCAACGAAGCGCCTACGCCAGTACCCGTGGGCACGGAAGGCGGCGCGTTGGCACCTGCCATAGCCATGTTCACGAACTTCGAGCAATCGCCACAAGCCAGCCTCGGCGGCGTGACGGTCGCCACCTTGCTGAACACCGAGCAGACCACCGATCGCCAACTGATCCGCGAGGTGCATTGCGCCGCGGGCGAGTCGTTCACCGAGTTGGCCGACTACGGCGTGGGCCCACGCTACTTTTACCTGACCGCGGGCGAATGGGACATCACCGTGGGCGATGAAGTGCACCGCTGTGCAGCACACACCACCGTGATGGTCGATCGCGCTGCCCCATTGAAGGCGCAAGTGGTGGGCAATGAGCAAGGCGTGCTGTTGGAACTGAATTTCGGCAAGCCCGCAAACGTTTAATTTCGAGAGTCAATCATGGATTTGGGAATCAAAGGACGCCGCGCGTTCATCTCCGCTTCTTCGCAAGGTCTGGGTCTGGCATGCGCCGAAGCGCTCGCGCGTGAAGGCGTGCATGTCACGCTCAACGGCCGCAATGCCGAAAAGCTCGAAAAGGCCGCCAAGCTGCTGCGCGAAACCCTAGCCGGTGCGCAAGTGGATTTCATCGCCGCCGATCTGACCACGCCGGAGGGCCGTGCGCTGATCATTCAAACGCTGCCCGACGTGGACATTTTGGTCAACAACAACGCAGGTCCACCACCTGGCAAGCTTGATGACTGGACCGAAGAAGCGCTGCTCGGCGCGATGAACGCCAACATGATCCCCGGCGTGCAGCTCATGCGTGCCTACGTGCCCGGCATGCGTGCGCGCAAGTTCGGTCGCATCATCAACATCACTTCCGCGATGGTGAAGACGCCGCACTACATCATGGGTCTGTCGACCTCCGCACGCACGGCGCTGACCGCCATCAGCAAGGCCATCAGCGCCGAAGTGGTGGTGGACAACGTCACCGTCAACAACCTGCTGCCCGAGCGCATCGACACGCCGCGCCAGGAATTCATGGCCCAACGCATGATGGCGCAGGACGGCATCACGCACGAAGAAGCGCGCCGCCGCATCGCGTCGAGCATCAACGCCAAGCGCATGGGCAAGCCCGAAGAATTCGGTGCTGCCTGCGCATTCCTGTGCAGCTCGCTGGCCAGCTATATCTCGGGCCAGAACCTGCAGCTCGATGGCGGTTCGTACGAAGGGCTGGTGTGATGGCTGCCGTGGTGAATCCGTCATTGGATATGGAAATTCGTTCCGCATGTCTGGACTTGGAGCGCCGACGTCAGGCCGCGTTGGTGGCGGTGGACCTCAAGGCGCTGGACGCCATGTTCGCCGACGATCTGGTGCACATCCACAGCGTGGGTCTGGTGCACGACAAGGCGGAATTGCTCGCGCACATCGACGCCAAGCGCGGCTTTGCGGCCATCGAGCGTGGTCACTTGACGGTTCGTGTGCTGAGTGAAGACGCAGCGGTGATGACCGGCACCATCAACAACCACATGCGCGCGCCCGACGGCAGCATGAGCGAGATGCGCGGCATGGTCACGCAGATCATTCGGCGCGAGCCTACGGGCTGGAAATTCATGCATTTCCAGCTCACGCTGATCAAATAGAAATCAACAGGAACAAAAAAGATGAAATTGGTTCGCTTCACCCAGGCAGGCACTACCCGCATCGGCAAGCTCGTCGATGGTCAGGTGATTGACCTCTCCGCAGTCACCGGCCACAGCGACTCCATGCGCGCCGTGCTCACGCAATGGAACGACCTGCGCGCAAAGCTCGAAGCCGTCACCGCGCCTGCTTTCGCGCTCGACCAACTGCGCCTCGAAGCGCCGATCAACGACCCGCAGAAGTACCTGGCCATCGGCCTGAACTACAAGGAGCACGCCGAAGAAGCCAAGGCCGCAGGCATTCCGATTCCCACCAGCCAGCTGTGGTTCAACAAGCAGGTGTCGTGCATCAGCGGCCCGTTCGATCCCATCGAGTTTCCTGCTGACGTGAAGGTGCTCGACTACGAAATCGAACTCGGCGTGGTCATCGGCAAGCGCTGCCGCCGCGTGAAGGCTGAAGATGCGCGCTCGGTCGTCGCCGGTTATCTGGTGACCAACGACGTGTCCGCCCGCGACTGGCAATCCCGCTCGCCCACGTTCACGCTCGGCAAGTCCTTCGACACCCACGGCCCCATTGGCCCATGGCTGACGACCGACGACGAAATCGCCGACCCGATGAACCTGAACATGAAGCTCACGGTGAACGGCGAAGTGCGCCAGAACTTCCCGACCGACGACATGATCTACAACATCTGGCAGCAGATCGAGTACCTCTCCACCGTCATGACATTGGAACCCGGCGACGTGATCGCCACCGGCACACCATCGGGCGTGGGTGTGGCGATCAACAAGACGCTGCAAGTGGGCGACGTGGTGCGCGCCGAGATCGAGCAGCTTGGTGCCATCGAGAACACGGTGGTGGCTGGCTGACAGGCTTCTCTTCGGCAGTCTCGAAGGTGATGCAGGCCTTCAGGCCGTCAGCGGATGACGGCGTGAAGGCCCGCTGCTGTTCAAGCGCTGGTTGATGTTTCCAGTCCATGAACAACAAGAATTCTTTGAATTTGAAATAAGAGTGATTCGCATTAATGTATGATCATCCCTTTGTGCCATAGGGGCCTGATCGTCTTTGCACGATTCCCGAATGGCGCGCTGCTTTTTCTGGCCGCCATTTGGGATTCGTCGTGCAGGTGCACTTCTACGCAGAACTTGTCAATTTCTTCGCGCGTTCGCTCAATGATCGGGATGCGGCGCGGGATGTCGTGCAGGAGAGTTATGCGCGGGTGCTGCGCTTGCAGGCGCGCTCGGCGGTGGTGAACGATCTGCGGGCGCTGCTGTTTCGCACGGGCAAGAACATCGTGATCGACGAGGCACGCAGGCGCAAGGCCGAGACGGCGGTGCTGGAGACGTTGTCGCTGGTGCATCTGGATGATGCACCGTCGGCCCAGCAGGAGGTCGAAGCCCGCCAGCAACTGGACCGGCTGCTCGCGCGGCTCAACGTCATGCCGCGCAAGCGGCGCGAGGTGTTCGTGCTGGTGCGCGTCTATGGTTTCAGCCATGCCGAAGCGGCCGAGCACATGGAGATTTCCGAAGGTGCAGTCGAAAAGCATGTGGTACGCGCGGTGTGCGATTGCATGGGTTTGGCCGTCGCATGAACTTGGCCGACTTTCACGAACCCGCTGCGCGCAAGCGTCTGGAGCATGCCTTGTTGCTGCTGGCCCGTCAACATGGTGGCAGCGCGGAATCTTCTGCGCGCGCCAAGGAGGCGCTGGCGATCTGGCGCACGAAAGATCCCTTGAACGAAACGGCGGCCTTGGCGGCGACGCAGGGATGGCGCGCGACGCAGGCGTCCGATCTGCGCTCGGACATGCAAATGCCGCTGTCTCAGCAGGCGCGTCATCAGCGAACGCGGCGGCGTGTGCTGTCGGTGCTTGGCCTAGCAGCGGTGGTTGCGACGACCGCTTGCGTGACGCGTTGGCATTGGCAGCAGCCCTTGCAGACGATTGCGCTGAACACGGGTGTGGGCGAGATGGTTTCTCACAATCTGCCGGACGGAACGCATGTCGATCTCACCCCCAACACGCACATGGAAGTGGTGCTGTACCGCGACCGACGCGAGGTGCAATTGACGCAGGGGGCGATTCGCTTTGATGTGGCGCGTGATGAAAAGCGGCCGTTCATCGTGACTTCGTCTTGGGGTCGGGTGCGCGTGCTGGGTACGGTCTTCACCGTCGATGCGCGCAAGGAGCGCATGAAGGTGGCGGTGGCGCATGGCCGTGTGGCGGTCTGGATGCGCGACGACGAGCACGATCGCTTTGCCGAGAAGCCGGATGTGGTGTTGCAAGACGGGCAGGGCGTACGCGTGGATGCTGATGGACTGAGCCGCACGCGCGAGGTCGATGCGAGCAACATCGGTGCATGGCGCGATGGCTGGCTGGTGTTTGATCGCACGCCGCTCAAGGAAGTCGTCATGCGCTGGAACGACTACCTGGCCAAGCCCATGCAACTCGAAGGTGGCGAGGGCCTGTTGCTCACCGGAAGCTTTCGTGTGCGCGATCCGGATACGTTTGTCGAAGCGCTGCCGCGTTCGTTGCCGGTGAAGGTGCTGCGTTCCGTGCAGGGGCAGGTGACCATCGTGCAGCGCTGAAAAAAACAGTTGAAAAAATTTTGTCCGGTTTTTGGCGACTCGTGCGTCTTCAGGTGGAAAAACACTCCAAGGAACGCACTTCATGAGCTGCCCGCAAAAATCAGATTTCGACCTTTCCCGCAACGGCTCCGACGGGGAGGAGCACCCAGCGCGGCCCGCCTCGTCGCTGCACGCCATCATGCTGGCCTGTGTGGTGGCGATGGCGGGCGCTGGTTTGCCAAGCATGGCTCAGGCTCAGTCCGGACGCGAGGCAATGAGCGCATCGCGCCAACTGAGCCTGCCTGCGCAGCCGCTTGGGCAGACGCTGAACATGCTTGCACGCACGTGGGGTGTGTCGATTTCGGTGGACTCTGCCTTGGTCGAAGGTCGTACGGCACCGGCGCAGCAGGGGGCGAGCACACTGGGTGAGGCTTTGCAGAAGGCGCTCGCGGGAACGGGACTGGTGGCTGTTCCCACGGGCGCCTCCGTCACCGTGCAACGCGCGCCTGCGCCAACGAGCGAGCGCGTGCGGCCAGCACCCGCAGCCGGTCAGGTGGATTCTCTGGAAGAAGTGCGCGTGACGGAAGCGGCCATGCCCAGCGTCTACAGCGAGGGCAAGCGCAGCTACACGCCGCAGAGCGTGGAAGTGGGCAAGGCGGCCCAATCGCTGCGCGAGATTCCGCAGTCGGTCACCGTCGTCACGCGCCAGCGCATGGACGATCAGGCAATGCGCACGCTCGATGAAGTGATGAACTACACGACTGGCGTGACGCGCGAGGAAAATTGGCTGGACACGACCTACCAGTCGCGTGGTCTGAACATCACCAATTTCCGCTACGACGGCAGCGCCACGACCTCGGTGCGCTCGGGAGCACGTTCGCAGGACATGGCGCAGTTCGACAGCGTGGCCCTGCTGCGCGGACCGGATGGACTGTTCGGCGCGGGCGAGGCGGGGGGCGTGATCAACTTCACCTACAAGCGCCCGCAGGCCGAGCGCAAGACCAAGGTGCTGGTGTCCGCCGGAACCATGAACAACTACCGCGCCGAGCTGGACACGACCGGTGCGCTCAACGAATCGGGCAGTCTGCGTGGCCGCGCCGTGGTGGTCACGCACAACCGCGACGACATGGCCGAGCCTTCGCGCCAGAAGCGTCGTCTGCTGTACGGAACGGTGGAAATGGACCTGGCACCCGAGACCGTCGTGACGCTGGGTGCGAGCTACCAGAACGACAAGAATCCCGGCTTCAATTCCAGTCTGCCGCGCTATGCGGATGGATCGGACATCGGTTTCGCGCGTGACACCAACATGGGTGCGCCGTGGAACTGGCTCAATCGCGAGAACACGACGCTGTTCGCCAAGCTCGATCATCAGTTGGCCGCTGGCTGGAAGCTCAAGGCGCAAGTGCGTCACACGCGGTTCAACGAGGGCATCAACGCCGCCGAAATCGAAAATGCACCATCGCCGACCACGGGATCGGGTGCGGATTGGTGGATCAATCAGGTCAAGACAAAGTCGCGTGAAACCGGTGTCGATGTGAACGTGCAGGGCGGCTTCGATGCACTGGGTCAGCGCCACGATGTGATCCTCGGCTTCGACACGCAGCATTCCAACGACTACAGCCGCAGCCTGTGGCCGCGCATCGGCTCGGCGGATGTGTTCAATCGCACGCCACCTGCGGACCCCGGTTACCCCATGGCCGACTGGGCCTATGGCTCGCAGACGGTCACGCAGAGGTCGGGCCTTTATGGCTCGCTGCGCATGCGTCCGGTCGAGAACGTTGCCGTGGTGCTCGGCGGTCGCTACACCTTGCAGGAACGCTCGACGCAACATGACAAGTCGGGCACGTTGAACTCCAAGGTGGTCGAGGGCAACGTGTTCGTGCCCTATGCCGGTGTGATCTGGGATGTGTCGCGCGATTTCAGCGTTTATGCCAGCACGGCGGAAATCTTCAAGTCGCAGGCGGACAAGCTCTCTGCGCCGCTGCCCGGCACGCCGCTCGATCCGGTGCGCGGTCGCACCTACGAACTGGGCGTGAAGGGCGAGTTGGCGCAAGGGCTGGCGGGCAGCGCGGCGATCTTCCGCACCGAGAAAAAGGGCGCAGCGGCCATGGACCCCGCGTATCCCAGCACCGAATGGCGTGGAGGCTGTTGCTGGTTCCGCGACGGGTATCAGCTCAGTCAGGGCATCGACCTGGAGTTGACCGGCCAGGTCGCGCCCGACCTGCAAGTCGCGATGGGCTATACCTTCAATGACAACGTGGACAAGCGCGCGGGCGACGAGCGTTTTGCGACCATCACGCCGCGCCATCTGTTCAAGGCCTGGGGCAACTACCGCTTCTCCGGCGATCTGCGCGGTTGGAGTGCAGGGGCCGGTGTGACCATGCAAAGCGGCACCTTCCGCAAGTCGGGCATCAACGCCTACAACCCGGACAGCGGCCAGTACGACGGTGCATGGACCGCCTACCAGTTCAATGCACCCGGCCATGCCATCTGGTCCGCGCGCGTCGGCTACGAAATCAACAAGGACTGGAGCGTGGCGATGAACATCTCCAACCTGTTCGACAAGACGTACTACAGCACCGTGGGCTACGCCGGTTACGGCAACTTCTACGGCGAAAAGCGCGCCGTGGTGTTCACGCTGCAGGGCAACTTCTGATCGCGGGGAGAGGTGGACATGGAGATCGGATGCTCATGAGTGGAGCCAAAACTGCCAAGCGCTCGGCGCCGTTTTTTCAGCGACTAGTGGCTGCCGTGCTCGGTGGCTACCTGCTTGCCAGCGCGTGGATCGTGTTCTGCGGTGCGCTTTCGCAGCCCGCGGCAGAAGCCGTGCTGGCGGGCATGCAGATCAGCTTCGCGATCCATGTGGCGGCGATCATTTGGTCGTTCTCGCCGGTTTCGATTGCACGCGTGTGGGTGGGGTTGGTCGTGCCTGTCGCGCTGTTGTCCGTGGCCACCTGGGCGCTGATGCAGTGGCGGGGTTGAGATGAGCGAAAAACCTGAACAAGGGGCGCTGACCGGCGCTGGCACGGGCGGCTTTCGGCAGGCACATTCATGGCTGCACACCTGGTGCGGGCTGTGGTTCTCGTGGCTGCTGTTTGCGGTGTTTCTGACCGGCACGCTCGCGGTTTTCGAGGAGCCCATCACGCACTGGATGACGCCGGAGCACCATGCCGAAGAAGCGGCTGAGCGCAGCAAGCCCCAACCCACGGCATCGCTCTCGCAGCGACTTGCCTGGGGCATCGACTACATGCGCGAGCATCACCTTTCGGCCTCGATGTGGGAGCTGTGGCCCGCCGATGCCCAAGGTGCGGGCGATCTGCGTGTCTACTGGTTCGACAGCAACCGGCAATACGCCGCAGCGCAGTTGAGCACGGCGGATGGCTCGCCGTCTCAGCCTGCCAATGCACCGCCGGTGCGTGGCACGCAGGGCGGGCACCACTTCGTCACCTTCCACTACGAACTGCATGCCGGGACAGTGGGGCTGTGGATTGTCGGCATTGCGGCGCTGGCCATGCTGGTGGCGCTGGTGAGCGGGGTGATCACGCACAAGCGCATCTTCAAGGATTTTTTCACCTTTCGCGCGAAGAAGGGCCAGCGCAGTTGGCTGGACGCGCACAACGCGGTGGCGGTGCTCACGCTGCCATTCCAGTTCATGATTGCGTACACGGGTCTGGCGATTTCCGCATCGACCTTCATGCCCGCAGGCATTGCCGCGCATTACGGCACGCAGGCGGCTGACAAGGAGCGCTTTTCCGCCGAAATGAACGAACCCGGCAAGCCCGCGCCCAGCGGCAAACCCATGGCAGTGCCAGATCTGGAGCCGTTTGTGCTGCGCGGCCAGCAACTCATGGGTCAGCCCGTGCGTGCCGTGGTGGTCGATCATCCCGGCGATGCGGCGGCGCGCATTGGCGTCTATGGCTGGAACGACGAAGCCAGCAGCAAGCAGCGACTGAGCCCGACCAGCGGCATGGCGATGTTTTCGGCCGCCACTGGCGAGGTGCTGCAGGTACGGCTGCCCGGTGCCACCGATGGCGGCAACGCCACGCTCGCGCAATCGGTGATGGGCGGTTTGCACATGGTGCCGTTTGGCGGGTTGGCGCTGAAGTGGCTGTATTTCACCTGCGGGCTGATGGGCAGCGCGATGATGGCCACGGGCGCGATTCTCTTCATGGTCAAGCGGCGGAACAAACATCTGGGCGAATTCGGTGCATCGACAGCGCGCGTCTACCGTTTGATCGAGGGACTGAACGTGGCGGCGATTGCGGGTTTGGGTGTCGCCTGCATTGGCTATCTCTGGGCCAATCGTCTGGTGCCGCTCGGCATCGCGCACCGTGATGACTGGGAGATCGGTGTGTTCTTCGCGCTGTGGGCGCTGTCGCTGCTGCATGCGTGGTGCCGACAGCCAAAGGCCGCATGGCGTGAACAACTGGGTTTGTTGGCCTTGTTGTGCGTGCTTTTGCCTGCGTTGAACTGGATGACCACCGGCGAAATGTTGTTGACGCAGATGCTGCATGGCGACTGGGAAAGCGCGGGCGTGGAGGGGGTTGCTGTGATCACTGGTGTGCTTGCTGCCTGGGCCATCCGTTGGCAAATGCGGCCAGCGTCGGTACGTTTGAAATCGCCGAAAGCCGTTGCCGTCGAGGTGAGCCAATGACCGAGTTGCATGCTGGCTTGGTTGTGTTGGCGCTGGCTTGGGGCGGGATGACGGCGCTCGCTTTTGCGATGGATCGGCATCACGAACAGTTGACCGGAAAGCGGTCTATGGCCTCTTCGCGGGCCATATCGTTGCGCGGGGCAGGGGCTTTCATGCTGCTGTTATCTGCGGTTCCGAGCATCCTGGTTTGGGGCTCCACCGTGGGTTTTGTCGCATGGCTGGGATTTGTGTCTGCCGGCGCATTGCTCGCGGTGGCAGGCATTGGCGCAAATGCGCGTTGGACGCTGCGTGGTGTGCTGTTGGCATTGCTTGCGTCGGTCGTTTCACTGGTTTGGTTTTGAGTATGTACAGGGTCTGGCATGGAATGGTTGTTTGAGCGTCGTCTGGCGTCCTATGGAGTGGGGCGATGAAGAACGCACGCGGACGAGTCTTGCTTTGGGGTGGCTTGTTGCTGCTGGGCGCTGGCGCCGCTGCACTTTGGTGGAGCACGCGCGAGCACACGGTCTACACGACCGAAGTGGTGAAGCGCGGCCATATTGAAGCCACGGTGACCGCCATCGGCACGCTGCAGCCGCTGCGTTATGTGGATGTGGGTGCGCAGGTGTCGGGTCAGATAACGCGCTTGCTCGTTGCGCCCGGCGCGGTGGTGAAGAGGGGCGATCTACTGGTGGAAATCGACCCCAGCGTGCAGCGCGCAACCGTTGATGCGGGCCGCGCGCAGTTGGCCAATTTGCGCGCGCAATTGGCCGAGCAGCAGGCGCAGCAGCGCTTGGCACATCAGCAACTGGCGCGCCAACGGCAACTGACGGCCGAAGAGGCCACGCGGCTGGAAGACCTGCAAACGGCCGAGGCCGCTCATGCGCAGGCCAGCGCGCGCATCGACCAGTTCAAGGCGCAGATCGATCAGACGCAAGCGACGCTCAAGGCCGATGAGGCGCGGCTTGGCTACACGCGCATTTATGCGCCGATGGCGGGCACGGTCGTGTCGGTTGATGCGCGCGAAGGGCAGACGCTCAACGCCACTTATCAGACACCGGACATGCTGCGCGTCGCCGACCTGTCGGGCATGACGGTATGGACCGAAGTCTCCGAAGCCGACATTCGCCGCGTGCAACCTGGCTTGCCTGTTTACTTCACCACCTTGGGCGGGGCGGACGATGGTGACAAGGCGCGGCGTTGGCACGGCAAGGTGCGTCAGGTGCTGCCCGCGCCGCAAGTCGCCAAGGCACAGGCTGGTGCGGCCCCCAAACCCGCCACAGCCAGCAAGGCGGTCACCTACACGGCGCTGTTCGATGTGGAAAACGCGGACGGCGAGCTCATGCCGCAGATGACGGCGCAGGTGGTTTTCATCACCGCCAAGGCCGAGAACGCGGTCGTTGCGCCCCTGTCGGCCATGACGGTGATCGGCGATGCCACGACCGCACGCGTGCTCGATGCGAACGAACAGCCACAGTCCCGCACGCTGCGTTTGGGCGCACGCAGTCGCCATCAGGTCGAGGTGCTGGAAGGACTGGGCGAAGGTGATCGGCTCATCACCTCGGAAGCCAAGTCCGGCGGTGGATTGCGATGGCTGCAATGGTGACGGTTCACGCCGAAACGCCTCCCGCACTGATCGAGCTGAAAGGCATTCGCAGAAGCTACGGCGGCACGGGTGGACAGCCCGAGGTGGAGGTGCTGCACGGCATCGATCTGCAGATCCACGCAGGCGAATTCGTCGCCATCGTCGGTCAGTCGGGATCGGGCAAGTCCACGCTGATGCACCTGCTGGGCTGCCTGGACCGTGCAAGCAGCGGCTCGTACCGGTTTGCGGGACACGATGTTTCGCAGCTCGATTCCGATGAGCTGGCATGGCTGAGGCGCGAGGCGTTTGGTTTTGTGTTTCAGGGCTATCACCTGATTCCCACCGAATCGGCGAGCGAGAACGTGCAGGTCCCCGCGCTCTATGCCGGTTTGCCCGAGCATGAACGCGCGCAGCGGGCGGCTGCATTGCTGACGCGCTTGGGATTGAATGACAAACTCGACCTGCGGCCCAACCAGCTTTCGGGCGGGCAGCAGCAGCGCGTGTCGATCGCACGAGCGCTGATGAACGGCGGGCGCATCATCCTGGCCGACGAGCCCACAGGTGCGCTCGACAGCAAGAGCGGCGAGCAGGTCATGGCGCTGCTGCACGAGTTGGCCGATGCGGGCCACACCATCATTCTGATCACGCACGATCATCAAGTGGCGTCGCAAGCCAGGCGCGTGGTGGAGATCCGCGATGGCAACATTCTCGCGGACAGTGCGGACCACAGCGTCCCCATCCAAAGCAAGGCCGAGCCCTTGCGGCTCGATCCATCGCAAGCGCAATATGCGGCGGCCAATACGCTCTGGAACGACCTGCGCGAGTCCGCACGCACTGCCTGGCGCGGCATGCGGCTCAACCGCGTGCGCACGGGGCTCACGCTGCTCGGCATCGTGATTGGTGTAGCGTCGGTGATCGTGATGCTGGCGATTGGCGAAGGCGCGCGTCGCCAGGTGCTTGAACGCATGGGCACCATGGGCACCGCGATTCTGTACATGGGCAGCCGCCCGCCTGCAACGGGCGGGCCATCGGGTGAACTCACAGAGGCCGATCTGCAGGCGGTGCGCGAGCTGCCCGAGATACGCTACGTGCTGCCCGTCATTGGCGATCCGACGACCGTGCGCTACGGAAGCAAGGACAAGGAAATCTACGTGTTCGCCTCAAGCGAGCAGATGCCTGCTGTCCACCATTGGCCGGTGGAGCAGGGCCGTTTCTATACCGAGGCGGAAGACCGCGCGCTCGCGCCGCTGGTGGTGTTGGGACACAAGGCGCGCCAGCATTTCTTTCCCGATACGCCCAATCCGCTGGGTCGCCAGTTGCTGATCGGCGCGTCGCCCTTCGAGGTGGTTGGCGTGATGTCCGAGCGCGGTGCGGATTCGGGCGCGCAGGACTATGACGACATGGTTTTCATCCCGTATCGCGCGGGTCGTGCGCGGGTCTATCAAACGCAGACGCAGCCCGACTATGTGGTGATGCAGGCCATGTCGTCCGAAGTGGTGAACGAGGCGGAAGCCGCGATTCGCACGCTGCTGATTGCGCGCCATGGTCGCGAGGATTTCGGCATCGGCAACGCCGCCGCGCGCATCCAGGCCGAGATGGCGACGCGGCGCAGCATGAGCGTGATGCTGGGGCTGATTGCGGCGGTGTCGCTGGTGGTGGGCGGCATTGGCGTGATGAACGTGATGCTCATGACCGTGAAGGAGCGCACACGCGAGATCGGCATTCGCGTGGCGACCGGTGCGCGTCAGCGCGACATTCTTCGGCAGTTCATGACGGAGGCGGTGCTCGTCACGCTGGTCGGCGGAACGGTCGGCGTGATCGCAGGCCTTTTGGTGGGTGCGGTGTTGATCGTGTCGAATGTGCCGGTGGTCTTTTCGGTATCGGCCATGCTGGGCGCTTTCGCCTGCGCGGTGGCTACAGGGCTGGTGTTCGGATACATGCCAGCGCGCACGGCGGCGCGGCTCGACCCCGTGGCCGCGTTGACGGGAGAGTAAGCAAAGATGCAGTCACGAATCAACCCATTGGCGTTGGCATGCACTGCCTTGCTGATGCTGAGCGCCTGCGCCACGCAGAATGCCGATCTGAAAGTGCCAGACTCAACCCTGCCGCAGAACTGGACGCAAGCCCCAACCTCATCACTACCACCATCATCGAACGCCGCGCTGTCGCACGAATGGTGGCGAGGCTTTGGCAGCAACGAGCTCGATGCCCTGATCCAACGTGCATTGGAGCGCAGCAACGACGTGGCCTCAGCGGTCGCGCGCGTGCGCCAGTCCGAAGCGCTTGCAAGACAGGCCGGAGCGGCGTTGCTGCCAGAACTGAGTGTTTCGCTCAACGCCCATCGACAAGCCCGGATCAGCGGAGACGCAGCAGTCTCCGGCAACCAGTTCGGAGTGGGCTTTTCGGCCAGTTATGAGGTCGATTTCTGGGGACGCAACCGCGCCATGTCCGATGCCGCGCTCGCGCAATGGCAGGCCAGCGTTTTCGACCGGGACATTGTGAAGCTCAGCATGGCCGCGCGCGTGGCCGATGCATGGCTGCAGACGCAGGCATTGCATGAGCGCCAACGCATTGCCGAGCGCAATCTGGCCAACGCACAGCGACTGCTGCGCTGGCTGGAGTCGCGCGCCAAGGCGGGCTCCGCATCCGCGCTTGAACTGGCGCAGCAGCGTGGTCTGGTGGCATCGCAGCGCCGAAACATCGCCGCGTTGCAGCAGCAGATGTCTCAGGCACGAAGCACAGTCTCGGTCCTGTTGAGCGAGCCCGTTCTGCCGCCATCTCCGCAGGCGGAGTGGGGCCGATTGACGGAGCCGCCGGTCGCCGCAGGCTTGCCATCGCAACTGCTTACCCGTCGCCCGGACATCGCACGTGCAGAAGCGCAACTTACCGCTGCCCATGCCAATGTCGTCGCCGCCCGCGCCGCCATGCTGCCTTCCCTCACGCTCAGCGCGGGCATCGCGGCGGGCGGCCGAAGTCTGGGCAGTGCCTTCGATCATCCGCTCTACACGCTGGCCGCCAATCTGGCCGCGCCCATCTTCAACGCAGGCCGGCTCCAGGCCGGTGCCGATCTTGCATACGCGCAGCGCGAAGAACTGCTCGCCAACTACCGCCAATCCATCGTCGCCGCGTTCGCAGATGCTGACGTCGCACTGCAGGCCGTGGACCAATTGCAGTCGCAAAACCTCGCACAAGGAGAAGTGCTTGCGCAGGCAGAGCGCGCACTGACATTGGCCGAGCGCCGCCATGCAGCCGGTGCGGAGACCTTGCTGGTGCTGCTGGATGCGCAGCGCAGTCTGTATGCGGCTCAGGATGAAGCCGTGCAACTCAAGCTCGCGAGCTTGCAGACGCGGGTGGCTTTGTTCAAGGCCTTGGGGGGAGGGTGGCTTGGGGAGCGTTCGGACTTGCTGTGATGACGGCTTGCTGTCAGCGTGGCCACGGCCCGCGCCCTGCGTGGGTGCGTGTCCATCCGTCGTCCAGCACGCCGTTGTTGATTTCGCAGGAGGCTGGCGTCGCCTGCGTTCCTGTCGTCGGAGCGCCGGCGATGTTCACCGATGTGAAGGGTACGGAGATCACGATGGTCAGCACGCGTTGGTTCTTGCCCCGGATCGCGTAGGTGGCTCCTTCGCCCATGGGAAAGTTGGTCTGGTACCAGCCAAAGCACATCTGCGCCTCTCGTTCGAGTGTGGAAGAGGGCGTCTCTTCCACTGGTGCACTTGCGGTTGCGGCGGGTGCTGCGGCGGAGGAGGTCGGCGCGTTGCGGCGTGTCGGGGAACTGGTGGATTGGGGCGGCGTGGGAGGGTTGGCTTCCAACTCCAACTGTGTACTGGTGGCGTCAGCAGGGCACGGCGTGTCCTGATACCAGGTCTTGCCATTGCCGGTGCATTTCGTGACCGACCATGCGCACGAGTGCATGCCGAGAATCGCGACTATTCCACAGAGCATCTTGAACATGGCGCTTTTCCAGAATCAAAAAATTGCTTGCTGACGAGCTCCGGTTCAATGCGTCCGAATGCCGTGCGCGATCAAGTACCGGGGGCGGGAGCGAGCCACCATTGTCAGTCATCCCAAATTCCGATCTTTTTAATTGTTAACTAACTGGCTAACAATGTAAAATTTGCAACTTTCGGATTTGGCCTGTCGCTGCCCCGGATCCTCTGGGAGTCAGCCTTGAACTGCTTTGAATGCTCACAAAAACATAGTCCAGCGTTGGACACTGACGCTCCTGGCCAGCTTGGTACTTGTCGCCTGCGGTGGCGGCGGCAGTGGATCGAATGCATGGACCGATCCCCCGGCTTCCGGGCAGGCTCCTGACAACAGCACTCCGTCGGAGGTCACGCCGCCCACGGAGGTGCCGCCTCTTGAAGTGCTGCCGCCGACCACGGAAACCCCTGGCGAGACGCCTCCGGTGACCGAGACGCCAGTGGTCACGCCACCCACCACGGAGACGCCCGTCGTCACGCCCCCTGTGACCGAAACGCCTGTGGTGACTCCGCCCACGACGGAAACTCCTGTCGTCACGCCTCCGGTGGTGGTGACGCCGCCCGTGACGGAGACCCCGGTCGTGACGCCGCCAGTCACCGAGACGCCAGTGGTCACCCCGCCCGTGACGGAAACTCCTGTCGTCACTCCTCCGACCACGGAAACACCCGTAGTGACGCCGCCTGTCACGGATCGCATTGCCGAAGCGCTTGCCACGGGCAACAGCAGCAAGTTGATCGAAGAGGACAAGCTCACGCTGCTGCAATCGGCCACGAAGATCATTCAAGGCACTCGCCAGCAGCAGCAGGCGCTGATTGCCAAGCTGATCGACGACAGCACGGCGTCCACGCTGGATTTCACCAAGGACAGCCAGACGGTCAGCCCGATCCTGTCCACGGCGGCCACTCCGCTGCTGGTGTCCACCAGCGGCAACATGCTGGCGAGCATCAGCACGGCGCATGGCGGGCGTTCGTTGGGGTATGGCAAGGATCTGCTGGGACAACTCTCGTCCACTTCGGGATCGAATCAAACGCAGTGGCCGCTGTTCAAGCGCAGCTTCACCTGGCTGGTGACCGGAGATGCGCAGGGCACGCTGCCCGCCACGGTGCGCGTGGCCACGCAGAGCTACAGCGCCACCAACGTCGCCAATCTTCTGACGCGCCTGGGCAGTAAGGCCACCGCGGTGACTTGCGCCATCGCCACTTCCACCAACACCTGCTGGCAGGATGTGGACGTGTTCGTCTTCGGGCAGAACACACCGGCGTCGGGCGCGTTGACGGATCTGGTCAGCAGCTATCTGGCAGCGGGCAAGGCCGTGATCTATCTGCACTCCAACTGGGGCGACTCCGCAGGCGGTCGTCAGGTGTTGAATGCCATGGGCATGCAACTGGGCGGCTACGGCGGCAACTGGTTTGCGGCCACCACGGGTTTCCAGATCGCCAGCGCGCAGACGGCTGCGCTGCAACGCCAGGCGGCGGATCGCCTTGGCAATCATGAGACTGTGCTGCTTGCGCTGCTCAACGGCACGAGCGCGAATTTCGCCAGCGACACCAGCTTGATCAGCAAGCTCGATGGCATCCGCACCGACATGGTGGCGCAGGAGTCGCAGGGCATAGACATGTTCGTCGACTCCTTCCTGCAAAAACCTTATCTGGATGCGCAGCGCCGACTGGTGCTGTGGGCCGATCTGGTGCGCAAGGAGGTGGATTACGCCAAGGTTGTGCGCTCCAATGCCAACGAGGTTTTGAAGACCATGGCGGCCGACACTTGGAGTTTTGCCACGCGCGGCTACGAAAGCACGCCGCTGAGCTTTGGCGACTGGATGCCTGCAGCGTCGAGCAAGCTGGCGACGATTCAGAACTGGGAGACCATCGAAGTCACCATCGCGCAGGCCAGCGGAGCGACTGCCATCGGTCGCGGCGCGGTGCCGGGCAAGCCGGTGCAGATCGAGATCGTGGATGCGGCGGGCGCGAGCTTGGGTGTGCGCGTGGGCTTTGTGCGAACCCGTGGCAATCCGCTGGCCCAGGAGAAGTACCTGCGCCCGCGTTACCCGGACATTCATCAGGCTGCGCTCACTTCGGGCAAGACCTTGAACTACACGACGGCCTGGGGCGGTCCGCTGTTCCTGAGCTACTCGGGCGCAACGGCGGGTTCGACCGTCAAGCTGCGTGTGCGCGGTGGCACCAAGTATGCGCACTTCGACTTCACGCGCACGCCGACGACGGCCGAACTCGACGAAGCCGTGCAGGCACTCAGCCGTGCGGACTTCGGCTGGCAGACCTCGAAGATGGCGGGTGGCGAAGTGCAGCAGACCATTGCCTATGCCAAGAGCGCCATCGGCACGCGCGATCCCAAGTCGTATGTGGTCGATCGCCTCAAGGGCATGATCTTCGACAGCAACCACCTGGCCAACGGCTACAACAACATCGCGCCGAGCACCAATGTGGCCAACGTCTGCGCCACGCTGGGCTGGGACTGCACGGGCAGCGTGCACCGCGCGCCGAACGTGCAGCACTTTGTGGGCTGGCTGGCGGCTTGCGGCTTCCTGTGTTCGGGCAATCCTTCGGATGGTTCGGCAGGGCTGTCGCCGGGCTGGGGTTGGTGGCATGAGCTGGGGCACAACACGCTGATCCGCCACATGACACTGCTCACCGATAACGGCGGCGGTTGCCCGGTCGAGTGCGACAACAACATCCTGGCCAATGCCAGTGCGTTGCGTCAGTACGCGATCACCAATGGGTCGGAGAACAACAGCGGCGACCGCATCGATCACAAGAAGCTGTACCAGGACATCGTGGCAGCGCGCGCCACCGGCAAGACGGGTGCTGAACTGCAGGCCGACATGTTCGAGCGCTTCTGGACCAAGGCCAAGAAGACCGACAATTCGATGCGCGCGGTGCATTTCCAACTGGCGTTCATCTACACCAAGGAACGTCTGGGTCAGGCCCAGCCGCAGCCGCTCGATGTGGTGGACTTCATCGGCTTGCTCGGACGCGGCACGCGCCTGATCGACAGCACTTGGACTGCTGCCAACAAGAGTTCGCTCGGCATGGACCTGTACACCAGCAAGACCATCAGCAACCACGAACTGCTGTATGTGCTGTCCAGCATGATCATCGGCCGCGACATGCGCCAAATGTTCTACCACTACGGCATTCCGCTGAGCAGCACAGCGCTGGAATCGATTGCCGCGCACAACCTGCCGCAACTCGGCCCCGAGTTCTACGCGCTGGTCCAAGGGCAGGGCAACCAGCTCGAAAAGGGCAAGTGGGTGAATCTGGCCACCAGCGTGCCAGCCTATCCGTTCTGATTGGCGCAGACCTGCAAACCGGTGATCTCCCGCATTCGCTTGAGATCACCGGCAGCGCAGTCAGTGGGGTCCGCTTACCCGGATCAGTAACCCGTCTCCTGCACATACCGCCGATTGGCGCGGTCCCATGCGGCTTTGACGGCGGGCTGTGCCTTCTCCCATTTCAGGCCGCCTTGCGCGTGCTCGCGGTCCCATTTTCTGGCCCACTCGGCGCGGGCCGTATCCCAATCGGTTCCGGCAACGCGGGCTTCCCAACCGGCGCGATAAGCCGGGCCGTAATGCGCGAAGGTGTGGCCCGCGACAAAGTAAGGCTCTTGCTCATAGACCGCATGCCAGTAGGCTTCCTCGTCCGTGGGGTTGATGACTTCGGCGGCGCTTTTGCCCGCCAGCCCGCCCACCACCGCGCCGACGACGGCTCCGGCAATGGCTCCCAGAGGGCCCGCCAATGATCCGGCCGCAGCCCCTGTGACGGCACCGCCCGCAGCGCCCACGCCCGTACCGACGGGATGCGATCCTGGTGCGCCGGTGATCGGGTCACGATTCAGCTTGTCATTCGAGTCACTCATGATGGTCTCCTTGTGCAGGGAATGGACCTGCTTTGTCCATGCTCGATCCATTGGGCGACTGCCTGCGCGTTCTGTCTGTAGGAGAAATGAGCATGCTTTGCTGGGACGGCACGCAATGGCGCAACGAAAAAAGCCTGCTGGATGAACGAATCATCCAGCAGGCTTTGGGTTGAAAGCGCCGTGCTTACTTGGCGCGATCCGGTGCCGCTGCGGCCTGCACTTGCTTGCGCAGCTTGGCGACTTGATCGGCCTTCACCGCAGGGGCCTGATTGCCCCAGCTGTTGCGCACAAACGTGGCGATCTGTGCGACTTCGGCATCCGTCAGGCGATCGGCGAAACCGGGCATGGCGAAGTGCGTGGGCGCGTCGGTCGTGCTGGGCATTTCAGCGCCTTGCAAGATCAGGTGGATCACCGAGCTGGGGTCTTGCGCATTCACGCTGGGGTTGAGCGCCAGCGCCGGGAAGACGCCGTCGTAGCCCTTGCCGGAAGTGCGGTGGCAGGCCGCGCAGTTGTCCACGAAGAGCAGGGCGCCGAGGTCCTTGGTCGAGCCGTCGAACATCGCCTTGGCGGCGCTGTCGTCATAGGCCAGAACCGGTGCATCGGGCTTGAGCGGCGAGAGCGTTTTCAGGTACGCGGCCATCGCTTGCAGGTCTGCATCGGTCATGTGCTGCGTGCTGTGCGAGACCACATCGCCCATCGATCCGAAGGTGGCACCGTGCGCATTGCGGCCAGTCTTGAGCAGTTCGGTGATGTCCTGCTCGCTCCAGCTTCCAAGGCCATCGGCCTTGTCGCCGCGCAGATTGCGTGCGAGCCAGCCTTCGAGCACGCTGCCCGACAGAAACGCCGTGCCCTCGGCATCGGTGCTGGCCTTTTCTTGCAAGGCCACGCCACGTGGTGTGTGGCAGGTGCTGCAGTGGCCCAGACCTTCGACCAGATAACGGCCGACGGCAATCTTGTCGCCTTCGGGAATGGGCGTGTTGTCGGTGGTGACGACGGGTGCGAACATCTTGCGCCAGATGGCGAGCGGCCAGCGCATGGACAGCGGCCAGGTGATGTCCGTGTCCTTGTTGGCCTGCTCGACCGGCGGCACGCCCTGCATGAAGTAGGCGTACATGGCCTTCACATCGTCGGGCTTCACGTAGGCATACGAGGTGTAGGGCATGGCCGGGTACAGCGTATGGCCTTGCTTGGCGATGCCGTGGCGAACCGCGTTGTCGAACTCTTCGAGCGAGTAGTTGCCGATGCCGGTGGTCTTGTCGGGCGTGATGTTGGTCGAGTAGACCTTGCCGATCGGCGTTTCCATGCCGAGGCCGCCCGCAAATGGCTTGCCACCTGCAGATGTGTGGCATGCCACGCAGTCGCCCGCGCGGGCCAGATAAGCACCGCGCAGCACCAATGGATCATCGGGGAGTTTGGGCTCGGCTGCTGCCTTGTGCACGTTGTCGGCTTCGAGCTTCACATCATCGATGTGGGCCTGTGTGGCGCGGGACAGGCCCCAGCTTCCCAGCAATGCCACGGCGACGATGGCAGCGGCGCAGGCGGTGAGCGTTGTGGTGATCTTCTTCGTCATCATCATGTTGTTCGTGCCTCCTTACGCTTGGACCAGTGGGCCAGGGTTCTTGAGGTACTGCGTGCGGATCGCATGCACCGACCAGTAAGCCAGCGCGCCGACCAGACCGGTCGGGTTGTAGCCCATGTTGTAGGGGAAGGCGCTTGCGCCCTGCACGAACACGTTGGACACATCCCAGCATTGCAGAAAGCGGTTCACGACACTGTTCTTGGGATTCGTGCCCATGATCGCGCCGCCCGTGTTGTGGGTGGTCTGGTAAGGGCGCACATCGTAGTGCGAGCCCTTCTTGCGGATGCTCGACCACATCTTTTCAGGATTCAATTCCTTGGCGACCAGTTCGGCCTTGTCGCCCACAAACTTGAGCATGTCGAATTCGTTGTCGTGCCAGTCGAAGGTCATGCGCAGCAGCGGCATGCCGAAGGCGTCGCGGTAGGTGGGGTCGAGATCCAGATAAGAGTCGCGATAAGGCATCACCGAGCCGGACAGGCCGATGTTGAGAATGCGTTGGTAGCCTTCTTGCATGCCGGCCTTCCAGCCCGTGCCCCACTTGGGTGTGCCGGGTGCGATGGACGATTGCTTGATGGGTCGGCCACCGGCGCGTGCGTGCTTGGTGGTGGCACCGCCGATGAAGCCGTGTGGACCGTGGTCGAACTGGTCGCCGTTGAAGTCGTCCCACACCACGCCGGAGGCGCCTGCGCCGATGAACGGATTGAGGTAGGTTCCCTTCTTGAGCAGCACGTTTACGCCGCCGTTCATTTGATATGCGTAGTTTTTGCCAACCACGCCTTCGCCGGTTTTCGGGTCATAAGGCTTGCCGATGCCCGAGAGCAGCAGCAGGCGCAC
This sequence comes from Diaphorobacter sp. HDW4B, assembly GCF_011305535.1. Lineage (GTDB taxonomy): Bacteria > Pseudomonadota > Gammaproteobacteria > Burkholderiales > Burkholderiaceae_C > Diaphorobacter_A. The sequence goes on from NZ_CP049905.1 coordinate 4,841,730, forward strand.
GTTGTGCATCTGGTAGGCGCAGAGAATCACCAGATCGGCGGGTTGCTCGACTTCGCGGCCTTGCGAATCGACATACAGCACACCCGTGGCCTTCTTGGCAGTGTTGTCCATCAGCACCTTGAGCACATGCGCGCGGGTGCGCAGTTCGAAGTTGGGCTTCTTCATCAGCGACGGCATGATGGTGGTCTGCGGCGATGCCTTGGAATACATGTAGCAGCCGTAGTGTTCGCAGAAGCCGCAGAAATTGCAGGGACCCAGACGCACGCCATAAGGATTGGTGTAAGGCTCGGACGCGTTTGAAGCAGGCAGCGGATAAGGATGCATGCCGGCATTCAGCGCGGCCTTTTCCACCAGCGATTCGCCATACACATACTTCAGCGCAGGCGTGGGATAGGGCTTGGAGCGGCTGCCTTCAAAAGGGTTGCCGCCCGCTTGCTTGACACCGTTGAGAACGCCCGCCGTACCCGATGTACCGCACACATATTCAAACTGCGAGTAGAACGGCTCCAGTTCTTCATAAGTCACGCCGTGGTCCTGCAAGGTCATGTCTTCGGGCATGAACTTTTTGCCGTAACGCTCGACCGTGTTGCTGTACAGGCGTAGTTCTTCGGGCAGATTGCGGAACGTCATGCCGTTCCAGTGAAAGCCCGCGCCGCCCACACCATTGCCGAGCAGGAACGAACCATGCTGGCGATAAGGCACGGCCAGATCATCGGGCTTGTGGCGCACGGTAACGGTTTCGGTCGAGAGATCCTGATAGAGCTTGCCGCGCACCGAGTATGCGAGTTCGTCGATCACCTTGGGGTACTTGGCGTCGGTAGGTGTGTCCTGCATCGCACCGCGTTCGAGCGCGAGCACCTGCAGACCTTCTTGCGTGAGTTCCTGAGCCATGATCGCGCCGGTCCAGCCGAAGCCCACCAGCACCACGTCCACTTTGTCTTTTTTGATTGCCATTTTTCCGACTCCTTAACCGCGTTCACCGTTGATGGAAACGGGCGGGAACGGATAGGGCTTGTTGGGCTGGTCGATCCAGTCCATGAAGTCCGCACGCGCGCCTGGAAAACCAATCATCTTCCAGCCGACCATGCCTTTGTTGCCACCGTAGATCGGGTCGGCCAGAAAGCCTTCTCGCGCATTGGCAAGCACCTGGTTGAAGAACAGCTTGGCGGGGATGTTGGGCAGATCGATCTTGCCTTCGTCGAGCAGATGCAGGATCTCGTCCTGCTGCTTCTTGTCGAGTTCGGCAAAGGTCTTGCCGTCGCGATTGGCCTTGCACCACGCATCGCAATCGGCCACGCCATGGCGGTACATGTCGCGCGGCGTCATGTTGTGCTGGTAGCCAAGCTGCGGCACCACTTCGGGGTGGAAGGGGCCTTGCATGTACCAGAGCTTGCCGTGGCCCCAAGGCATTTCCAGTTGGCGGTCGATGAATTCAGGCACACCCGCTTCGACTGCGCCGGGGCCGATTTCGTCCTTGGGAATCAGGATATCGACGGCTGCCGTCACGAAGGCCCATTCGGCGTCGTTCAGATAGCTGGGGGAATACTTTGCTGGCGCACCGGCCGCGTGGGCGGCGGAAATCGGCGTGTTGCCATCCGTGCATGCGACCTGCGTGACGGCCGCGCCAGCAGCCAGGCTGGACGCGGGCACGACCGCAATCATGCGCCGCAGAAAGCCGCGCCGCGGCTCGATGGTTTTTTCAGTGGAATCGTTCATGGGGCGTTCCTCGGTTCATGAATCGCACGGCCATGAATGCCGCAAGAGTCGCAAGGAAAACCACCCGTCAGAACCGCTCGAAAAAGATGAAGAGCGAAGGAGAACCGCTGGCCAGCCCCGCGAAGTCAGATGCTGGACTCGAGGAAAAAGCACATCAGGGAAAGGGCGTCGACGCGCCCAAAGTCGGCTCGCGGAAAAGGGCAAGCCAGACCACTCTGGACGCGGGCGCAGGTTCTCAACACATACCCACACAGGAATCCAAACACACTGCATTCATTCAGCCGTGCTTTGAATTGACTTCTGATGTTAGTTGCCTAAACAAATTGTTGCATCCAACCGGGCGAGACCTGCTTTGGAGGCATGGTTGTCTTTGCCAAGGTCTGGCAGAGACGCGCGAACAGGAGTATTCGCGAGCGGATGGCTTCACAGAACCTGTCTGTTTCTCAGCGCCTGAATCTGCTCGGCGCTCAAGCCCAGGTTCGCTTGCAGCACCTCATCCGTGTGTTGCCCAAGCGCAGGTGGTGCATGGCGCAGCGTGGTTGGTGTGTCCGACATGCGCAGTGGGCTGGCTGCCGTGGCGATGCGGTTGACCACCTTGGAGTCTGCCGGTTGGCTTCCGTTGGGATAGCGTTCCTGTTCCACGCGAATCTGGCGGGATTGCACGTGGGGGTCGGCGTAGGCTTCGGCGATGTTGTTGATCGGGCCGCAGGGCACGGCCTTGTCTTCGAGCAGGGCCACCCAATCGGCGGTGCTGCGCTGTCTTGTGACTTCGCACATGCGCGCAATCAGTTCGTCGCGGTGTTTGACGCGGGCTGTGTTGGTGCGGAATTTCTCGTCGCTGGCCAGGTCGAGACCCGCTGCTTCGCAAAAGCGTGCGAACTGGCCGTCGTTGCCGATGGCGAGCAGCATGTTGCCGTCGCTGGTGGGGAAGTCCTGATACGGCACGACGCTCGGGTGCTTGTTGCCCAAGCGCTGTGGGATGTTGCCAGCGTTGAGAAAGCCAGCGCCCTGATTGCCGAGGATCGCCATGGCCACGTCGAGCAGCGCCATGTCGATGTGCTGGCCGCGCCCGGTGTGGTGGCGCGCTTCGATGGCACCGAGGATGGCGGTGGTGGCATACATGCCGGTGAACAGGTCGATGACGGCCACGCCCACGCGCATGGGGCCGCCGCCGGGTTCGCCATCGGCTCGGCCGGTGATGCTCATGAGGCCGCTCATGGCCTGCACGAGCAGGTCGTAGCCCGCGCGGGGTGCGTAGGGGCCGGTCTGGCCGAAGCCGGTGACGGAGCAGTAGATGAGGCGCGGGTTGAGTGCTTTCAGCGATTCGTAGTCGAGCCCGTAGCGCTTGAGGCCGCCGGTCTTGAAGTTCTCGACCAGCACGTCGCTTTGCTTGGCGAGTTCGCGGATCAACTCCTGGCCTTCGGGCGTCGCCATGTCCACGGTGACGGAGCGCTTGTTGCGGTTGCAGGCGGTGAAGTAGCAGGCCTCTGCTGTATTGTTGCCGTGCTCGTCCTTGAAGAATGGAGGACCCCAGTGACGGGTGTCGTCACCTTCGCCGGGCTTTTCGATCTTGATGACGTCGGCGCCCATGTCGGCCAGATTCTGGGTGCACCACGGGCCCGCGAGCACGCGTGACAGGTCGAGCACGCGGATGTGGCCGAGGGCGCCTTGGGGATGCTGGGCGTCGGTATGGGGTGTCGTCATAAGTCTCCGTTGTCTTTTGTTGACCAAAGTGCTATGGCCTGCCGTGCCATCGTAGGGCCTCCGGGCAAAGTCTGGCTTTCATTCTTTTTAAGCGGGCATTCGACCTCAATCATTGCAATAAGGCATTCGTCGATAGCGGCCGCTTTCCCTAGAATGCCCGCATGTCCATGCATTTCGACCTAGTAGACCTGCGCCTGATGGTGCACATCGCCGAAGCCAACAGCATGACGCGTGGGGCGGAGCTGTCCTTCATCTCGCTGCCCGCCGCGAGCACGCGCATCAAGAATCTGGAGGAGAGCATCGGTACCAAGCTGCTGTACCGCACCAGTCAGGGCGTGACGCTGACGCCGCCTGGCCAGGCCTTTGTGACGCATGCGCGCATGGTGCTCGGGCAGATCGAGCATCTGCGCGGCGACATGCAGGAGTACGCGAGCGGCATCAAGGGCCATGTGCGGGTGTTTGCCAACACCACGTCGCTGGGTGAGTTTCTGCCCGACGTGCTGCGCCTGTATCTGCGGCGCAACCCGGATGTGAACATCGACCTGCGCGAGCGGCTGTCGCACGACATCGTGCGCGCGGTGACGGAAGGGCAGACCGACATCGGCATCGTCGCCGGGCTGGTGCGAACGGAGAATCTGGAAACTCTGCCATATCGACGCGACCGGCTGGTTCTGGTGGTGCCGCGCGGCCATGCGCTGGATGGGCAGACACAGGTGGATTTTGCGGACACGCTGGAGCTGGACCATGTGGGTCTGCACGAGTCGAGCGCAATCCATGCGTTCTTGCGTCAGGCGAGTGATCAACTGCACCGGCCGATCAAGCAGCGCATTCAGGTGGGCAACTTCGAGACGGCGTGCCGGATGATCGAGTCGGGGGTGGGGGTGGGGATACTTCCGGAATCGGCTGCCAGCCGCCATGCGCAGGCCATGGGGATCACGATTGTGCCGTTGTCGGATGCGTGGTCGGTGCGGGAGATGCAGATTTGCGTGCGCAGCATGGAAGCCTTACCGTCCTTCGCCCGCGAGCTGGTAGAGCTTCTCGTCGAAGATGCGCAGGGTAAGCTGAAGACTGATTGATCTTTTGTTTTTGTTTGCCAACTACGAAGCCTTTGCGGCTTCGATTGGCTAGGGCCTGTTCACGTTACCGAAGCAACTCAAAGATCAAAGCCAGCGAGACAAACGCGGCATACATTGCATCCAACTTGTCGTAGCGGGTAAAAACTCGCCGATAGGCCTTGATCCGCCGAAATAACCGTTCAACTTCATTGCGTTGGCGATATTTTTGCTTATCTAGTGGCGAGGGATTCTTGCGTCGTGGATGCGCAGGGACAACCGGGATAAGGTTTCGATCCTCAGCTGCTGCACGCAAGTCATCGCTGTCATAGGCGCTATCCATGAGCAAATACACAGCTGAATCTTGCGCGTCAATCGCCTCGACGAGTTTGCGGCCTTCCGGGCTGTCCCCGGCTTGTCCGGGCGTCAAACTCCAGATCAATGCATCCTTGCAACTGGCTGCGACCATGTGAATCTTGCAGCTCCATCCACCTCGACTCTTGCCTATGGCTTGTGGTCCGTTTTTTTCTGAGCCCCGCAGCCATCAGGGTGAACTTTGACGATGGTGGAGTCCAGGCTCAACGCTTGAACAGCCCACTGGCTAAGTGCCTGTTGCTGCAGATGGTTAAGAACTTCGGCAAGTACGCCGCTATGGGCCCAGCGATACAGCCGCATGTACACGGTGTGCCAGGGCCCGAATCTGCGTGGCAAGGCTCGCCATTTGCACCCGTTGCTGGCCATGTAGGCCAAAGCATTAAGGAACCTGTAGTGGCTGATCAACTTGCTGCCGCGAGGCTTGGGCAGCAGGTGACGGATACGTTTGAACTGAGAGCGGGTGATGTGCATGCAGGCGAGCGATTCTCGCTGCTCTGACATGCACTCAACTATTTAGGTGAACAGGCCATAGTCGTTTGGGGGCGGCGATACGGGGCCTGATCCTTCGTTGTGCCTTCTTGCCGTACGGGAGTACTGTCTGCGTCGGCACGCCTCGTCTCAGGCCCCGTCTCGCCGTTGTGGCTGTGGGTTCAAGCGGCGGCTTGCGCTTCGCAGGCTCGCTGTTTTGGACATCCGGGCAGTCTGGAGATCGGCTTATGTCAGGGCAATGTTCCTTTTTCCCTGATCATGTTTCTGGCGATGATGATTTGTTGAATCTGGGTCGTGCCCTCATACAGTCTGAACAGGCGCACGTCGCGGTAGAAGCGTTCGATGCCGAACTCGGTCAGGTAGCCTGATCCGCCCAGAATCTGCACGGCGCGGTCTGCTACGCGGCCGGACATTTCGGTGGCGAACATCTTGGCGCAGGAGGCTTCGGTGGAGACGTTCTTGCCTTCATCGCGGCGGCGGGCGGCGTCGATCACCATGCATTCGGCGGCGTAGAGTTCGGCCTGGCTGTCGGCGAGCATGGCTTGCACCAGTTGGAACTCGGCAATCGGCTGGCCGAACTGTTTGCGCTCGAGCGCGTAGTTCAAGGCATCGCGAAGAATGCGCTTGGAGACGCCCACCGCGACTGCGGCGATGTGGATGCGGCCTTTGTCGAGCACCTTCATCGCGGTCTTGAAGCCCCGGCCTTCCTTCAGTCCGATGAGATTGGCCGCGGGCACGCGCACGTTGTCGAAGAACACATCGCAAGTGTGCGCTCCGCGCTGGCCCATTTTCACGTCGTTCTTGCCGAAGCTGATGCCGGGTGATTTGGCGTCGCAGATGAAGGCCGACACTCCCCCCGAGCCCTTGTTGGACGGATCGGTGCGCGCCATCAGCGTGAACACGCCCGCATGCGGGGCGTTGGTGATGAAGCGCTTGTTGCCGTTGACGATGTAGTCGTCGCCATCGCGGATGGCGGTGGTTTTGAGTGATGCCGCATCCGATCCCGCCTCGGGCTCGGTGAGTGCGAAAGAGGCCATGATTTCGCCGGTGGCGAGTTTGGGCAACCATTGCTCTTGCTGCTCGGGCGTGCCATCCATCAGAATGCCTTGCGAGCCGATGCCCACCGTGGTGCCGATCACTGAGCGGAACGCGGGCGAGGTCTGGCACAGCTCGAAGAGCACGCGCACTTCTTCTTCCATGGTGAGTTCGAGACCGCCAAAGCGCTCGGGAATCGTCATGCCGAACAGGCCCAGCTCGCGCATTTCCTGCACGATGGCTTCGGGGATTTCGTCGGTTTCGGCAACGATGTTTTCGGCAGGCACGAGGCGCTCGCGCACAAAGCGGCGCACGCTGTCGAGCAAGGCCACCAGAATTTCTTCGTCTCGGATCATCTTGGTTGTGTCTCCTTCCTGCGTTGCTCGATCACAGCGCGTTCGACGTGCCGAGAATCGCCGTGGACTGGCTCGACAAGGTGCCGCCATTGCCGTGGCAGACCGCCGTGTCGTGCTTGGCGAGCTGCCGCTGACCGGCCTCGCCACGCAACTGGCGCACGGCCTCGATCAGCGTGAAGATGCCGTACATGCCCGGATGCACGCAGGACAGACCGCCGCCGTTGGTGTTCACCGCCAGTCGGCCACCGGGCGCAATCGCGCCGTTCTGCACGAACGCGCCGCCTTCGCCTTTCTTGCAGAAGCCGAGGTCTTCGAGGAACAGGATGGTGTTGATGGTGAAGGCGTCATAGAGCTGCGCCATGTCCATGTCCTTGGCGCTCATGCCCGCCATGGCAAAGGCTTGCGGGCCGGATTGCGCGGCGGCGGTGGTGGTGAGGTCGGGCATGCACGAGATCTGGCGGTTCCAGATGGCCGTGGCGTTGCCGAGCACATAGACGGGCGGTTGCTTCAGATCTTTCGCTCGATCGGCGCGCGTGAGCACGATGGCTCCTGCGCCGTCGGTGACGAGGCAGCAATCGCGCACGGTGAGCGGGCTTGCGACAGTGCGCGATTTGAGCACTTCGTCGATGGTCAGCGGGTCGCGCATGAAGGCTTCGGGGTTCTGCTGCGCCCAGGCACGAGCGGCCACGGCGACTTCGGCGAGCTGCTCGCGCGTGGTTCCGAATTCATGCATGTGGCGCGCGGCGGCCAGTGCATACGCGGTGACGGGCAGCACCGGTTCGTAAGGGTGTTCGTAGGGCTGCGGGTCCATGAACCTGCGCGCGGCAATGCTTTCCTTGCGACCGAATGCAGCCGAGCGCTGGGCGCTGCCGTAGCAGATCAGCACAGCCTTGCACTGGCCCGCATCGAGCGCGCGAATCGCAGGCAAGAGGTGCGCGATGAAGCTGCTGCCGCCCACCATCGTGCCGTCCACATAGGTCGGGTTGATGCCCAGATGCTCGATTACCGGCATGGTCCACATGCCCGAGTTCACGCTGCAGGTGGCAAGGCCGTCGATATCCTGCATGGTCAGGCCCGCATCGGCAACGGCGGCGTGGGCCGCGCGCACCAGCAGTGTCATGTCGTCCATGCCGGGCGATTCGCCGCAGCCGTAGGTGGCGGCTCCGGCAATGGCGACGCGGCCGCGCAGGGCGCGATTGACCGTGGCGGCGTCGAGATGGGATTGCGGAATGCGTGCGTTCATGCTGCGGCTCCTTGCGCGGAAGCGGGGTGGAAGACCACCAGTCCGCGTCCTTCGCGCTGGGCGACACGCGCCTGCACGCGCTGGCCGATGAACACCGCTTCGGGCGCAACGTCTTCCACGCGGCTCATCATGCGAACGCCTTCATCCAGATCGACCAGCGCCACGTTGTAGTTGCCGCCAGCCTCGGGTTTGCGGGCGATGGTGCTGGTCGAATACACCGTACCCGCGCCGCTTGCGCGCACCCATTTGAGCGGGCTGGCTCCGCAGTGCGGGCAGAGTTCGCGCGGGGTGAACACATGCTGGCTGCATTGCGGACATTGTTGAATGCAGAAACGGCCCGCATCGAGCTCGGCCTGGTAATGCGTCTGTGCGCTCATTTGCATGGTGCTGCGTCTCCTGGTTGGCTTTTTGTTTCAATGATTTTTCGAGCATGCCTGCATCGCCATGGTGCAGCAATTCGGGAATCCGAAAGATGGTCTTCAGTGCATTCTGGCTTGCGGAATTTTCATGGCTTTGCACTTCGTATAAACCCGGCTTCACGGCCTTCTAAGCCATGCTTTCACAACCGTGCATAGGCGATAGCGCAGCGTGCGAACTAGCATCCGACCCGGCACCAGCCTTGGGCTTCAAGCATCTCAAGCATTCCAAGCGATGTGGGCTGGCTCTTGCATCCTCACACCAAAAGTTCACAGGAGACAAAAGAATGGGTTTCAGGTCTGCGCAATCTACGCGGCTTCCGCGATTCAATTCCCGATTCACACCAACGTGTCTGGCTGCCTGCATGGCCCTTGTTGGCGCAGCCCATGCGGCGGGTGTGTCCGACGATGTGGTGAAGATCGGCGTGCTCAGCGACATGAGCGGACTCTATGCCGACACGGCGGGTCGAGGCTCGGTGGAGTCCGCGCGCATGGCGATCCAGGACTTTGGCGGCACGGTGCTGGGCAAGAAGATCGAACTGGTCTTCGCCGACCACCAGAACAAGGCCGACGTGGGGGCAACGGCCGCACGCACCTGGTTCGACCGTGATGGCGTGGACCTGATCATCAACCTGAACAACACGGCGGTGGCGGTGGCCATCAACAACTTGGCCCGCGAGCGCAACAAGATGGTGATGAACACGGGCGGCGCGTCCGATATTCTCACCAACGAGCACTGCGCGGCCACGGCGATCCACTACACCTACGACAGCTACGCCATGGGCAACAGTGCGGTGCGCGGCATCATGGCGCAGGGCAAGAAGGACTGGTTCATCCTTGGCGTGGACTACGCCTTCGGCAAGGCGATGACGGCCAATCTCACCGAGTTCGTGGGCGAGGGCGGCGGGCGCATCGTGGGCTCGACCTACCACCCGCTCAACGCCAGCGACTTCTCGTCCTACCTGCTGCAGGCGCAGTCGTCCAAGGCGTCGGTGATCGCGCTGGCGAACGCCACGGCGGACACGGTCAACACCGTCAAGGCGGCCAACGAATTCGGCATCACCAAGAAGCAGACCGTGGTGCCCACGCTCATGTTCATCAACGACATCCACGCGCTGGGGCTCAAGCAAGGGCAGGGCATGGTGTTCGCCACGGCCTTCTACTGGGACCGCACGCCCGAGTCGCGCACCTGGGCGCGGCGCTTTTTCGAGAAGATGAAGAAGATGCCTTCGATGGTGCACGCGGGGGACTATTCGGCCGTCACGCAATATCTCAGGGCCGTCAAGGCGGCGGGTACGGACGACGGACTTGCCGTGGCCAAGCAGCTCAAGTCCATGCCGCTCGATGATTTCTTCGCGCAGAACGGCAAGGTGCGCGAGGACGGCCGCATGGTGCACGACATGTACCTCGTGGAAGTGAAGAAGCCCGAGGAATCGCAGTATCCGTGGGACTACTACAAGGTGATCAAGACCATTCCGGGCGATCAGGCGTTCAAGCCGCTTGCCAAGAGCACCTGCAAGCTGGTGAAAGGTGCGTCATGAAGACCCGCGCTGCCGTATTGACCAAAACCGGCGCACCCGCACCCTATGCGCAAAGCAAGCCGCTGGAAATCTGGGAGGTGGAACTGGCGCCCCCCGGCCCCGGCGAGGTGCTGGTGCGTGTGGCCGCCGCGGGTGTGTGCCATTCCGATCTTTCCATCATCAACGGCGACCGTCCGCGCGCCACGCCCATCGTGCTGGGGCATGAGGCCTCTGGCGTGATCGAGGCGCTGGGCGAAGGCGTGAACGATCTGGAAATCGGCGACCATGTCGTGCTGCTGTTCGTGCCCGGTTGCGGCAACTGCCTGCCGTGCGCAGAGGGCAGACCCGTGCTGTGCGAGCCTGCAGCGCAGGCCGGTGTCGCGGGCACGTTGCTGTCCGGTGCCAAACGCATATCGAAAAATGGGGAGCCGATTTCGCACTTTGTCGGCGTGTCCGCCTTTGCCGAACATGCCGTGCTGTCACGGCGCGGCGTGCAGAAGATCGACAAGCGCATACCGCTGGAAATCGCGGCACTGTTCGGCTGCGCTGTGATGACGGGCGTTGGCGCAGTCGCCAACACGGCCAAGGTGCAGCCGGGCGAAAGCGTCGCCGTGGTGGGCTTGGGCGGCGTGGGTTTGTCCGGCGTGATGGGCGCGCTGGCGGCAGGTGCTTCGCGCGTCATCGCCCTCGATCTGAACGACGACAAACTTGCTCATGCCAAAGAGTTCGGTGCAACTGACACCTTCAACGCGGGCGATCCGGACGTCGTTCAGAAGGTGCGCGACCTGACCGGCGGCGGCGTCGATCATGCGTTCGAAATGGTGGGCGCAGCGCCCGCGCTGGAACTGGCTTATCGCGTCACGCGCAGAGGCGGCACCACCGTCACCGTCGGCCTGCCAGCCAACGCGCAGGCCATCAGCCTGCCGGTGTGGCACCTGGTGGCCGAAGAGCGCACGCTCAAAGGCAGCTACATGGGAAGCTGCGTGCCGCGTCGCGATGTGGCGCGCTATCTGTCGCTGTACGAAGCGGGACGTCTGCCGGTCGATCAACTGGTCACGGGCACGCTGACGCTCGACGAGATCAACGAGGGATTCGACCGCCTGGCGCGCGGTGAAGCCATTCGGCAGATCATCCGCATGGGCGCTTGAGCGCCGCCATTCGAGGGAATGCGCAAGCCAGCGTGGCTGCTGGCTTGCGGAGCGTGTTGGCGACATGGACAGCGATGACGCGGATTCAGCCCAGTTGACTGGAGCTTTCAGCCACGACCAGAGATTTGCGGGCTCACTAGAATGGCAACCGTTCTCGTGCTTGGCATCGCAATGAAATCTCTTCTCCAAAGCCTGTTTCGCATTGGCAGCGCTGTAGCCTTGGTCATCGTCGGCGTCATCGCTCTTGTCGCGGCGATGACGACCATGCCGGGGACTTCTCACCACGGCGCGTTGCCAGCACTCAGCGCCAAAGAGCAGGAATTGGCGTCAAGCTTGCGTGCGCATGTGACGGCCCTTGGCTCCGTTGAACACAACACCCAGCACTATGCAGCGCTGGAGGCCGCCTCCATGTACATCGAGGCCGAACTGATGGCTTCCGGATTCAAGGTGCGGCGTGAGGAATACGAGGTCGCTGGAAAAGTCGTGCGTAATCTGGAGGTCACCATTCCCAGCAAGCTGACGCCGGGGCGCAGCGCGGTGGTGGTCGGTGCGCACTACGACTCGGCGCAAGGCACTCCGGGTGCGAACGACAACGGCACTGGTACAGCTGCGGTACTGGAATTGGCGAAGAGCCTGAAAGACATTGGAGAAACGTCGAACTCGGACTTGATGCTGGTGCTCTACACCAATGAAGAGCCGCCGTACTTTCAAACGTCGCGCATGGGAAGCAGCGTTCACGCAAAAGGCCTGGTGTCCAGAAACGTCAAGGTCAAGGTCATGCTGTCGCTGGAGACGATGGGGTACTTTTCGGATGAACCCGGTTCTCAAAAGTACCCGTGGCCACTCAACCAGTTCTATCCGGATCGCGGAGATTTCATCGGCTTTGTAGCGACCACTGCCGATTGGCTGTTGGTTCGCCGGGTCGTTCAATCGTTTCGCGAACATGCCGCCTTTCCATCCGAAGGCATTGCCGCCCCCAGATTCGTGCCGGGAATCGATTTCTCGGACCACTCTGCCTACATCGACGAAGGAATCCCGGCGCTGATGGTGACGGACACCGCGCCATACCGATACCCGCACTACCACAAGAGTGGAGACACGCCCGACAAAGTCAACTTCGACAGGCTCGCGCTGGTGATCTCCGGTTTGAATGCTGTTGTGCGTGATCTGGTCGCTGAATAGACCATTCGCCAGAACGTCTGGCAATCAGCCTCACTCACTTGCTCTTGGCTTTGTCTTTCGACTTGGACTCTTTCGCCTTGGCTGGACCGGCGGCTGCGTAGTCATTGCAGGTGGTGATGATCTTGGACCAGGTGGAGGCCATGTGATCGTCGCGTTCCTTTTCGCTCAGGCCTTCGTATGGCTTGGTGTTCATCAGTGCACCAAGCTGCTCGACCGCCTTGTCGCGCACGGTGCTGGATTCGAGCCATTGGCCCACGTATTCCTTGCCTGCGGTCTTGTAGGCCAACTCTCGGTAGTCGACTGGTTTGGGAATGCCCGGCAGCGGCTTGTCGTCGTTGCCTTGGGTGTACATGTGCAGCAGCAGCGCGTGGGAATTGCAGAGGATCATCGAGTCGGCGAATTCGCGTTGCTGTGCGGACATTTCAGCGAGAGCAGGGGCGGTCGATGCGACGAGCAAAAGCGATGCGGCAATGGTGCGAAGAGGTGTTTTCATGAGGCAGGAGAGTGAGGTTCGTTGCGGCACTCCGGGAAGCGGGAGTGCTGGATCAGTCTTTTATAACCCATTGCAATGCCACCCTTGCCAGGCAGGACTTGGGCACGCGGCGTGTCGCTCTGCCCGTCAGCTTGCGGTGATTCCGGCTGCCTTGATCACCTTGGCCCATTTGTCGATTTCCGAGCGCAGGCGTTTCTTCATTTGCTCTTGCGTTCCGGGATCGGCCTCGGCACCGGCTTCCAGCAGCTTCTGGCGGACGGCGGGGTCGTTCATCACGGCGTTGAGATCGTGGTTGAGCTTTTCCTGAATCGGCTTCGGCGTCTTGGCCGGGGCGAAGAAGGCGGCCCATGAATACGCCTCGTAGCCGGGCAGGCCCGACTCGGCAATGGATGGCACATCCGGGCGCATGGCGGAGCGCGTGGGGTTGGCCACGCCCAGCACCTTCACGCGGTTCGCCTTGATCTGCGGAAGCGCGGTGGGCGCGTCGGCGAACATGATCTGCACTTGCCCGCCAAGCAGATCGGTCATCGCGGGTGCGCTGCCTTTGTAGGGCACATGCTGCAGCTTGGTTCCGGCCAGCATGTTGAAGAGTTCACCCGCCAGATGCGTGCCGCCGCCGTTGCCTGCAGAGCCGAAACTGAGCGGCGTGGTGCCCGACTTGGTAAGCGCGATCAGCTCCTTCACGTTGTTGACGGGCAGCGATGGATGCACGACCAGGAACACGGGAAACAGCGCGCCGAAGGTGATCGGGACAAAGTCCTTTTCGATGTCGTAGGGCAGCTTGTCCATCAGCGTGTGATTGACCGAATGGTGTATCGCGCCGACGAACACGCTGTAGCCGTCCGCTGGTTCACGCGCCGCTGCGGCAGCGCCCACCACGCCGCCTGCGCCGGGGCGGTTGTCGACGACGGTGGGCACGCTCCACATTTCACCGAGTTTCTGGCTGCAGGTGCGGGCCGTGGTGTCCACCGGACCTGCGGGCGGGAAGGGCACGATGAACTTCACGGGCTTGCTCGGCCAGACATCGGCGGCCTGCGATGCCAGGGGCGCGCCCAGCAAAGGCAGCAGGCTGCAGCCCAGCAACTGGCGGCGGTTCAGGTCATGTGATTGCATGCTTGGGTTCCTTGCGTTCAGTCCACCACGATGCCTTGGGTCACGGTGGCCCACATCGCGCGTTCCTTGGTGGCGCGGTCGGCCAGTTTCTGGGGCTCGCCAGTCCATTCGTCGTAGCCCAGTTCCTTCAGGCGTTTGGACAGATCGGGCTGTTTGAGTGCCGCGTTCACCGCCTTGTTGAGCTTGGCGGTCAGCTCGGACGACATGCCCTTGGGGCCGTAGATGCCGTACCAGCCACCCACGTCAAAGCCCTTGAGCCCTTCGATGCCCGATTCGGCCACGGTCGGTACATCGGGCAGCAGCGCGTTGCGTTGTGGTGAGGTAACGGCGATGGCGCGCACTTTCTTGCTCGCAATGAAACCGCTGGCCGTGCTGATGATGTCCATCATCATGCTGATCTGGCCGCCGATCACATCGGTCATAGCGGGCGCGTTGCCTTTGTAGGGAATGTGGTTGAGCTCCACACCGCTGCGCTTGGCGAGCAGCAGCATTCCCAGGTGATTCGATCCGCCCACGCCTGCCGAGCCATAGCTCAGCGTGCCGGGATGCGTCTTGGCGTAGTCCACCAGTTCCTTCGCGGTCTTGAACGGCTGGTCGTTGTTCACCACCAGCACGTTGTAGTAGCTGAGCACGGGCGACACGGGTGTCAGATCCTTGGCCGGGTCGAACGGCATCTTGCTCATCACGTTCGGGCTGATGGTGACCGTGGGGCTGGCGGCAAACCAGAGCAGCAGGCCGTCGGGCTTGCCGCGTGCCACTTCGGATGCAGCCACGGTGGCGTTCGCGCCCGGCTTGTTTTCGACGATGACGGTTGCGCCCAGTTCCTTGGACAAGGCAGCGCCGACCAGCCGCGCGCCCTGGTCCACGGGGCCGCCTGCGGCGTAGCCCACCAGCAGGCGCACGGACTGCGCTTCTTGCGCGGATGTCGGCAGGGCTGACGCGGTCAGCGCGGCCAGTGCGAGCGTGTGAAGCGCCAATCGACGGGTGCTGGATGGCATGGGCTTTTCTCCGGTGTTGTTGTAGGTGGGCTGAGTGCACTTGCGGGACTGCAGCGTTCGCATGGTGCGATCTCCGGCGCGCGCTGGGAATCTGCTTTTGCAGAAGTCGGGGTTCACACGCTCTTGGAGAGGGTTTGCCCCGATGAGCGCTCGCTTACTTGGCTGCCTTGTCCCAGTCGAACAGCGGCGGCTGCTTGTCGCGAAAGCGCTGTACCGCCTGCTGGTGGTATTCGGAGCCACGGCACAGGGTCTGGGCGTAGGCTTCGAGTTCGGACATGGCGCGCGCATCGAGTTCGAACGCCTGATTCATGATGGTCTTGGCCATGCCGATGGCGGCCGTGGAGGCATCGCGGAATCGTGCCGCCAGCGCCTGCGCCTCGGTTTGCAGCGCAGCGCCATCTTCGACAATTTCGTAGACGATGCCCAGCGCCTTGGCTTCGTTTGCCTCGACGGTGCGGGCGGTGAACACCAGCTCCTTGGCGCGTTGCTGGCCGACGATGCGCGGCAGCAGTTGCATCGCGCCCAGATCGGGCACCAGACCGATGCGCCCGAACACGGCGCAGAATTTGGCGCGCTGGGTTGCCAGAATGAAATCGGCCGCCAGCGCCAGGCTGAAGCCCGCGCCAAAGGCCGGTCCATCCACGGCAGCGATGACGGGCTTTTGCAGATTGACCAGCTCCGGAAACCACTGGTGCAGCGTGCGGATGCGCTCGCGCCATGGCAGGCCCGATTCGCTCGATTGCACCATCTGGATCACGTCGCCGCCCGAACAGAATGAGCCGCCCGCACCGGTGATGATGACGGCCTTGACGCTGTCGTCGTCGCGCATCTGCACGATGGCTGCCGCGATGCCTTTGCGCATGTCCTGATTGAGCGCGTTGCGCGACTCGGGCCGGTTGAGCGTGATGCGGCCTATGCCGTCCTTCACTTCGGTCAGCACGGCGGGCGGGTTGATGGGCGGGATGGTGGTGCTCATTGTTTTTTGTCTCCTTGGATGGTCTGGACGCGCGGTTCAAATCGACTCAACTCAACTCGGCAAAACCGTGGCTCAGCACCACCTTGTCGCGCTCGGGGATGCGCGCGCGCAATTGCAATTGGTTGGGCTGCCCCGGCACTCGCCAGATTTCGGTGACCAGCGTTTCGCCCGGATAGACCGGCGCGGTGAAACGGATGTCCAGCGCCTTCAGGCGCGCGGGATCGTTGGCGCAGCATTGCCGCAAAATTGCCCGCGTCACCAGTCCGTAGCTCGCAAGCCCGTGGAGGATGGGGCGATCAAATCCGGCCTGACGGGCGACTGCTGGCTCGGCGTGCAGCGGGTTGTAGTCGCCCATCAACCGATAGAGCAGTGCGGATTCGGGGCGCGTGATCTGGATGTCGGTGAAGTCCGGCGCGCGGTCGGCGGGCGTGGCAGGCAGTGGCGGCAGCGGATCGTCACTTGGCTGTCCGCCCGGCTGCTGGCTGTAGCCGCCATCACCGCGCAGAAACGACACGCTCTGCACCGTGGCCAGCAGCTCGCCCTGCGTGGTTTCGATCACGCGTTCGGATACGAGGATCGCACCCTTGTCCGCACCCTTGTCGGTGATGTGCGTGACGCGCGTGGTGCCCACCACCTCGGCGCTGGCGGGCAGCGGGCGATGGATGCGCATGCGCTGCTCGCCATGAAGGAGCTTGACCCAGTCGATGCCGGTATCCGACTCGCGTGCCCAGAAGCCCGGATAGCCCAGCACCACCGCGAGCGACGGCAGCGCGCGCAGGCCGCCCGGCGCGCCTTCGTAGACAAAGGGCAGGGCGCTTTCATCGACGGGATCGTTGCCGAGACCGAGGCTCAGCGCATACAGCATGGTGTCGCGCTCGGTGTAGTGCTGGCGTTGGGGCAGAAAGTGACGTTGCTTGAGATGTGGGTAGCTGATCGCCATGTCGCTCACCTTCCTCGCTTCAGATCGGGTCCCAACTGAACACCTCGCCCGAGCGTTCTAGTCCGAAGAAAGACGCTTTGAGCGCGGGCATGCCGTGCTCGGCAATGCTTTGCGGCGTCCAGCCTTCGCTGCGGTGAATACCGCGCACCGGGCGTGGCTGGCTCATCAAAAAGATTTCGTTGTTGCGCACGGCAAAGACCTGCGCGTTCACGTCGCTTGCTGCGTCGGACAGCAGATAGACCGCGAGCGGTGCGATCTTGTTGGGCGTCATCTGCTGGATCTTGGCGACGCGCGCTTGCTGCTCGGGCGTGTCGGTGGGGATGGAGCCGATCATGCGGCTCCAGGCGAATGGTGCGATGCAGTTGGAGCGCACGTTGAACTTCTGCATGTCGAGCGCAATGCTCTTGGACAGGGCTGTGAGCGCGATCTTGGCGGCGCTGTAGTTGGCCTGGCCGAAGTTGCCGATCAGGCCGGAGGTGGAGGTCATGTGCACGAACGCGCCGCTTTCCTGTTCCTTGAAATGCGTGGCAGCGGCGCGGCTCATGTAGTAGCTGCCGTAGAGGTGTACCTTGATCACGGCGTCCCATTCGTCGAGGCTCATCTTGTGGAAAAAGCGGTCACGCAGAATACCTGCGTTGTTGACCACGCCGTCGATCTTGCCGAACGAATCGACCGCACATTCGATGATGCGCGCGGCGCTGGCGGCCTCCGACACGCTGTCGGTGTTGGCCACCGCCTCGCCGCCTGCGGCTTTGATCTCGGCGACCACCTTGTGCGCGGGGCCGTCGTCCGTGCCTTCGCCGTTCGTCGAAGTGCCGATGTCGTTGACCACCACCTTCGCGCCCTCGGCGGCCAAGGCCAGCGCCATGTCGCGCCCGATGCCACCGCCGGAGCCAGTGACCACCACCACTTTGCCGTCCATCATCTTCTGTGCCATTGCTGTCTTCCTTGGGTCTCTTGAAATGTGGAGTCCAAGCATGCGCGATAAGCCCGCGCGCGGCCATTTGCAAATCGGAAGGTTCGGGTTTTCCCCGCTGAAAGCAGATCGGCGGAACGGCTGTCTTTGTGCGCGAAAATGGCACGCTCAGATTCAGAATGTGAAAGGCAAGCCGTGGCAGAGAGCGTCGATTGTGTGGTGATAGGGGCGGGCGTGGTCGGCCTCGCGGTGGCGCGGGCGCTGGCCTTGCAGGGGCGCGAGGTGCTGGTGCTGGAAGCGGCCAATGCCATCGGCACCGAAACCTCGTCGCGCAACAGCGAGGTGATTCATGCGGGCATCTACTACCCGCAAGGCTCGCTCAAGGCGCAGCTTTGCGTGCGCGGCAAGGAACTGCTGTACGCCTATTGCGAAGAGCGTGGCATCGCGCATCGACGCTGCGGCAAGCTGATCGTCGCCACCTCGGAAGAACAACGCGCCAAGCTGACCAGCATCGCCCAACACGCCGCCGCCAACGGCGTGAACGACATGCAATTGCTGAGCGCCGACGAGGCCAAAGCGCTGGAGCCCGCGCTGAACTGCGTGGCGGCGCTGCTGTCGCCCAGCACCGGCATTGTGGACAGCCACGGGCTGATGCTGTCGCTGCTGGGCGATGTCGAAAATCACAGCGGCGCGTTGGCTTTGCAGTCGCCGGTGGCGAATGCAGAGTGCCTGCCGGAAGGCATTCTGGTGCGAGCGGTGGATGGCACGGAACTGCTGGCCAGAACGGTCGTCAACGCTGCCGGTCTGCACGCGCCCGATCTGGCCCGCAAGTTTGCCGGACTGCCTGCAGAACATGTGCCGACCGCGTATTACGCCAAGGGCAATTACTTCACGCTTGGCAGCAAGGCCCCGTTCACGCACCTGATCTATCCCGTGCCGGAAGCGGCAGGGCTGGGCGTTCATTTGACGCTCGATCTGGGCGGTCAGGCCAAGTTCGGCCCCGATGTGGAATGGGTGGATGGCCCGGACCAACTGGTCGTTGATCCCGCACGTTGCGAGGGTTTCTACGGCGAGGTGCGCAAATACTGGCCGGAGCTGCCGGACGATTCGCTGTCGGCAGGTTACGCGGGCATTCGCCCCAAGATCAGCGAACCGGGCGAGCCCTCGGCCGACTTCGTGATCCAGGGGCCGCAGGTGCACGGCATTGCGGGGCTGGTGAACCTGTTTGGCATCGAATCACCGGGGCTGACCAGCTCGCTGGCGATTGGCGAGCATGTGGCGCAACTTCTGAAAGTTTGACACAACAACGTCCGATCAGCCGCTTGCTCGCCCCGCAGCGTGCTTTGGAATTAGTAGCATAAAGGCGCAGCGAAGGGCTAAGATGTGGTCTGGGCCTACAAGGTCAACCAAGGCTTGCGTTTATCTTTGATCCAATCGTCAACCATCAAGAAGAGGCTTTGAATATGAGTTCCGCATCCGAAAAAATCGCCGGCGCACAAGAAGATCTGGAAAAACTCGTGGGTGACCTGCGTGGTCTGCTTGCCAGCAAGGATCTGGACAGCGTTCCTGAAATCCGCCAACTGCGTCGTCGTCTGGACGACAGCATGAACAACGTGCGTGACTCCGCCGTGCGCGCTGCGCAGGAAGCCGCTTACCAAGCCAAGGAAGCTGCACGCGTTGCCAACAACTACGCGCACGACGAGCCTTGGCGCGTTGCCAGCGCCGCGCTGGCCGTGGGTGCGCTGGTGGGCTTTCTGTTGGCCCGCCGCTGATTCATCGGCAACTATCAACGTTTGAATCACTGCGTCGCAGCGGCCCACAAATGCATTGAATGGGCCGCTTCGATGCAGATCACATGACCACTGGAGAGAGGCAAGCAAAGGCATGAATCTGATTGCATTGCTCGGGCTGGAGGGGTTGTTCGCACGTTGGCGCGCCAACGTGATCGAGGGAGCCATTGCGGTCGAAGATCGGATGGAACTGGCCGGCATGGAATGGGCCGACCAGAAACGCCGTCTGGTGATGCTGGTGATTTTGGGCATTCTGATCGGTGGACTCACCGTGATCGCGCTCATCATGCTGTCGATCGCCATTCTTGTTTCTTACTGGGACACTCCCAAGCGTGAAACCGTCGGCTGGCTGCTGGCCGGTGGCTGGGGGCTGTTGTGGGTAGTCGTGTTGTTTGCGCTGGTGAACATCGCCAAGCGTGCAGGCAATGGCTTTGCGCTGACCCGGCGCGTGCTGGCGCAGGACTGGCAACAAGTCAAGGATCGCCTGTGATGAGCAACACCAAGCCACCCCTCAACACCCACGCTGCACGTTCAGCCACCTCGGCGGTCGAGCGCGAAATCACTGCGTCGATGGCCTCTCCGGCGCAATTGGCGGTGCTCAAGCGCATCGACGCTCAGCGCGACCGCATCCACGCGCGCCAACTCGCGATGCAGCAGGCGCGTGCCCTGCGAGCGAGCAATGCGGATCGTGTCGATGCCGACGCTCCACTGCCCGCCAGACTGCTGGCGTTTGCCAAGTTGCATCCCGTGGTGGCAGCCGCAGCCGTGGGCGCAGCGCTGTTTGCCGGACCTGCGCGACTGATGCGTATCGGTGGAGTCATTCTGCCCATCGTGATGAAGATGCGCAGCGGCAAGTAACTCCTCAGCTTTCCAAGAACCTGTTCAACATACAAAAGCCCATCGGCGTTGCGCGCGATGGGCTTTTTGGTGGGTGCGCAGTGCGCCCAATCAGCGCTTCATGTTCTTGATCGCCTGAGCGGCCTGGCCGACCAATTCCGGGCCTTTGTAGATCAGGCCGGTGTAGATCTGCACCACGTCCGCGCCCGCGCGGATCTTGCTCACGGCGTCTTGCGCGCTCATGATGCCGCCCACGCCGATGATCGGGTAGTTGCTGCCCAGTTGCGCACGCAGTTGCGAGATCACGCGGTTGCTGGCTTCGAGCACGGGTGCGCCGCTCAGGCCGCCGGTTTCTTCGCTGTGCTGCATGCCCTTGACGGCTTCGCGGCTGATGGTGGTGTTGGTGGCGATCACGCCGTCCATGCCTTGGCGCTGCAACGTGGCGGCGATCAGGCGGACTTGCGATTCGTCCAGATCGGGTGCGATCTTCACGAAGATCGGCACGCGGCGACCGTGCTGCGCAGCCAGCTTTTCGCGGCGCTCGGCAATCGCGGAGAGCAGGCCGTCCAGCGCTTCGTCGCTTTGCAGTTCACGCAGGTTCTTGGTGTTGGGCGAGCTGATGTTGACCGTCACGTAGTCGGCATGCGGATATACGCCTTCGAGGCAGATCAGGTAGTCGCTGGTCGCGTTCTCGATGGGCGTGGCGGCGTTCTTGCCGATGTTCAGGCCCAGCAGCATGGGCTTGCCCTGCGCGCGGGTCTGCGAGCGCTTGACGTTCTGGATGAAGGCTTCCAGACCTTCGTTGTTGAAGCCCAGACGGTTGATCAGCGCGTTGGCCTCGGGCAGACGGAACATGCGCGGCTTGGGGTTGCCCGGCTGGCCCTTGGGCGTGACGGTGCCCACTTCGACAAACCCGAAACCCATGGCGGCGAGGCCGTCGATCACGCGAGCGTTCTTGTCCAACCCGGCGGCCATGCCCACGCGATTCGGGAATTTCAACCCTGCGAGTTCAATGGGATCGCTCACCATCTGGTTGCACCAGGCCCAGGACAGAGGCGTGCGCTGGCCCTTGGCCAGCATGTCCATGGTGAATTCATGGGCCTTTTCCGGGTCCATGTTGAAGAGAATTGGGCGAGCGAAAGCGTAGGGTAGTAAAGACATTGGGATAATTCGAGGTTCAACTCGGATTTTCGCCCATGACGACAACAACCAACTCACTTTCTCAGGATCAACTCAAGACTTTGGTCGGCCAGGCCGCATTGCAATACGTCGTGAAGGGCGAGATCGTGGGCGTGGGCACGGGCTCCACGGTCAACAAGTTCATCGATGCACTCGCCACGATGAAAGACCAGATTCGCGGTGCGGTTTCCAGCTCGGTCGCCAGTACCGAGCGCCTGCAGGCCCTCGGCATTCCGGTTTTCGATGCCAACGAAGTCGAATCCTTGGCCGTCTACATCGACGGTGCCGACGAGATCGACGGCAAGGGTTACATGGTCAAGGGCGGCGGTGCCGCGCTGACACGTGAAAAGATCGTGGCCGCGCTCGCCAAGCAGTTTGTCTGTATCGCGGATGAGTCCAAGCTGGTCGACGTGCTCGGCCAGTTCCCGCTGCCGGTGGAAGTGATTCCGATGGCTGCTGCGCAGATCCAGCGCCGCTTCGTGGCCATGGGCGGCGAAGCCAGCATCCGCCAGAAGGACGGCAAGCCGCTGGTGACCGACAACGGTCAGCACATCATCGACGTGCGCGGTCTGAAGATTGCCGATCCGCTGGCATTCGAAAGCACCGTGAACCAGTGGCCCGGTGTGATCACCGTAGGTGTGTTCGCGCACCAGAAGGCCAGCGTGTGCCTGCTGGGCACCGCGTCGGGCGTGCGCACGATGACGTTCTGATTTTTCGTCAGACTGCTCAATGCAAAGCGGCTCGTCCTTGTAGGGCGAGCCGCTTTGTTTTGTGCCTGTATTTTTTAGAAGACGAGGCCGGTTGGATTCGTGGGCGTAGGGCCGGATGGAGTGGTCGGGTCGGCTGGCGCTGGGCGGGCGGCAGGGCTGGCCTGTGTCGCGGGTGCCTGCTGGACTTCCTTGGTTGCGGCAAGGGGCGTGGGCGCTGGGCGACGGTAACCGGGCGGTAGTTGCGAATTCTTGGGATAGCCCGCGGCATCCAGATATTGCGTCCAGAGCGGGTCCGAGAATCCATTCAACTGCTGGCCACCAATGGTGCCGAAGGGGATGTTGCTGTTGCCCTTGTTCATTGCCTTGAGGGCGTCGATGCTTTCGTTGTTCGACAGTGTGCGCTCGGTGAAGGGCACGCCGCGCTTGATCAACAAGTCACGCGCTTCGTCACAAGGAGCGCAGTCCTTGCCCGTGTAGATCGTGACGGGGAACTTGTTGACGGACTGCTGCAGAGCATAGGGCAGGGATGGGCCGGATGTGCTGGGGGTATCGGCATATTCGCCGGAAGACGCCCCCTTACGCTTCACAGTGGTCTTCGCATCATTGGCAGGCGGCTGGTCCGAAAACGTCACCTTGCCGTCCGGTCCCACGCTGCGATAGATCTGCTGGGCCTTGGCCTGCTCCATCGGCACAAACGCCGCAGCGCCCAACAAGGCAGCAGCGGCCATCACAGAGAACGTTCCGACTCGGCTCATTTCATCCCTCTTTGTCTTGAAAATGCGAACTCGCCGATCCGAAGATCAGCGAGTTGCGATCTTGACACGAAAAAAGCCGCGTTTCAATTTTCGATGCGGATCAGTTGGCCATGCCCTGGTGGCGCAGCAGCGCATCGAGCTGCGGTTCGCGGCCACGGAAGGCCTTGAACGATTCCATGGCAGGGCGCGAGCCCCCGGCTTCGAGAATGGTTTCGCGGTATTTGCGGCCCGTTTCGGGGTTGGGCGAGCCGTCGGGCAGCACCGTTTCCTCGAATGCGGCATAGGCGTCGGCGG
Organism: Diaphorobacter sp. HDW4B; assembly: GCF_011305535.1. Classification (GTDB taxonomy): domain Bacteria; phylum Pseudomonadota; class Gammaproteobacteria; order Burkholderiales; family Burkholderiaceae_C; genus Diaphorobacter_A. The sequence continues at coordinate 4,864,967 of NZ_CP049905.1, forward strand.
ACAGCACCTCGGCCCACTTGTAGCTGTAGTAGCCCGCCGCGTACCCACCCGCAAAGATATGGCTGAAGGTGTGCGACATGCGGTTGTAGATGGGCGAGGGCAGCACGGCCACTTCGGAGCGCACCTTCTGCAGCACGGGCATGACCGGTTCCTTGGGATCGTGCTCGGTGTGCAGCAGCATGTCGAACAGCGAGAACTCGATCTGGCGCAGTGTCTGCATGCCGGACTGGAAGTTCTTGGCGGCGATCATCTTGTCGTAGAGCGCGCGGGGCAGGGCCTCGCCGGTATCGACATGGGCGGTCATGTGCTTGAGCACATCCCATTCCCAGCAGAAGTTTTCCATGAACTGGCTTGGCAGTTCGACTGCATCCCACTCCACGCCGGAAATGCCCGAGACGTCGCGCTCGTTCACCTGCGTGAGCATGTGGTGCAGGCCGTGGCCGGTTTCGTGGAAGAGGGTGATCACGTCGTCATGCGTGAGCAACGCGGGCTTGCCTTCCACGCCTGCCGCGAAGTTGCAGACCAGATGCGCGATCGGCGTCTGCAGTTGGTGGGTGTCGGGGCGCAGCCAGCGGGTGCGCACATCGTCCATCCATGCACCGCCGCGCTTGCCCTTGCGAGCGGGTTGGTCGAGGTAGAACTGGCCGACCAGCACCGCGCCTTGCGGCGTCTGGCGTTCGATGCGGTAGAACTCTACGGCGGGGTTCCACACGGGCGCGGAATCCTTGTGAATCGAGACTTCGAACAGCGTCTCGACGATCTTGAACAAACCCGCGAGCACCTTGGGTGCCGGGAAATACTGCTTCACTTCCTGCTCGCTGAAGGAGTAGCGTGCCTCCTTGAGCTTTTCGGAGATGAAAGGCCAGTCCCATGGCTGAGGATCGGCGAGACCCAGATCGTTCTTCGCAAACGTGCGCAGATCGGCCACGTCCTTTTCGCCGTAGGGCTTGGCACGGTGGGCCAGATCGCGCAGAAAATCGATGACCTGCTTGGGCGAGTTCGCCATCTTGGGCACGACGGAGACTTCGCCGAAATTCTGGTAGCCGAGCAGCTCTGCCTCTTCCTTGCGCAGGGCAAGAATTTCCTGCATGTTGGCAGTGTTGTCGAACTTCTTGGCGTCGCCCTCGGCCTGGTCGGAGGCGCGCGTCACGTAGGCGTGATAGAGCTTCTCGCGCAGCGCACTGCTCTGGGCGAACTGCATCACCGGCAGGTAGCTGGGCAGCTTGAGCGTGAGCTTGTAGCCGGTCTTGCCATCGGCTTCGGCGGCGGCACGGGCAGCTTGCTGAATGTCTGCGGGCACGCCATCCAGCTCGTCGATCTGGGCGTAGTAGGCAAAGGCGTCGGTCGCGTCGAGTGCGTTTTCGCTGAACTTCTGGCTCAACTCGGCCTGACGTTCCTGAATCTTGGCAAAACGTTCCTTGGCCGCACCTTGCAGTTCCGCACCCGAGAGCACAAAGCCGCGCATGGCGTGATCCCACGCGGCGCGTTGTTCCTTGTTGAGCGAGGCGGGGGCGATGGCCTTGTACTTGGCGTAAAGGCGTTCGTCGGCACCCAGACGGGTCCAGAACTCCGTCACCTTGGGCAGCGCCTCGTTGTAGGCGGCGCGCAACTCCGGCGTGTCGGCCACGCTGTTGAGGTGGCTGATCGCCCCCCAGGCCGTGCCCAGCTTCTCGGTCGCCACATCCAGCACCGCCGAGATGTCGTTCCAGGCAGCGGGGAAGTCCGGCTTGGTGACGGTCTCCAGCGCCTCGTTGGCGCGGGTGATCAGCGTGTCGATGGCGGGCCCCACGTCGGACGGCTGAATGCGGTCGAACGGAGGGAGGTTGTAGTTCTCAAGAAGTGGATTGCTGCTCATGTTGGAATAGGTATCGCCAAAACGCCAGAATTCAAGCGCTGCCGAGGGCTTTCCGGCAGCGATTTTTCAACCCGGAATCAGCCAGCCGAACGCTCGGCGGATTCCATGGTGTTCACGAGGAGCATCGTAATGGTCATGGGGCCGACACCACCGGGCACGGGGGTAATCCAGCCGGCCACTTCCTTCACGCCGTCGAAGTCCACATCGCCGCAGAGCTTGCCGGCGTCGTCGCGGTTCATGCCCACGTCGATCACCACGGCACCGGGCTTGACCATGTCGGCGGTCAGCACGTTGCGCTTGCCGACGGCTGCCACGACCACGTCGGCCTGACGGGTCATCGCGCCCAGATCGGCCGTGCCGCTGTGGGTGATGGTGACCGTGGCGTTGGCGGCCAGCAGCATCATGGCCATGGGCTTGCCGACGATGTTGGAGCGGCCGATCACCACGGCGTGCTTGCCGCGCAGGTCCTTCATGCCGATGGATTCGAGCATCTTCATGCAGCCGTAGGGCGTGCAGGCCTTGAAGCCGACTTCCCCGACCATCAGCGCACCGGCGCTGGCCACATGGAAGCCGTCCACGTCCTTGGCGGGCGAGATGGTTTCGATGACCTTGTGATCGTCGATGTGCTTGGGCAGCGGCAGTTGCACGAGGATGCCGTGGATGCTCGGGTCGTTGTTGAGCGCTTCGACGCGGGCCAGCAACTCGGCTTCGGTCATCGTGGCTTCGTACTTTTCGAGCACGGAGTGGAAACCGGCTTCCTCGCAAGCCTTGACCTTGTTGCGCACATAAACCTGCGACGCCTGGTTGTCACCGACGAGGATCACCGCCAGACCGGGTGTGACGCCGGTTTTCGCCTTGAGCGCTGCTGCGCGTGCTGCGACTTCGGTGCGGAGTTGGGCGGAGAGGGCCTTGCCATCGATGATTTGGGCTGTCATGGTGCGGGGAACTTGAAAGAAACGAAAACGGAAGGTGAAAAAGAAAAAAGCTGCCGCGATTTTCAGGTCGCGGGCAGCTCTTGGTACTTTGCGGGGCTTTGTCCCTTGGGGGTCAGGCCTTTGCCGTGGGGCCAAGTGCAATCTTGAGCAGGTCGGCCACGGTGTTGGCGTTGAGCTTTTCCATGATGTTGGCGCGGTGCGCCTCCACGGTCTTGATGCTGATGCCGAGATCGTCGGCGATCTGCTTGTTCAGGCGACCGGCAACGATGCGCTCGAGCACCTGCGATTCGCGGCCGGTGAGCTTGGAGAGCAGGGCGTCGCGGCTGGCGGCTTGCTGGTGGCCGGTGAAGGCTTCGCGTGCGTGGTCGAGCATGCGTTCGACCAGCGGCACCAGTTCGTCTTCGTTGAATGGCTTCTGGATGAAGTCCAGCGCGCCTTTCTTCATGGTGTTCACGGCCATGGGCACGTCGCCGTGGCCGGTGATGAACACGATGGGCAGCGGCGAATTGCGCTCGATCAGGCGGTCCTGCAGCTCAAGGCCCGTCATGCCGCCCATGCGGATGTCCACGATCAGACAGGCGACTTCGCGGGGGTCGTAACGCGCCAGAAATGATTCAGCCGAATCAAAGCAACGTACGCGGTAGTCTTTGCCCTCCAGCAACCATTGCAGGGAATCACGTACCGCTTCGTCGTCATCAACGACGTAGATCGTGCCTTTTTTCGGGATCAAACTCATTCGATAGTCCTTGGCTTTGGCGTTGCTACAGATTCAGTAGTGGCAGTCGCTGTTGTCGTCAGCGGCAACCAGAAAGAGAACCGGCATCCGGTCACTTCTGTTCCATTGTAGATGTTCTCGGCATGCATTCGTCCGTGATGAGACTCAACAATGCTGCGACACAGATTCAGGCCGATGCCCATGCCTTCTTGCTTGGTCGAGAAAAACGCCTCGAACAAATGGGCCAGCACCTCGGGCGCGAGGCCCTTGCCAGTGTCTTGCACAGAGAATTCGACGACATTTTGCCCGTCCACCTGGCGCGGCACCACGCGCAATTCCACGCTGCGGCGTGCGGTTGGACGGTCAGCCATGTTGATGGATTCCGCGCCGTTCTTCATCAGGTTGATCAGCACCTGCTCGATCAGGATCGTGTCGGCCATCACCTTGGGCAGACGCGCGGCCACATAGTGCGTGAGACGCACGTGATTGCGGCGCAGCTCGATGTCGGCCAGTTCGACCGCTTCGTTCACGATGTTGTGTACATCGGCAAGCGACCGATTGGGCTCACTTTTCTTCACGAACTGGCGAATGCGCTGGATGATCTGGCCCGCGCGTTGGGCCTGATGTGCGGTTTTCTGCAGCACGGAAATCAGCATCTCCTCGCTGATCTGCTTGTTCTCGATGCGCGAGACCATGCCGCTGCAGTAATTGCTGATGGCCGCGAGCGGCTGGTTGAGCTCGTGCGCCACGCTCGACGCCATCTCGCCCATGGTGATCAATCGGCTCACCGATTGCGCGCGCTCGGCCTGACGGGCTGATTGCTCTTCGGCCAGACGGCGCGGCGTGATGTCGGTGGCAATCACCATCTGCGCGAGGCGGCCGTCCACCCAGTTGAGGTAGCGCGAACGCACTTCCAGCCACTTGCCGAGTTCGGGTCGGTAGATTTCGGCATTTTCCGAGCGCGCCGTGGTCAGCGTGTCGGTCGGCAGGCCCATGAGCCCGTCCTCGTCGTCGACGCTGGTGGGCTCTCGGGCGGGCAGCACGCCAGCCTGTGCAACCAGTTCCAGATGGCCGTCGGTCTGCGAGCCGAACCATTGGCGATACAGGCGGTTGGCGAACAGCAGTTCGGCGCTGCCCAGCGGCGCAACCGACACCGACGCATCGAGCGATTCCAGCACCACGGTGAAGCGTTCGTGCGATGCGGTGAGTTGCTCGCGAACGCGATTGGGCTCGGTGATGTCGGTCATCGACGTCATCCAGCCGGTCTGCTTGCCCTTGGCATCGACGAGCGGCGACACGTACAGACGCGCATCGAACAGCGAACCGCTCTTGCGCTTCACACGCGCCTGAAAGCCGCCCGGAACGCCCTTGCCGGACAACTCGTCGTTGGTCTTGGACTGGAAGGTTTCATGGTCCGTGTCGGGCCAGTAGGAATAGGGCGGCATCTGGCCGACAAGGTCCTGTTCGCTCCAGCCGGTCATCTGGCAGAACGCGGCATTCACGTAGGTGATGCGGCCCTGCATGTCCACAGCGCGCATGCCGGTGAGCATGGAGTTTTCCATCGCGCGGCGGAAGTTGGTTTCAGCCACCAGCGCCTGCTGTGCCTGCAGGCGTCGGCGCGTGTGCCGCCAGGTGGCGATCAGCAGCCAGCCGGTCATCACCGACAGCGCGCCCACCAGCCAGAACAACCCGCTGCCGATCACGCCCAGCGAGGTGCGATAGGCCTGCGCACGCAGCATCAGGCCGTTGCCCACGGGCGATACCGGCACCTCGTATTCGTTGGCGCGCACTTCGCGCGTGATCAGCGCCTTGCGACGCGGCTCCAGCGGCGTGCCCGCGAGGATCTGCCCGTTGCTGTCGAGCAGCGTGACGGCGTAGCGCGCCAGCACCTCGGTCGGCGTGCCGTAGCGCAGCAGGTTGTCGATGGAGTATTCGCTCAATACCACGCCCGCGAACTTGCCTTGCGAGGCCAGTGGCACCTGCAACTGCAGCAGCGGCGGCACATCGCCCTTGGTGCCCACGGGCTGCGAATACACCGGCTGCTGCATGTCGCGCGCCAGCGTGAAGGTGTCGGCCGCTTCGCCGCGCTTGATGGTCTCGCCCACCACGCGCAATTGGCTGCTCGAGAGCGTTGGAGCAGCATGGCTTGCACGAATGCGCAAGCGCTCGTCGATCCAGGTGACGGCCTGCAGTTCAGGATATTGACTGATCAGGGCTTCGGCGCGGCGATCGAATTCGGCACGGTCCAGATCCTGATTGGACAGATCGCGCGCGATGCGCATGACCTGTTCCTGACGCTCCAGCAGGCGCAGACGCACGCGCTGTTGCGCATATTCCACATCGCGCTTGAGCGCCTCTTTCTCGCGCTCGATTTCCTCGCTGCGCAAATACCAGAAAGAAGCCACGATGGCGGCAAGAAACATCAGCACAGCCGCCAGAGGCGCCAGAGCGGCAAAACGGTCCTGTCGCGTGGGCGAAAGGCTGCGCCACCAAGTACGCCACCAACGCACTGGGGTTTTCAAAGTTTCTGCTGGTGGTTTACCCGCATTGTCTGAGGCTGTCATGGACGAGAGTTTAAAGGAGCTTCGAGGGAGATTTCATAGCAAGAAAAAATGTGCGATTGCAGCAAAATTTCATAATATAAAAAGTCATGGCACCATTCGAAATTTCGCCAAAACTGTGCGAAACTCCGTGCAAATTTACGGTTTTAATGAGCTATTTCCACCAAGGAGGCATGGCATGACGGATGCAACACAGAACAAGTCTGGCAAGGCGATCGACCCACAAGAAACACGTGAGTGGATGGATGCGCTGTCTGCCGTGATCGATCGCGAGGGCGCCGACTACGCGCACCAGCTGATCGAAGAACTGCTGGAACACGCACGAGAGAGCAGCATCGACATGCCGTTCTCCGCCAACACCGGCTACGTGAACACCATTGAAACCGACCAGGAAGCCAAGTGTCCCGGCAACCTGATCATCGAAGGCCGTCTGCGCGCCTACATGCGCTGGAACGCCATGGCGATGGTGGTCAAGGCCAACCGCATTCATCCACCCGAAGGTGGCGATCTGGGCGGCCACATTGGTTCTTTCGCCTCGCTGGCCAACATGTTCGGTGCGGGCTTCAACCATTTCTGGCACGCCGAAGATGAAAACCACGGCGGTGACTGCCTGTTCATTCAAGGCCACGTTTCCCCCGGCATCTATGCCCGCGCCTACCTCGAAGGCCGCATCTCCGAAGAACAACTGCTGAACTTCCGCCAGGAAGTGGACGGCAAGGGTCTGTCGAGCTATCCGCACCCCAAGCTGATGCCCAACTTCTGGCAGTTCCCCACGGTGTCGATGGGCCTTGGCCCGCTGATGGCGATCTACCAGGCGCGCTTCCTCAAGTACCTGCACGCACGCGGCATTGCCAACACCGAGAACCGCAAGGTCTGGGTGTTCTGCGGCGACGGTGAAATGGACGAAGTCGAATCGCTGGGTGCCATCGGTCTGGCCGCTCGCGAAAACCTCGACAACCTCGTGTTCGTGATCAACTGCAATCTGCAGCGTCTGGACGGTCCGGTGCGCGGCAACGGCAAGATCATCCAGGAACTCGAAGGCGAATTCCGTGGTTCCGGCTGGAACGTGATCAAGCTCATCTGGGGCAAGGGCTGGGACGACCTGCTGGCGCGCGACAAGGACGGTGCGCTGCGCAAGATCATGATGGAGTGCAACGACGGCGACTACCAGTCCTTCAAGGCCAACGATGGTGCCTACGTGCGCAAGCATTTCTTCGGTCGCGATCCACGCACGCTGAAGATGGTCGAGCACATGAGCGACGACGAGATCTGGGATCTGCGCCGTGGTGGTCACGACTCGCAGAAGGTCTATGCCGCGTTCGCTGCAGCCAACACCCACAAGGGTCAGCCCACCGTGCTGCTGGTCAAGACCGTCAAGGGCTTCGGCATGGGCAAGATCGGTGAAGGCAAGAACACCGTTCACCAGACCAAGAAGCTCGGCGACGAAGACATCAAGGCCTTCCGCGACCGCTTCAACATTCCAATTCCGGACAGCCAAATCGCCGACATTCCGTTCTACAAGCCGGCCGACGACACCCCGGAAATGAAGTACCTGCACGAGCGCCGCAAGGCCCTCGGCGGCTATCTGCCGCATCGCCGCGAAAAGGCCGATGAGCAGTTCACCGTGCCGCCGCTCGACACCTTCAAGGCCGTGCTCGAAGCCACGCCCGAAGGCCGCGAAATCTCGACCACGCAAGCCTATGTGCGTTTCCTCACGCAACTGCTGCGTGACAAGGAAATCGGCCCGCGCGTGGTGCCTGTGCTGGTGGACGAAGCCCGTACCTTCGGCATGGAAGGTCTGTTTCGTCAGATCGGCATTTACAACCCGCACGGTCAGCAGTACACCCCGGTCGACAAGGACCAGGTGATGTACTACAAGGAAGACACCAAGGGCCAGATCCTGCAGGAAGGCATCAACGAAGCGGGCGGCATGGCCAGCTGGATTGCAGCGGCAACCAGCTACAGCCACAGCAACCGCATCATGATTCCGTTCTACATCTACTACTCGATGTTCGGATTCCAGCGCATCGGCGATCTGGCATGGGCTGCGGGCGACCTGCAAGCGCGCGGCTTCCTGCTGGGCGGCACCTCGGGCCGCACCACGCTGAACGGGGAAGGCCTGCAGCACGAAGACGGTCACAGCCACATCCTGGCCAACACGATTCCGAACTGCATCAGCTATGACCCGACCTTCGCCCACGAAGTCGCGGTGATCATGCACGAAGGCCTGCGCCGCATGGTGCAGAACCAGGAAAACGTGTTCTATTACCTGTCGCTGCTGAACGAAAACTACGCGATGCCAGGCCTCACACCCGGCACCGAAGAGAAGATTCTCAAGGGCATGTACATGTGCAAGTCCGGCGGCGCTGGCGACCTGCGCGTGCAACTGCTGGGCTCGGGCACGATCCTGCGTGAATCGTTCTTCGCACAGGAACTGCTGGCCAAGGACTGGGGCGTTGCCGCCGACGTCTGGAGCTGCCCAAGCTACAACGAACTGACCCGCGACGGCCAGGAAGCCGAACGCTGGAACATGCTGCATCCGCTGGAAACGCCGAAGGTGCCGTTCGTCACGCAAGAGCTGTCGAACAGCACCGGCCCGATCGTGTCGTCCACCGACTACATGAAGGCCTACTCCGACCAGATCCGTCCTTTCATTCCGAAGGGCCGCGTCTTCAAGGTGCTGGGCACCGACGGTTTCGGCCGCTCGGACTTCCGCGCCAAGCTGCGCGAGCACTTCGAAGTGGATCGCCACTACATCGTGCTGGCCGCGCTGACCGGTCTGGTGGAAGAGGGCAAGCTGCCCGCCCAGAAGCTGGCCGACGCGATTGCCAAGTACGGCATCAAGACCGAAAAGATCAACCCGCTGCACGCCTGATAGCCGAAGGGAGACACCAACATGGCATTGACAGAAATTAAAGTCCCGGACATCGGCGATTTCGCAGAAGTCGGCGTGATCGAACTCCTCGTGAAACCGGGCGATACCGTCACGGTCGAGCAATCGCTGATCACCGTCGAGTCCGACAAGGCATCGATGGAGATTCCTTCGAGCCACGCTGGCGTGGTCAAGGAACTCAAGGTCGCCGTGGGCGACAAGGTCAAGGAAGGCTCCGTTGTCCTGATGCTGGAAACCGCTGGCGAAGCTGCTGCTGCGGCTCCCGCACCGGCTGCTGCTGCACCTGCGCCAGCGCCTGTGGCAGCCGCTCCAGCGCCTGCCGCTGCGGCTCCTGCTGCTGCATCCGGCCCCATGGACATCAAGATCCCCGACATCGGTGATTTCAAGGACGTGGCCGTCATCGAGCTGCTGGTGAAGGTGGGCGACACCGTCACCGCCGAGCAATCGCTGTTCACCGTGGAATCCGACAAGGCATCGATGGAAATTCCATCGCCCGCCGCTGGCACGATCACCGCGCTGACCTTGAAAGTCGGCGACAAGGTGAACGTGGGCGACGTGATCGGTCAGATGAGCGCGCAAGGCGGTGCTGCCGCATCCGCACCAGCCGCAGCTCCGGCTGCTGCTGCACCAGCGCCTGTGTCCGCACCTGCTGCGGCTCCAGTGGCGGCAACTGCCGCAGTTCCTGCGCACAACCCCACCGTGCCGCCATCCGGCAGCCTGCCATACGCATCGCCATCCGTGCGCAAGTTCGCCCGCGAACTTGGCGTGCCGCTGGAAGAAGTCAAGGGCACTGGCAACAAGGGCCGCATCGTTGCAGAAGACGTGCAAGCCTTCACCAAGCAGGTGATGGCAGGCGCGGTGCAGACCAAGGCACAAGCGGCAGTGGCGCCCAAGGGTGGCTCCGGTGCAGGTCTTGACTTGCTGCCATGGCCGAAGGTCGATTTCGCCAAGTTCGGCGCAGTCGAGCGCAAAGACCTCTCGCGCATCAAGAAGATCTCGGGTGCCAACCTGTCGCGCAACTGGGTCATGATTCCGCACGTCACCAACAACGACGAAGCCGACATCACCGACCTCGAAGCCTTCCGCGTTTCCACCAACAAGGAAAACGAAAAGAGCGGCGTCAAGGTCACCATGCTCGCGTTCGTGATCAAGGCCGTGGTCGCTGCACTCAAGAAGTTCCCCGAGTTCAACACCAGCCTCGATGGCGACACACTGGTTTACAAGCAGTACTTCAACATCGGCTTTGCTGCCGACACGCCGAACGGCCTGGTCGTTCCCGTGCTCAAGGATGCCGACAAGAAGGGCATCATCCAGATCAGCACGGAAATGGGCGAACTCGCCAAGAAGGCGCGCGATGGCAAGCTCGGCGCGGGCGACATGCAAGGCGGCTGCTTCTCGATCTCGTCGCTGGGCGGCATCGGCGGCACCCACTTCACGCCCATCATCAACGCACCGGAAGTCGCGATTCTCGGCCTCTCCAAGGGCCAGATGAAGCCGGTGTGGGACGGCAAGCAGTTCGTGCCGCGTCTCACGCTGCCGCTGTCGCTGTCGTACGACCACCGCGTGATCGACGGCGCTTCGGCTGCGCGCTTCAACGCGTATCTGGGTGCGTTGCTGGCGGACTACCGCCGCATCATCCTGTGATCGAAGGGAGCAAGATTCATGGCAATCATTGATATCAAAGTTCCCGACATCGGCGACTTCGCAGACGTGGGTGTGATCGAATTGCTGGTCAAGGCTGGCGACAAGGTCGAGGTCGATCAATCCCTGATGACCGTCGAAAGCGACAAGGCCTCGATGGAGATCCCATCGAGCCACGCTGGCGTGATCAAGGAAATGAAGGTCAAGATCGGCGACCGCGTTTCCGAAGGCTCTGTGATCATCAGCATGGAAGTGGGCGCGGATTCGACTTCGCTGTCCGCTCCCAAGGGCGATGGCGTGGCGGCACCGGCTCCAGCATCTGCACCGGCTGCAGCGGCTCCTGCTCCCGCCGCAGCAACACCCGCAGCTCCCGCACCCGTCGCCAGCAACTTTGCAGGCACGGTCGATCTGGACTGCGATGTGGTTGTGCTCGGCGGTGGCCCCGGTGGTTACTCCGCAGCCTTCCGCGCAGCCGATCTGGGTTTGAAGGTCGTCATCATCGAGCGCTACAAGACGCTCGGCGGCGTGTGCCTGAACGTGGGTTGCATCCCATCAAAGGCGCTGCTGCACGTGGCGGCGGTGATGGATGAGGTCAAGCACCTCGACGTGGCGGGCATCAAGTTCGCAGCGCCCGAGGTCAACATCGACCAACTGCGCGGCCACAAGGAAAAGGTCATCGGCAAGCTGACCACCGGCCTTGGCGGCATGGCCAAGATGCGCAAGGTGACCATCGTGCGTGGCTACGGCAACTTTGTGGGCGCGAACCACATTGAAGTCGAAGAAACCACGGGCGACGGCCAGGACAAGACCGGCAGCAAGAAGGTCGTGCAATTCAAGTGCGCCATCATCGCTGCAGGCTCGCAAGCCGTGCACCTGCCATTCATGCCCAAGGATGAACGCGTGGTCGATTCGACCGGCGCGCTCGACCTGAAGGCGGTACCCAAGCGCATGCTGATCCTCGGCGGCGGCATCATCGGCCTCGAAATGGGCACGGTGTATTCCACGCTCGGCGCGCGTCTTGACGTCGTTGAAATGATGGACGGCCTGATGCAGGGCGCGGACCGCGACCTCGTGAAGGTCTGGCAGAAGATGAACGCGCCGCGCTTCGACAACATCATGGTCAACACCAAGACCGTGGCGGCCGAAGCAACGCCCGAAGGCATCAAGGTCACGTTCGAGCCCGCGAAAGAGGGCGTCACCGTGCCCGCGCCGCAGACCTACGACCTGGTCCTGCAAGCCGTGGGCCGCACGCCCAATGGCAAGAAGATCGGCGCGGAGAAAGCAGGCGTTTCGGTGACGGATCGCGGCTTCATCAACGTTGATATCCAGATGCGCACCAACGTGCCGCACATCTTCGCGATTGGCGACGTCGTCGGCCAACCGATGCTGGCCCACAAGGCCGTGCACGAAGCGCATGTGGCCGCCGAAGTCATCGCCGGTGAACTGCAAAACAATGCGGAACTCAAGGCCAGCGCCTTCAACGCCCGCGTGATCCCCAGCGTGGCTTACACCGATCCCGAAGTGGCGTGGGTAGGTCTCACTGAAGACCAAGCCAAGGCCCAAGGCATCAAGGTCAAGAAGGGCATGTTCCCGTGGGCAGCCTCCGGCCGCGCCATCGCCAATGGCCGTGACGAAGGCTTCACCAAGCTGCTGTTCGACGACTCCCCAGAAGCCCGCGGCCACGGCCGCATCCTGGGCGGCGGCATGGTCGGCACGCATGCGGGCGACATGATCGGCGAGATCGCGCTGGCGATTGAAATGGGCGCGGATACCGTGGATATCGGCAAGACGATTCACCCGCATCCAACGTTGGGCGAATCGATTGGCATGGCTGCGGAAGTGGCGCATGGCTCCTGCACGGACGTGCCGCCTGCGCGCAAGTAAGGCTTTGGTCTGGCATCAAAAAAAAAGCGGCTTAGGCCGCTTTTTTTGTTTGGAGATATTGGTGAGCCGCTGCACGCAGGCCGCTCGGAATCATCTGTCGCGGGACGATTTGACAGAGGGCACCTTTCGAGTCACGCATGGTTCACCAACCGTTTTCGTTGTCACCTTCCTTGGACTTTGGATCGCTGGGCCTGATGGGATTTCGGGCTTCCGCATCGGTGAGTGCGTTCTTTGCGTTGGCGGCAACTTTTTTAGCGTCTTCTGCTTTTGCCGCTGCGACAGTGGCGGACTTGGCTGCTTCGGCGGAGATCTTTTTTGCGTCATCGGCGGCGTTGTTTGCAGCGTCGGCTTTCTCCTTCATCTTGGTCGCATTCTCCACGTCGTTGCCACTCGCTGCATGGGCGGCCGCTCTCGTCGCGAAGGCGGCATCTTTTATCTTGTTGGCGGCAGATTTTCTTGCCTCGATGGCGGTTTTCGCTGCATCGTCGGCTGCTTTCGTCAGTTCGGTAGCGTCTTTCGAGGCAGCGCTGTTCGTCAGCATGGCTGAGGTCATAGCGAAGTTCTCTGCGGCAGAGTCCAAGATGCGCAATTGATCATTGACGACTGTTTTGTATTTATCGAAATCTAATTTAGTCGCTTGCTCCAAGTTTCTCATGATGTCATTGCCGCCCAATTTCCCGAGAGCTGCTTCCAAGTGTTTGAGCAACTCAGCTTTATGATCGACGAATGCCGAGAAGCTGTTGCTGGCATGGATTTTTTCGAGCATGTCGGTGGCGTTTTTTCTTGCGAGCTCTTTGGCAGCGGGTGATATCTCAGTAGGTTGAGGCGACTCCACACGTCCTCGTGGCGGTGAAAAGCGAGCAATGGATGGCTCTGCAGTACGCATGTTGCCCGTCACTTGCTCTGCAGCAAGCGAATTCACCACCTTGATCTCCAACGCGCTCAGCGGCTGGTCACTGCCGATATCGGGGCGAAGCTCTCTCATTGCGTTCAAGGCGTAAGTGGCAACCTCTTGCCCGTAACGCTCACTCAGCGCGTCGCTGAACGCCTGCCGTGTTGCCGGATGGGTATTGGTCATCCAACTGACCGCTTTCTTGAAGAAACTCTCGGCCTTGATCTCGGTGCCTGCCGAGTTCATACGGACATTGCCATCGGGATTGGCATTGGCCTTGTTCAAGAAAGCGTTGAGGTTCACGCCGCCGCCAGTGTTCTGAATTCCAACCATGTGAATTGCTCCCGAGTTGAGTGTGACGGATGAGTAACCAGCACCAAACCAAAGTTCCATGGAACGAATCCGCCTGGTCGGTTACTCAGGTTTCGGATTGACCAAGCCGCGCCTTGCTTGTCGGGCCGCTCAGGCGCTTTGCTTGGTGCATTGCCTCACCTTTGACAAGAACTGAAAGACATCGCTATGGAAACACTCATCAGCCACGTGTTGCTCGATTTCGGCAGGGCTCTAGGATTGGACGGATTGAAGCTCGATGACGACGATCATTGCTGCCTCAAATTCGACGACCTGGAGGTGCACATTCAGGCGACGAAGGAGAATTCGCAGGTGATGCTCTCCAGCACATTGCTCAAGACATCCGAGCCAACGCCCGCCGTGATGCGTCGTTTGCTGGCGGCCAACTACGGTATGTTGGGGACGAAGGGCTGCACGGTCGGCATTCATCCCGAAACTGGAGAGGTGCTGCTGGCGCGTCGATTCAGCAGCAATGGCTTGGAAGTGCTCGATTTCGAGGCGCTTTTGCAAGGCTTTCTGGAAACGGCGGACGAGACACAGGCGTTTCTGGCTTCGGCGGCGGAGACTGAAGCAGCGCCTGAATCCACATTCCAGATGCCCATGCACACCATGATCCGCGGGTAAGCCCTGAAGCTTGGGCGTTCACCGAAAGGCTTGACGGGCGAAGCGGGCACTATCATCTTCCCCAATTCTTTGGATGGTGAAGATGATGATGACGATGTTCAGGACGACAAAAAACCTGCTGGCAGCCGCAGCGCTGCTGGCTGTGAGCAACGCGGCCTTGGCGGCTTACCCTGACAAGCCGATCAAGCTGATCGTGCCGTTTCCACCCGGTCAGGCGACCGACATCTTTGCGCGGGCGCTGGCGGATCGGTTGGGGCAAAAGCTCGGTCAGCCGTTGGTCGTGGAGAACAAGGCGGGGGCGGGCAGCAACATCGGTACGGAATTCGTCGTGCGCGCCGAGCCGGATGGCTACACCTTGCTGGTGGCCGGCAGTGCGATGGCGGTGAATCAGACGCTTTACAAGAAGGTCAATTTCGATCCGCGCAAGGACTTGCAGGGCATCAGCATGATCGCCAAGGTGCCGCTGGTGTTTCTGGCCAATCCGCAAACCGGTCTGAAGGATATGAAGGATCTCGTCGGGAAGGTGCGCGCCGAGCCCGGCAAGTGGAGCTATGCCAGCGCGGGCGTGGGTGGCACGCAGCATTTGAGCGGCGAGATGGTCAAGGCCCGCGCCAAGCTCGATCTGATGCATGTGCCCTACAAGGGAAGCGGTCCGGCGCAGGCGGATTTTCTGGGCGCTCAGGTGCCGCTGATGGTCGACTCGGTGACGGCGGCGCTCGCCAACATCCAGGCGGGCAAGGCGATTCCCTTGGGCGTGACGTCGTCCAAGCGTTCCAGCCAGTTGCCCAATGTGCCGACGATTGCCGAATCCGGTCTGCCCGAGTTCAAGGGCTTCGAGGCCGTGGGTTGGCTGGGTTTGATGGCTCCCAAGGGCACGCCCAAGGCGATCATCGAGAAGCTCAACCACGAGGCCGTGGAAATTCTCAAGAGCGACGAGATGCAGAAATTCATCCGCGACCGGGGCTCCGAACCCGATCCAAGCACACCGCAGGACATGGACAAGTTCGTCGCCAGCGAGATCGTGGAATGGGGCAAGGCGGTGAAGCAGTCGGGGGCTTCGGCGGATTGATGTTGGGGGCCCGGAGCAGGCGCTTTTTGCTCCGGGTGACTGCTGTTTGGAGAGGGCAAATACGCCGCGTCTCCGGGCGTGGATTTATCGCGCTGGCTCCAGCAACTTGGCCAGCATGTCCTTGGTGGGATAACCATCGGCGGGCAAGCCCACGCTTTTCTGATACTCACGCAGACCTACGCGGGTTGCCGGACCGGCCACACCATCGGGCGTACCAGTGATAAACCCCTTCGCATTGAGCGCCTCCTGCAGCGCCTTCACTTCGGCGCGCGACAGCGGCTCCAGATCACGCGGCCAGGTGGACGCAAGACCCGGTCCTCCGTCGATCTGCTGGGCGATCAGGGCGACTGCGAGCGCGTAGTTGTTGGAGTTGTTGTACTTCAGCAGCGTGCGAAAGTTGTTGCCCACCAAGATGGCTGGGCCCCGTGCACCAGCTGGCGTGATGATGGATGCATCGTCAAGATTCGGTAGCGGGCTGCCATCGAGACTGCGCACGCCTTCGGCGGCCCAGGTGGATGCGGGCTGAACCACTTTGATCTCTGCGCGGGCGTAGTCGAAACGGCTGGGCAAGCGCACTTCGGCGCCCCAGACCTCTCCGGTCTTCCAGCCGGATTGCGCGAGGAAGTTGGCGGTGGAGTTGATCACATCAGGAATGCTGCCCCAGATGTCGCGCTTGCCGTCGCCATCGGCGTCGACGGCAAAGCGCTGATAGGCGGAGGGCAGAAACTGTGTGTGGCCCATGGCGCCGGCCCAGGAGCCCAGCATCTGGGACGCGGGAATGTCGCCGCGATCAATGATCTTGAGTGCAATCAGCAACTCCCGGCTCGCCCATTCGTAGCGGCGGCCGTCGTAGGCCAGCGTCGCCAAAGCATCCACGGCGCGGAAGCTGCCGAAGTTCTTGCCGAAATTGCTCTCCATGCCCCAGATGGCTGTGATGACGGACGCCGGAACGCCATAGCGCTGCTCGGCGGCATTGAACGTGCGTTGGTATTTGCGAATCAGCGCCTTGCCTTGATCGATGCGCACTTGCGAGACCGCGCCGTCCAGATAGGCCCATGGTGGACGGGTGAACTCGGGCTGGGCGCGGTCAAGCTCGACGATGCGCGGAATGAACTGGGCGTTGCTCAGACTGCCCCGGATGGTCTTGTCGCTGAGACCCGCGTCACTCGCGCGTTGCTCGAAGCTCTTGAGCCATTGGGCAAAGCTCTGATTTTTGGCGGGGCCTGTGGGCGCTGGCAATTCGGGCGCTGGGGCTGGTGCGGCGATCGGCACCGGAGCGGGCGCAGGGACGGGAGTTTGTGCGGATGGGGCGATGGGCGCAGGAGCGGGTGCCGGAACGGGAGCTGGCGCTGTGACGGCGACAGGAGGCTTGGGGGCGCTCTTGGGAGTCGAACTGCAGGCACTCAGCAGAATGGTCAGCGCGATGGCTCCAGCGGAGGGCTTGGCCAGTTGTTGGAGACGTTTGGCTGACAGCGGACGGGATTCTGGGTAAATGACGTGCATCCGTCTATTGTGCAAGCTGTGCAGGCATACTTGACGCCTGCTAGCCTCTGACTGCAATTTTTTACATGCACACTTTCCTCTGGCACGACTACGAAACCTTCGGTGCCGACACGCGCCGCGACCGTCCGGCGCAGTTTGCGGCCATTCGCACTGATGCGGATTTGAACGAAATCGGCGAGCCGCTGATGATCTACTGCAGGCTGTCGCCGGACTATCTGCCCGATCCGGTGTCGTGTCTGATCACTGGCATCACGCCGCAGCTTTGTCTGGAAAAGGGCTTGCCCGAGGCCGCGTTTGCCGCGCGCATCGAGACCGAGATGGCGCTGCCTGGCACCATCGGCGTGGGCTACAACACGATCCGTTTTGACGACGAGATCACGCGCTTCATGTTCTGGCGCAATCTGATCGACCCGTATGCACGCGAGTGGCAGAACCAGTGCGGGCGTTGGGATCTGCTCGACGTGGTGCGCATGACGCGCGCGCTGCGTCCCGACGGCATCCATTGGCCGACGAATGAAGAAGGGCAGGTGAGCTTCAAGCTGGAACTGCTCACCAAGGCCAACGGTCTGGTGCACGAGGCGGCGCACGATGCGCTGTCCGACGTGCGCGCGACGATTGCGCTGGCGCGGCTGATTCGCACGCATCAGCCCAAGCTGTTCGAATACGCGCTGAGTCTGCACAAGAAGGACAAGGTGATCACCGAGTTGCGCCTGCCTGCGTCCATCGATCAGGCAAGGCCGTTTCTGCATGTCTCGGGCATGTTCCCGGCGGATCGCGGCTGCATCGCGGTGATGTTTCCGATTGCCCAGCACCCGACCAACAAGAACGAGGTGCTGGCCTGGGACTTGTCGCAGGACCCGCGTGAACTGGCCGATCTGGATGTGGAGACGATTCGCCTGCGCATGTTCAGCCGCACGGCCGATCTGCCGGAGGGCGTGACGCGTCTGCCGATCAAGACGATTCATCTGAACAAGTCGCCCATGGTGGTGGGCAATGTGAACACGCTGAGTGCCCAGATGGCCGAGCGTTGGGGCATCGATCTTCAGACCGCTGCGCAGAACGCGTTGTTTGCGCGCGAGTTGCCCGACATGAGCGCGATCTGGAAGGACGTCTTCAAGCGTCCTGCGCAGGAAGCGGTGGACGTGGATCAGGACCTCTACGGCGGCTTCGTCGGCAATGAGGATCGACGCCGTCTGAACCATCTGCGCACCTTGTCGCCCGAAGAGCTGGCCACGACCCGCACGGGCTTTGACGATCCGCGCTTGGGCGAGATTTTCTGGCGTTACCGCGCGCGCAATTTCCCGCAGACTTTGTCGCCCGAAGACCTGGAGCGCTGGGAGTCTTTGCGCCACGACATGTTGGTCGAAGGCGTGAGCGGCACGCGCACGTTCGATGCGCTGTTTGCGCAGCTCGACGAGTTGGGTGCGAACACGGAAAGCGAGCGCGATGCGGGGCTGCTCGAAGCTGTGTATGACTACGCCGAATCGATCTCGCCCGATCTGGGTTGATCTCCCACTTTGGGTTTTTTCAGCATGAGCCAGCCCGAATCGATTGCGTTGAATGCGCCTGAAGCAGGTGCGCTGCTGGCCGCTTTCATGGATCAGCATCCGGGCCTCGTCGTGCTGACCGGCGCGGGCGTGAGCACGGCCAGCGGCATTCCCGATTACCGCGATCTGAAGGGGCAGTGGAAGCGCCCGCAGCCGGTCACGTTTCAAGCCTTCATGGGCAGCGAACACACGCGCCAGCGTTACTGGGCGCGCAGTCTGGTAGGCTGGCGCACGTTCGGGCAAGCCAGGCCGGGCGCGGCGCATCGCGCCTTGGCCGATCTGGAGCACACGGGCTGGATCGATCTGCTCGTCACCCAGAATGTCGACGGCTTGCATGAAGCGGCGGGCAGCAGGGCGGTGGTCGATCTGCATGGGCGGCTCGACACCGTGCGCTGCATGGATTGCGAAATTCGCTTTTCGCGCGCGCTGTGGCAGGACGCGCTGGTGGACAACAATCCCGGCTGGGCGCAGCGCACCGCGTTGTCCGCACCCGATGGCGATGCTGATCTGGAAGCAGTCGATTTCTCCAGCTTCGTGATTCCGCCTTGCCCGCATTGCGGCAAGCACATGCTCAAGCCCGATGTCGTGTTCTACGGTGAATCCGTGCCGCGTGAGCGCGTGGAGCGCAGCATGCAGGCGGTGCAGAATGCGCGCGGCGTGCTGGTGCTGGGCTCTTCGCTGATGGTGTATTCCGGCTACCGATTCGTGCTCGCCGCGCAGGAGGCTGGCATTCCCGTGGCTGCGGTCAATCGCGGCACAACACGCGGCGACGCGGTGTTTGCCTTGAAATTGGATGCGGATGTGGGCGAAACACTGCAAGCTGCCGCCTCCATCCTACAAGGCTGAGCGCCAAACCTTGGTAGCGTTTCTCTTTGCGCTGAAAACGCCCATGTGTGCCAGCGCGGCTTCCGTTTTCGAACACAACACCAAGAACCAATCCGACCATGCGTGGTGACCAGAACAATCCGGCGGATGCTTCGGCCAAAGCCTCAGCGCGAGCACGTCGCGAAGCCGAATCCAACACCAGTGCCAACACCAGCCACCGGGCACCCAAGCGCGCTTCTGCGATGGAGTTGCCGCTGGCAGGCATCCGCGTTTTTCTGAGTCTGGGCATTGCTGCGCTGGTGATTGCGGCGCTGTTCTTTGGTCGCTCCGTGCTGGTGCCGCTGGCGCTGGCGGTGCTGCTCAGTTTTGTGCTGAATCCGCTGGTGGTGGTGCTCAAGCGCTGGGGGGTGCCCAAGATTCTTGCGGTCGTCAGCGTGGTGTTTGCTGCTTTGATGGTGCTGGGTGTGGCGGGGCTTTTTGTCGGCAACGAAGTGCGCGGATTGAGCGAGCAACTGCCGTCCTACCAATCGAACATCCGTGCCAAGCTGCGTGATCTTCGCACGCAGATTCGTGCGCCCGGCATGTTCGAAGGTGCGAAGAAAACCTTCGATGTGGTGCAGCGGGAAGTCGAGGCCGCGAGTGCCGAATCTGCACCTGCCAAGCGCGTGCAGCGGGTGCAGGTCGTACCCACCGAGAAGTCTTCCATCGATCAGGCCAAGCTGGCGCTCGAGGGTGCGATGGGGCCGCTGTCCGACGCCGCTTTGGTGCTGGTGTTCGTGATCTTCATCCTGCTCGACCGCGAAGATCTGCGCGACCGCATGCTGCGCCTGTGGGGCCAGAATCTGCACCGCGCCACCGATGCGATGGATGAGGCGGGCGAGCGCATCTCCAAGTACCTGAGCATGCAGTTGCTGGTGAACGTGAGCTACGGCATTCCGATGGCGGCGGGGCTGTGGCTGATCGGCGTGCCGGGTGCGCTGCTGTGGGGCGCGCTGGCATCGGTGATGCGCTTTGTGCCGTATGTGGGGCCGATGATTTCCGCGGTGTTTCCGCTCGCACTGGCGTTTGCTGTCGATCCGGGTTGGGAGCTGGTGCTGTGGACTGCTGCGCTGATCGTGGTGCTGGAGCTCATCAGCAACAACATCATCGAGCCTTGGCTCTATGGCTCCAGCACAGGGCTATCCGCCATGTCGCTGATCGTCGCCGCGACGTTCTGGACGGCGATGTGGGGCCCCATCGGGCTGATCATGTCCACGCCACTCACCGTGTGTTTGCTGGTGATCGGCAAGTACCTGCCGCAACTCGCGTTTCTCGACATTCTGCTGGGCAGCCAACCGGTGCTCGACGAGCCCACGCGCATCTACCAGCGCCTGCTGGCGGACGATCCCGACGAGGCCAGCGAGATCGCGATGCAAATCGTGCAGGAGAACGACGATTCCGTTCAGGCTTTCTACAGCAATGTGGGTGCTTCGGTGCTGCGCATGGCCGTGGGCGATCATTCGCAGGCGGCGACGGCGGAGCACCGCTTGCGCGTGGTCGATGGCATGGACGAGGTGCTCGACGAACTGGAAGAGCAGTATCCCTCCACGCGCCAACCCGGCGCGCCGCGCGTGCTGAGCATGGGCGGCAAGTGGGAGATCGACCAGCTCGCGGCGCGCATGGTCGCGCATTGCCTGGAACTCGACGGACATGCCGTGCGCTGTGTGGGCAGCGATGTGCTCTCCAATCACTCCGCCGTGGAGCGCCCGCAGATGCTGCGTGGCGATGTGGTCTGCGTGAGCTGGATGTCCACCGAGCCCTATGCTGCCGCGCGCAATCTGTGTCGCCGCATTCGTCGTGCATGGCCGCATGCGCGCATCGTTTTGCTGCTGTGGAATCTGCCGCAGGACATGTCAAAGGAGCAGTCCAGAGACCAGCTCCGCGACCAAGGTGCCAAGCTGGGCGCGGATGAAATCACGACCACGCTGGATGCGGCGGTGGCCCAAGTGCGTTCGCTGCTCGGCGATTCGAGCGCGCAGGCGTTCGAGCCCGCGCCCATGCCGAAGAACGAGGAAAAGCGCATCAAGGCGCTTGAGGTCAGCGGCGCGCTGCAAAGCGAACATTTCAAGCAGGTCAGCCAGCAAGTCGCCAAGCGCGCGGCGGACATCTTCGACATTCCGCTGGCTGCCGTCGGATTGATCGATCGAACGCAGGAACACGTCATCGCCATGCACGGCGGTCTGACCGACGACGATGCGCTGCCGGACGAGGTGCCGCGCCGTTTTCAGCACGCCCACAGCCGCGATGAGGCGCTGGCATCGTTCGTGGTGGCAGACGATGACATGCTGCAGGTCGAAGACCTGAAACACGATCGCCGTTTTGCAGGCAACGCCGCGTTCAACAGCGTCGGTGTGCGCTTCTACGCTGCTGCGCCGATCCGCGACAAGGCGGGCCAGGTGCTGGGCGTGCTCTGTTTGGCAGACACCAACCCGCGAGAACTCGACAGCCGTGAAATGCGCTTGCTGCAAGCCATGGCCAACGATGTGATGGAAGAGTGGAAAGGCATCGATCTGCCCGAGCCCGAAGTGGAGCGACCACCCAACTCCGCAACGGTGGGGCAGGCTGTGCCGAACTGACGGTTCGTTTGCCATCTCGCGCCCTGTACGCTGCCAGCAGAATTTTTCTTGATAATTCGGATTACATGGGGTTGATGGACTTTACCCAAACTCGTGTCGGCAAAGAATGGGGCAAGCAGGTAGAGGTTTTCGGTTCAACAGCGTCAAAGAGTGAAACCGAAGCAGGGCCGAGGGCTGACTCAAGCGAGAGTCGGCGTATTCCTCTTGGCAAGCCACTCATCGCGCGTGATGCGAAAAAGGCAATGCGGACGCACGGGATGGTCTTCCGGCACAGCCGGATGATCGAAATTGTCTTCGGCACGGGTGTGCATTCCAAGCCGCTGCATCACGCCACGTGAGCGCAGATTTTCGCGTGAGGTGAACGAGACAATTTCGGGGAGTTGCAGCACCTCGAAACCTGCGCGCATGGCCAGTTGAGCGGCTTCGGTTGCCAAGCCCTTGCCCCAGAAAGGGCGTGCCAGTCGCCAGCCAATTTCAACGCAGGGCGAGAAAGGCAGTTCGGCAATCGGCACATGCAGGCCGACAAAGCCGATGAATTGGGGCGCTTGGCGGTCGAGCAGCGAATCGGCTGCCCAGAAGCCCCAGCCGCGCTCTTCGATCAGTGCACGAATGCGCGCGGCGTGCGCATCGCTTTGTTCGCGCGAGAGCAGGGCGGGGAAGTGGCGCATGACCTGCGGGTCGCAGTTCATGGCCGCAAAAGGCTCGAAATCCGCCTTGGTCCATTGCCTGAGCCGCACCCGTTCCGTGCGCAAACCATCGTCGGGGATATGGGTGTACGCAGGCAGATTGAACGGGAGTGCAGGCTTGGGCTGGATCACTACGGATGACGTTGAAAAAAGAGATTACTTGGTGCCGAAGATGCGGTCGCCAGCGTCGCCCAGACCCGGCAGGATGTAGCCGTGGTCGTTGAGTTCGCGGTCGATGGCGGCGGTGAAGATCGGCACGTCGGGGTGGTGCTTCTGCATGGTTTCCACGCCTTCGGGCGCGGCCAGCAGGCACACGAACTTGATCGAGCGTGGGTTCAGTTTCTTGAGGCGATCCACGGCGGCAGCGGCGGAGTTGCCGGTGGCCAGCATCGGGTCGACGACGATGATGTCGCGCTCTTCCATTTCGGAAGGCATCTTGAAGTAGTACTCGACCGGCTGCAGCGTTTCAGGGTCGCGGTACAGGCCGATGTGGCCGATGCGCGCTCCGGGAATCACGTTGAGCATGCCGTCGAGAAAACCGTTGCCGGCGCGCAGGATGGACACAAGCACTTGCTTCTTGCCGTCGATCACCTTGCCGGTCATCTTCTCCATCGGGGTCTCGATTTCGAGATCCTGCAGCGGCATGTCGCGCGTGATTTCGTAGGCCATCAGCGTGCTCAGCTCGCCGAGCAGACGGCGGAAGCTGTTGGTGCTGGCGTCCTTCTTGCGCATCAGCGTGAGCTTGTGCTGGACGAGGGGGTGGGTGATGACGGTGACTTTGGCGGTGTTGTTGGTGCTCATGGCTGTTTTTCTTTTTGCGTAGTGAAATTCCGGGACGAAGTCTGCCAGAAAGCGAAGCCTGCTATGGCCCAAGGGGTGGAATTCACCGGGTGCTTTCGGCAGATTGCAGTCGAAATTATCGCCGCTGGGCCAGAGCTTGACTCAAACGCTGGTTCAGGGCTTCATCACGAGGCTTGCAGCAGCGCGCCATAGTTCGCCAGATCCACATTCCCACCGCTGATGATGAAGCCCACGCGCTTGCCCTTGAGATCGATGCCGCCGTGGCGTGCACCGGCCAGCGAGAGCGCGCCGGTCGGTTCGACCACGATCTTCATGCGCTCGGCGTAGAAGCGCATGCTCTCGACGAGCTGTGCGTCATTCGCGGTGATGATGTCGGTGACATCGCGGCGGATGATGGCGAAGGTGATGTCGCCAAGCGCCTGTGTCTGCGCGCCGTCGGCGATGGTCTTGGGTGTGTCGATCTTCACGATCGCGCCCTTGCGAAGCGATTGCTGCGCGTCGTTGCCGGCTTCGGGCTCGACGCCGTAGACCTTGCAGTTCGGCGCAAGCGCCTTGGCCGACAGCAGCGTGCCCGAGAGCAGACCCCCACCGCCGAGCGGTGCGAACAGGTAGTCCAGATCGGGCACTTCCTGCAGCAGTTCCATGGCCGCTGTGCCCTGGCCCGCGATCACATGCGGATGGTTGTAGGGCGGCACCAGCGTCATGCCGCGTTCACTCGCGATGCGCTGGCTGATGGCTTCGCGGTCTTCGGTGAAGCGGTCGTAGGTGATGACTTCCGCGCCGTAGCCGCGCGTGGCGGCGAGCTTGGCGGCGGGCGCGTCTTCGGGCATGACGATGGCCGCCGGCATGCCCAGAATGCGGGCCGACAACGCAATCGCCTGTGCATGGTTGCCAGACGAAAACGCCAGCACGCCGCGCTTTTTCTGCTCGGGCGAGAACTGCGCGAGTGTGTTGTAGCCACCGCGAAACTTGAATGCGCCCATGCGCTGCAGGTTTTCGCATTTGAAGAACAGCTCGGCGCCAAGCAGCGCGTTGGCCGTGGTGGAGCGCAACACAGGCGTGCGATGCGCCACGCCCTGCAGGCGCTCGGATGCGGCAAGCACATCGGCAAAGGTGGGGAGTGCAGTCGTCATGCTTTGGATTCCTTTTTCGTCAGCGCTTGATGGTGGTGGCGTCCTGCCCGAAAAGCACTTTTTTTGAGGCTTCGTCCACGGTGGGCGCGACGTTGATGGTCTGTGCCAGATCGTACGCGCGTTGTGTGGCAGGTCGTGCGGCAATGCGCTCGAACCAGTCCTTCAGATGCGGAAACTTCGCCAGATCCTGCTGCTGGCGCTCGTAGGGCACGATCCACGGATAGCTTGCCATGTCGGCAATCGAGTAGTCCTTGCCCGCAATGAAGTCGCGCCCGTCGCTCAGATGCTTGTCGAGCACGCCATACAGGCGACTGGTTTCCTTCACGTAGCGCTCCATCGCGTAAGGAATTTTCTCGGGCGCGTACTGCACGAAATGATGGTTCTGCCCTGCCATCGGTCCCAGCCCGCCCATCTGCCAGAACAGCCACTGAACCGCCTCGTTGCGCCCGCGCAGGTCCTGCGGAATGAAGCGCTTGGTCTTGTCCGCGAGATACAGCAGGATGGCCCCGGATTCAAACAGCGGAACCGGCGCGCCACCATCCGCAGGTGCCTGATCGACGATGGCGGGAATGCGGTTGTTGGGCGCAATCTTCAGGAACTCCGGCGCGAACTGCTCGCCCCGGCCGATATTGATCGGATGGATGGTGTAGGGCAGCCCCGCTTCTTCAAGAAACAGCGTGATCTTGTGGCCGTTGGGGGTGGTCCAGTAGTACAGATCGATCATGGAGTGGTCCGAGACATTGGCAGAAGAGTCTTTGTCGCACAGGCGAAAAGACATGTCATCGGACCGGGTTTGCAGCCGCCGCCAATGCAGCGGCTGTCGCGATCAGAACGGCGAGCGCAAAACGATCGCGTCGTCGCGTTCCTGGCCGGTGGTGATCATCGCGACGGGGATGCCGACTTCGGTCTGGATCGCGTTGATCAGCGCCTTGGCTTCGTTTGGCAGGGCGTCCCAGGAGCGCACGCTTCGGGTCGAGCCGGTCCATGCGTCGAAGCGCTTGAGCACCGGTTGGAGGCGTTGCTGCTCGTCGTCGCTCGCGGAGATGTAGTCGGTCTGCTTTCCGTCGAGTTCATACCCTGTGCAGATGAAGATTTCGTCAAAGCCGTCGAGCACGTCGAGCTTGGTCAGGGCGAGCATGTCGATGCCTGCGACCTTGACGCTCTGGCGAAGCTGCACGGTGTCGAGCCAGCCGCAGCGGCGGGGGCGGCCGGTGTTGACGCCGTATTCACCGCCGCGTTCGCGCAGTTTTTCGCCCAAGTCGCCATGCAGTTCGGATGCGAAGGGGCCGCCGCCTACGCGGGTGGCGTAGACCTTGCTCACGCCGAGCACCGAGCCGAGCAGCGATGGCGCAATGCCGGTGCCGCTGGCCGCGCCTGCGGCGATGGTGCAGGACGAGGTCACATACGGGTAGGTGCCCCAGTCGATGTCGAGCATGACGGCTTGCGAGCCTTCGAAGACGGTGCGCTTGCCAGCGGTGTGCGCCTTGTCGAGGGTTTCCCAGACGCGGCCCACGAAAGGCAGAACCTGCGGAGCGAGCTTGAGCAGGCCTTCGAGCATCGGAGCCTTTTCGAATGGCGTGAGACCCAGTCCACGAAACCATGCGTTGTGGTGCGCGAGCAGCAGGTCGAGCTTGGCGGACAGGCGCTCGGGGTCTGCCAGATCGCAGATGCGCAGGCCGCGGCGGCCGATCTTGTCTTCGTATGCGGGGCCGATGCCGCGCAGCGTGGTGCCGATGGCCGAGCCGGTGGCGCCGGTGCGCAGTTGTTCTTGCGCGGCGTCGATGGCGCGGTGGATCGGCAGCACGAGGGTGGCGGTTTCGGCGATCTGCAGCACTTCTGGAGTGACCTTGACGCCCAGATCCGACAGGCGGCCGATTTCGGCCAGCAGCGCTTCGGGATCGACGGCCACGCCGTTGCCGATCACGCCGAGCTTGCCGCGCACGACGCCGCTTGGAATCAACGCGAGCTTGTAGGTCTTGCCGTCCACCACCAGAGTGTGGCCCGCGTTGTGGCCGCCGTTGTAGCGGGCGACGATGTCGGCTTTCTCCGCCAGCCAGTCGACGATGCGGCCTTTTCCTTCATCGCCCCATTGCGCGCCCACGACCACCACATTGCTTGACATGCCAAACTCCTTTTGTCAAAAAAAATGACACATCGAGGATGTGCCGTCTGTTCAGGAGTTAATGTAGAAAATCTTTCCGTTGATGAAAATCGATTTAAACTCATTGAACATGTCAGAAAAACTCACATAACCATCCATGCCACGCCGACTTCCTCCATTGAACGCCTTGCGTGCCTTTGAAGCAGCCGCCCGACTGGAAAGCATTTCCGGCGCGGCCGATGAGCTGTGCGTGACGCATGGCGCGGTCAGTCGGCAGGTCGGGCAGTTGGAGGAGTGGTTGGGCCATGCGCTGTTCGAGCGGGTGGGGCGGCGGATTGCGCTGACCGAGGCGGGGCGGCTGTACCAGTCGGAAGTGGCGGCGGCGCTCGATCGCATTGCGCTGGCGACCGACGAGCAGTTGAATCTCACGCGCCAGCAGGTCATTCGTGTGAATGCGCCGACCACGTTTGCGCTGCGCTGGTTGCTGCCGCAGTTGTCGAGTTTTCAACTGGCCAATCCTGCGGTGAAGGTGCGGCTCACCACGTCGGACGAGCCGATCGAAAAGCTGCGCGAAGAATTCGACATCGCGATTCGCGGCAATGCGCAAAAGCCTGCGGGATTCGTGGTCAACGAGTTTCTGTCGGAGGTGCGTCTGCCCGTGTGTTCGCCGCGCGTGCTGGAGGCGAATCCGATCCGCAGCGTGGAAGATCTGGCGCACCACACCTTGCTGCACACCGCCACCTATCCGGGGCTCTGGGCCGAGTGGTTGGCGGCTTGCGGGAGCCCGCAACTGGCTTCGGGCAACTCGCTGCAGCTCGATCATTTTTATCTGACGCTGCAGGCCGCCATCGACGGCTTGGGCATTGCGATGGGGCCGACCGCGCTGGTGGCGTTGGACATCGAAGAGGGCCGTCTCGTGTTTCCATTCGACGGCCCGGCTTTGCCTGCATGGCGCTATTCGAGCTATGTGCCGAATGCGCGTCTGGAAGACCCGATCATCAAGGCCTTTGTGAGCTGGCTGCACACATTGGCGAGCCAGTTTTCACGCAGTGCCTGAAACGATGAGTCGCGTCTGCTGATTACTTGCGACCACCCAGCAGGCTGCCCAGCACGCCGCGCAGCAGTTGCTTGCCGAGGTTGGTGCCGACGGTGCGCGCGGTCGATTTCGCCATGGTCTGGACGATGCCGTCCTTCTTGCCACCGCGCGGGCCGGTGCTGCCGAACAGGATCGTGTTGATCTCGCCCATGATGCCGCCGTCTTCCGTGCCTTGTGCCGCCTTGTCCTTGAGCACGGCGGCGTTGCCTGCCTGCGTGCCGGCGCGGTCACGCAGCATTTCGAAGGCCGATTCGCGGTCCACGGTGGTGTCGTAGATGCCTGCGACCAGCGAGCTGGCCATCAGCGCCTTGCGCTGTTCGGGGGTGATCGGGCCGATCTGGCTTCCTGGTGGAATCACATAGACGCGCTCGGTGGGCGTGGGGCGGCCCTTGGCGTCGAGAAAACTGATCAGCGCTTCGCCCACGCCGACTTCGGTGATCGCGGCTTCGATGTCGAGGCCGGGGTTGGGTCGCATGGTGGTTGCCGTGGCCTTGACGGCCTTTTGATCACGCGGCGTGAAGGCGCGCAGCGCGTGCTGCACGCGGTTGCCGAGCTGGGCCAGCACCGAATCGGGAATGTCGAGCGGATTCTGCGTGACGAAATACACGCCCACACCCTTGGAGCGCACCAGACGCACGACCAGCTCGATGCGCTCCAGCAGCGCCTTCGGAGCTTCGTTGAACAGTAAGTGCGCCTCGTCGAAGAAGAACACAAGCTTGGGCTTGTCGGGGTCGCCGATTTCGGGCAGCTGCTCGAACAGTTCGGACAGCATCCACAGCAGGAAGGTGGCGTACAGGCGCGGCGAATTCATCAGCTTGTCTGCTGCGAGGATGTTGATCACCCCCTTGCTCGAGACGGTCTGCATGAAGTCCTGGATGTTGAGCATGGGCTCGCCGAAGAACTGGTCGCCGCCTTGCTGCTCGATCTGCAGCAGACCGCGCTGGATCGCGCCGATGCTGGCCGAGCTGACGTTGCCGTACTCGGTGGTGAATTGCTTGGAATTGTCGCCAACGTAGGTCAACATGGCGCGCAGATCCTTCAGATCGAGCAGCAGCATGCCGTTGTCGTCGGCGATCTTGAACACCAGGTTGAGCACGCCCATCTGCGTGTCGTTGAGGTCCAGCATGCGGCCGAGCAGCAGCGGGCCCATGTCGGAGATGGTGGCGCGCACGGGGTGGCCCTGCTGGCCGAACACGTCCCACAGCGTGGTGGGGCAGGCGGCGGATTCGGGCGTGGGCAGGCCGCGTTCCTTGAGCGTGGCGGCCATCTTGTCGCCAATGTGGCCTGCCTGGCTGATGCCGGTGAGGTCCCCCTTCACGTCGGACAGGAAGACCGGCACGCCGATCTTGGAAAATTCTTCCGCGAGCTTTTGCAGGGTGACGGACTTGCCGGTACCCGTTGCGCCGGTGATCAGGCCGTGGCGATTGGCCAGACCCGGCAGCAGTTGGCATTGGACGGAAGCGTGCTGGGCAATGAGGAGTGGTTCGGCCATGGCGTTGAGTGATTGAGAAAGTAGGGATTCGAAGTCAAAAGTAAAATCGCGGGCAATAGATTATTAAATCAGAAGGACTCCCTGTGGCAGGACACAGCAAATGGGCCAACATCCAGCACCGCAAAGGCCGCCAGGATGAGAAGCGCGGCAAGATCTGGACTCGCATCATCCGTGAAATCATGGTGGCGGCCCGTCAGGGCGGCGGCGATGCCGATGCCAACCCGCGCCTGCGTCTGGCCATCGACAAGGCCAAGGCCGCCAATATGCCCGCTGACAACATCAAGCGTAACATCGACAAGGCGACCGGCAACCTCGAAGGCGTGACCTACGAAGAAATCCGTTATGAAGGCTACGGCATCGGGGGGGCGGCAATCATTGTTGACACAATGACCGATAATCATGTGCGCACCGTCGCCGAAGTGCGTCACGCCTTCAGCAAATACGGTGGCAACATGGGCACCAATGGTTCGGTGTCGTTCCAGTTCAAGCATGTGGGCCAGTTGATCTTCGCGCCGGGAACGGACGAGGACAAGGTCATGGAAGTGGCGCTCGAGGCCGGAGCCGAAGACGTGATCACCGATGAGGAAGGCGCCATTGAAGTGCTGACCGCACCGGGCGACTTCGAAGCCGTGAAGAACGCGCTGCAGGTGGCAGGTCTCGTGGCCGATCTTGCGGACGTGACGATGCGCCCCGACGTGTCGATCGCCATGGAAGGCGACGACGCAGCCCGCATGCAGAAATTGCTGGATGTTCTTGAAGATTTGGACGACGTACAAGAGGTCTATCACAACGCCGAGTTGTGAAGAGGCCAAGACAAGACAATGAAAGTCCTCGTGATTGGTGGCGGCGGCCGAGAACACGCAATGGCCTGGAAGCTCAACAGCTCGCCCAAGGTCTCCAAGGTTTTTGTGGCGCCGGGCAACGGCGGCACAGCCCTGAACCCCGATTTCGTCGGTGTGCCGATCAGCGACCCCGCTGAGCTGCGTGCATGGGCGCAGAACGAAAAGATCAACCTGACCGTGGTCGGCCCGGAAGCGCCGCTCGCCGCTGGTGTGGTGGACGAGTTCCGTGCCCACGGCATGCGCATCTTCGGCCCCACCAAGGCGGCCGCGCAGCTCGAAAGCTCCAAGGCGTTCTCCAAGGACTTCATGAAGCGCCATGGCATTCCCACGGCAGCCTATGAAACCTTCAGCGACCCGGTGGCGGCACATGCCTTCATCGACAAGCTGGGCGCGCCCATCGTGGTCAAGGCCGACGGTCTGGCCGCAGGCAAGGGCGTGGTGGTGGCCACGACCGTGCAGGAAGCGCACGACGCGGTCGACTTCATGCTGGTGGACAACAAGTACGGCGTGGCCCACAACGATGGCGGCGCGCGCGTCGTGATCGAAGAGTTCCTCGAAGGCGAGGAAGCTTCGTTCATCGTGCTGTGCGACGGCAAGAACGTGGCCGCGATGGCGACCAGCCAGGATCACAAGCGTCTGAAGGACGGCGACCAGGGTCCGAACACGGGCGGCATGGGCGCGTACTCTCCGGCTCCGGTGGTCACTGCCGATGTGCACGCCCGTGCGATGCGCGAAATCATCCTGCCCACGATCCGTGGCATGGAAAAGGACGGCATTCCGTACACCGGTTTCCTGTACGCCGGTCTGATGATCGACGCCAAGGGCCATCCCAAGACGCTGGAATTCAATTGCCGCATGGGCGATCCTGAAACCCAGCCGATCATGATGCGCCTGAAAAGCGATCTGGTGGACGTGCTGGGTGCTGCGGTGGACGGCAAGCTCGATCAGGTCGAACTGCAATGGGATCGTCGCACCGCGCTGGGCGTGGTGATGGCGGCTCACGGCTATCCCGAAGCGCCTCGCAAGGGCGACGCGATCACCGGTCTACCGGCAGAAGCTGAAGACGCGATGGTGTTCCATGCCGGTACCGAACTCAAGGACGGCGTGCTGCGCACCAGCGGCGGTCGCGTGTTGTGCGTGACGGCGCTGGCCGACAACGTCAAGCAGGCGCAGCAGCGTGCGTACGACGTGGCGCGTGGCATCTATTTCGACGGCGCGCAATACCGCCGCGACATCGGCTACCGCGCAGTCAAGCAGCATTCGTGATGCAGGCAGCGACACCGCTCAATCCGGCCCACCGCGTGAGCCGGGTGCGTGACTACCTTGTGGATCTGCAGGCGCGGATCACCGAGGCGCTCGAAGCCATCGAAGGTCCGACCGATGCGGGTGGCGCACGCTTTTTGGCCGATGCTTGGAGCAAGGGCCCCGAGGAGCGTCTGCAAGGCAATGGCATCACCAAGATCATGGAAAACGGCCGCGTGTTCGAACGCGCGGGCTGTGGCTTCTCGCATGTGCGAGGCCCACAGTTGCCGCCTTCGGCCACGCAGCATCGCCCTGAATTGGCCGGTGCGCCTTTTGAGGCCATGGGCGTGTCGCTGGTGTTCCATCCGCGCAATCCGTATGTGCCGACCGTGCACATGAACGTGCGCATGATCGCGGCGGGCAAGCCCGGTGCCGAGCCGGTGTGCTGGTTTGGCGGTGGCATGGATCTGACGCCGTATTACGGCTTCGATGAGGACGCCCAGCATTTCCACGGCGTGTGCCGCGATGCCTTGGCACCTTTCGGTGAAGGGCTTTATCCGCGCTTCAAGGAATGGTGCGACGAGTACTTCTGCAACAAGCACCGCAATGAACAGCGCGGCGTGGGCGGGATCTTCTTCGACGACTTCTCGGAGCTTGGATTCGAGCAGAGCTTCAACATGCTGCAAAGCGTGGGCGATGCGTTCCTCAAGTCGTATCTGCCGATCGTCGAGCGCCGCGTGAACACTCCGTATGGCGAGCGCGAGCGCGAGTTCCAGCTCTATCGCCGTGGCCGTTATGTCGAGTTCAATCTGGTCTGGGATCGCGGCACGCACTTCGGTCTGCAGTCCGGTGGACGCACCGAATCGATCCTGCTGTCGATGCCGCCGTTGGTGAGCTGGTCGTATCAGCGCAAGGACGAAGCGGGCTCGCCCGAAGAGCGATTGACATCGCATTTTTTGCAGCGACGAGACTGGGTCTGAGCCCCGATTCTCGCGATTGCCTATAATTTTTCAGCGGATGGCGCTTGTGAAGCAGGTGCCATCCATTTTATTTTTAAGATTTTCGACACGTTCCCCGGGTTGCAGTCCTACTGCCCAAAACCGCGCGGGCGCGTTATATTGAAAACCTCATCTTCCTTTCATTGATTGAAGACTGACTGATGACCACATCCCCCAAATCGGAAACCGCCGCAAAAAAAGACGTGACCAAGCTCCAACGCGCCATCGTTGATGGACTGGAGGACGTCAAGGCAGTTGACATCCAGGTCTTCAACACCGAATCGCTGTCGCCGCTGTTCGAGCGCGTGATCGTCGCGACCGGCAACTCCAACCGCCAGACCAAGGCGCTGGCCTCCAGCGTGCGCGATGCCGTCAAGGAAGCGGGCTTCTCCAAGCCACGCATCGAAGGCGAAGAAAACGGCGAATGGATCATTGTGGACTGCGGCCAGGCCGTGGCGCACATCATGCAACCCGCGATCCGCCAGTATTACCGTCTGGAAGAAATCTGGGGCGAAACCCCGGTTCGCCTGAAGCTCGGCGCGGTCAAGCCACGTAAGGTGATGGCATCGGAAGACGCCAGCGCCGAAGGCAAGAAGAAGCCTGCGGCCAAGAAGGCTCCGGCACGCAAGACTGCCGCTGCTGCTCCAAAAGCCGCAGCACCCAAGGCCGCTGCAGCGAAGAAGCCAGCTGCCGCCAAGAAGGCTGCACCAGCGACATCGGCCAGGTCTGCTGCTGCCAAGCCAGCCGCAAAGTCTGCAGCCAAGCCCGCAGCAGCACGCAAGCCAGCGGCCAAGGCAGCACCCGTCCAAATCGTGAAGGTCAACAAGCCCTCTGCCAACAAGAAGGCTTCGCCCAAGGCCGCTGCTGCGGTCAAGAAGGCACCAGCGCGCAAGGCGCCTGCTCGCAAGGCTTGATGCGCACTGCGGTCGCATGACGACACCCAAGGAGGTTCTGCCGTGCAAGCGGCAGGCCTCTTTTGCATTGGAGGGTAAGAAAAAATGAAGATATTGATCGTCGCCGTGGGCCAGCGCGTGCCGGACTGGGCGCAGACGGCCTATGACGATTACGCCAAGCGCTTTCCGCATGAAATCAAGGTCGAGCTCAAGGCGGTGAAGACCGAGCCGCGTGGCTCCAAGACGCTGGAAAACCTCTACGCCGCCGAGCGCGAACGCATCGAAGCCGCGATTCCGCGCGGCACGCGCATCGTGGCGCTGGACGAACGCGGCACCAACTTGACCACCAAGGCACTGGCAACGCGGCTGAGTGACTGGCAGTTGAGTGGCGACGACGTGGCGCTGGTCATCGGCGGGCCGGACGGGCTTGATCCCGCTTTCCGCCAAGCCGCGCACGAGCGCATTCGCCTGTCTGACCTGACCTTGCCGCACGCGATGGTGCGCGTGCTGCTCATCGAACAGTTGTACCGCGCGTGGTCGGTGAATGCCGGTCATCCGTATCATCGCGAGTAACCATCTCAACGATTTTTCATCTTTCTCGCCCATGCCCGATTTCATCTACCTTGCGTCCCAGAGTCCTCGTCGCCGCCAATTGCTGGAGCAGTTGGGCGTGCGCCATTCGCTGCTGCTGCCCAACGAGGCCGATGATGTGCAGGAGGATGCCGAGGCGATCGAAGCCGTGCTGCCGGGCGAGTTGCCGCTGGACTACGTGGAGCGCGTGACGGGATTGAAGCTGGATGCGGCGGTGGCACGCCTTGAGCGTCGAGGCCTGGCCGTCGCGCCGATTCTGTGCTCCGACACGACCGTGGCGCTGGGTCGCAAGATCTACGGAAAGCCGGAAGACGCGGCCGATGCCAAGCGCATGCTGGCGGAGTTGGCGGGCAATGAACACCGCGTGCTGACCGCTGTTGCGCTGCAGGTGGGCAACAAGCGGCTGACGGCGCTGTCCGAATCGCGCGTGAAGTTTGCGCCGATGACCGAGGCGCAGATCGATGCCTATGTGGCTAGCGGCGAGCCCATGGGCAAGGCGGGCGCGTATGGCATCCAAGGGCCGGTGGCGCAGTACGTGGCCAACCTGAATGGCAGCTACACCGGCATCATGGGGCTGCCGTTGTATGAAACCGCCCAACTGCTGCGCGCAGCGGGCGTGATCGCGGTCTGACCTTCGGCTATGCTGGCGCTTTATTGCAGCGTGTGATTGGCCAGCCGTGTGGCATCCGGAATATGGATGTCGCGCTTGTCCATGCGAATCAGGCCTTCGGCTTCGAGGTCGTGCAGCACGCGTGAAAAATACTCGGGCGTGATCGACAGCCGCGAGGCAATCGTCGCCTTGCTCACCGGCAGCGAAATGTCGAGCGTGCGCACCTTGAGCGACGTGGGGCGCGCGCCGCAACCGGTGCTCGCCAAGGCGAGGGCGGCGGCGTCTTCCACATCTTCGGGCAACGAGTTGAGCAGATAGCCGATGACGCGCTGCATGCCGCTGTGCAGCGAATAGGCCTGCACGTCGTGCACCAATCCATGCAACCGCCGCGAGATGCCCGCCAGCATGCGCATGGCAAAGCGCGGATCGCTTTCGATTTCACGCACCACGGCGGCTTTGCCGACGCTCAGCAGCAGCGAATCGGCCAGCGCCTGTGCGTTCACGATATAGGGCTTGTCGGTGAACATCAGCGCTTCGGCAAAGGTGATGCCGGGGCCTGCAAGCTCAATGATCTTTTCTTGCCCGGCGGGCGACAGCGCATACAGCTTGACCTGGCCATTGACCGTCACATGGAACTCCTCGCACGGCGTGCCGACGCGGAAAACCGTGTCGCCGCGCGAGAAGCGCCGCAGGCGGCAGCCCGTGGCAAGGCGCTGCAGTTCGGCGCTGGTCATTTCCTGGAACAAGGGGAGGGCGGCGAGATATCGTGGGATATCGAAGTGCTGTAGGTCCATGACGTGGTCTTTGGATGTTGTTCGCTCGATTAGAGTTTTTTTCGGCTGCCCCTCTGATGATCTGAAACAAGATGTTCCGGAAAAATTGACGGAAATCAGTTTCGTGTGAGCTCGGCATAGAGTCGGGCCAGCCGGTGGTTGAGCTCCTGCGGTCGGTGGATCAGCGTGTAGCCATGCGAGCCGAACAGATGCGGCAGATAGTCGTGCGCCGAGGTGTCGATGGTCACGCAGAACGGCGTCAGCCCGGCGCTGCGCGCCTCCTGAATCGCGTGGCGCGTGTCCTCGAGGCCGTAGCGGCCTTCGTAGATGTCGAGATCGTTGGGCTTGCCGTCGGTGAGGATCAGCAGCAGGCGTTGCCGCTCGGGTCGCTCCGAAAGACGCTGCGTGGCGTAGCGGATCGCAGCGCCCATGCGCGTGTAGTAGCCCGGCTTGATGGCCTGCACGCGGGCCTGCGTGACGGGGCTCCAGCGCTCGTCAAAGCCCTTGAGATATTGGATGCGCACATGCTGCCTGCGCACCGACGAAAAGCCGAGCATCTCGAACGCATCGCCGCTGGCGCTGAGCGCTTCGCCGAACACTTGCAGCGAATCGCGAATCAGCTCGATCACGCGGGCGTCGGGCGTGGCGTAGGCGTCGGTGGACTGGGACAGATCGGCCAGCAGCAGGCTGGCCAGGCTGTGCTGGCTGCGGCGGCGCTGGATGTAGATCGGCGGGCAGGCGCTGCGCAAGGCCCGCCGCGGCGCGCACAGGGTTTCTGCCTGATGGCGCACCCAGCCGTCCAGATCGATCTCATCGCCATCGGTGCAGCCGCGAATGCGGTCCGGTGCCTGACGGGCCAGATCCAGATGCCGCTTCATGCGCCGCGAGATGCTGCGCAGCCTGGCATCGGGCTCGTGCGGTTCCGCGCCTTGGCTAACCATGACCTGCACGGCGCAGTGGTCGGGCTGCAGGCGCTCTTTGCGCCAATCCCATTCGGGGAAAGGCATGCCTTCGCCGAGCGGCTGATCGTCATGCGCGGCGCTGGGCAGATCGAGATCGAATTTCACGCGCGATGCGATGGAGCTGCCGTCATTGGCGATGGCCAGCTCTTCCATGTCGTTGGCGGCGTCGAGCTGGCGGCCATCGTCGTCGTCATCGTCGGCGCGGTTGACCTTGGTGAACTCGGCCCACGACAGAATCGATTCGGCGCGAAAGAACATGACCAGCGGCGCGCCGTTGCGTTCGTCTTCCACACGCTTGGCCGCGCGGCGGCAAGCGTCCTGCAAGGCCTTGGCGGAATTGGTCTGTTCCTTTTGCGGCGCGGGTTGGGCGGCTGGGCTTTTCTCTGCGCTTGTCGGGAACACAAACCACAGCCAGACCGGTGCCACGTCCTGCGGTGTGACGGATTGCGCCGCGACGGAAACATGTTTTTTGCGCATCGCGTTCTGCAGTGCCAGTTCGGCTTGCGCCTGCGGGCCGCGCAGGGATGCGGGATCGGGGCGCTCGGCCAGTTGTGCTGCCAGCAAGCGTTCGTAGGCGGGCTGCAGTCCGGCAAAGCGTTTGAGTGCGCGCGATGTGGCCAGCACGTTGCTCGACAGCCAGGGCATGTCGGGCCGGATGCATGAGCCCAGCGCGGCGAGCCACAGGTAGAGCGCGCGGTTCAGTGAGGGATCATCAAACAGGCTGATGCTCTGCGGCAGCGCCAGCGTGTCCTGCTGCCAGGTGCCCAGTTCCGCCGAACTGGTGCTGCCCGCCACGCGTTGCAGCAGGCTGCGCGGGCCGCCGGTGCGGCTGCGTCCGGCCTGCGCGATGCGTGTGCCCGAGTCGCCGCCGCCAGCACGAAACAGCAGACCGATGGTGCGTTGCATGTCGGCCAGATGCACGGCGGCGTGCGGCGCGCGCTGCTCGGCCACGCTGGTGATGAAGCGGTGCCATTGACGTCCAACCCATTCTTCCATGTCGGGGCTCCACTTCTGTTGTGTGTGCGGCTCAGCCCATGACGGCTGTGACCAGTTCCGACAGCGCATCGACGGTTTCGGCGTCGTCGGTCAGCGCATCGACAATCGCGGCACGGCAGGCTTTGGCGAGCGGCAGGCCGCTGGCGGCAAGGCGTGCGGCCATCACGAGCAGGCGGGTGCTCACGGTTTCTTCGAGGTCTTGTTCGGTCAGACGTCTGAGTGCTTGAGCCAGCGCCACCAGTTGATCGGCCACCTGCGCATCCACGCCGGATTCGCGCAGCAGAATCTCGCGCTCGACATGGGCGGGTGGGTAGTCGAATTGCAGCGCCACAAAGCGCTGGCGCGTGCTGGGCTTGAGGCCCTTGAGCACGTTCTGATAACCGGGGTTGTAGCTCACCACCAGCATGAAGCCGTCGGCGGCATGCAGTTCTTCGCCCGTGCGCTCGATGGGCAGCACGCGGCGGTCGTCGGCCAGCGGGTGCAGCACGACGGTGGTGTCCTTGCGGGCCTCGACCACTTCGTCGAGGTAGCAGATCGCACCAGTGCGAACAGCGCGGGTGAGGGGGCCGTCGGCCCAGCGCGTGCCACCATCGCTGATGAGATGGCGACCGACCAGATCGGCGGCGGAGAGATCGTCATGGCAGCTCACCGTGATGAGCTCGCGCCCGAGGCGAGCGGCCATGTGTTCGACAAAGCGCGTCTTGCCGCAGCCTGTCGGGCCCTTGATGAGCACCGGCAGGCGCTGCCGGTAGGCATGCTCGAACAGTGCGCATTCGTCACTTGCCGCTACGTAGTACGGCAGCGTGGGTTCGCTCAAGAGTTGAGCCACGTCGTGAAGCGCATCGGCTTGCGGCATGTGCAGGGTTTCGCTGTGGTCCATGAACGTGGCTCCTCTTGAGGGTCAGGCGGCTTGCGGTGTGAGGCCGGGCTTGATCGCTTGGTTCTTTGCTTCGGGCAGCACATGGGTGCCCTTGACGAAGAAGCTTGCGAAGTAGGTGAACTGACCCACAAGGAAGATCACGCCACCCAGCACACGAGCCCAGTAATAGCCGCGCAATTGGTCTTGCGTCGCCATGAAGCCCATGGCGTTTTCGGTCGGCAGGCGTTGCAGCCAGACCTGGTGCACACCGGCAGCGGTCAGGGCGATCACCATGATCGACATGCCGATGGTCATGATCCAGAAGCTGCGGATTTCAAGGCGCTGCGCTTCGGGGCTGTTGGCCAGGCGTCCGCGCAGTTGCGGCATGGCATAGCTGATCAGCGTGATCACGACCAGCACGTAGGCACCGTAGAAAGCCAGATGGCCGTGCGCTGCGGTGAGCTGCGAGCCGTGCGTGTAGTAGTTCACCACGCTCAGCGTGTGGATGAAGCCCCAGACACCCGCGCCGAGGAAACCGACGACGGCCGTGCCCAGTGCCCACACGATGGCGGCCTGATTGGGATGCTCGCGGCGGCGTTGCTTGACCATGTTGAACGCGAACAGCGTCATCATGAAGAAGGGCAGTGGCTCCAGCGCCGAGAAGATGCTGCCGACCCACTTCCAGTACGCGGGCATGCCGATGAAGTAGTAGTGGTGGCCGGTGCCGAGCAGGCCGGTCATCAGCGCGAAGGCGATGATCACGTACAGCCACTTGTCGATCACCTCGCGGTCCACGCCGGTCACCTTGATGAGCACGAAGGCCAGCAGCGCGCCGAGGATCAGCTCCCACACGCCTTCCACCCAGAGGTGGACCACGAACCACCAGTACATCTTGTCGCGCACCAGATTGTGCGGATTGACGAAGCTGAACAGGAACATCAGCGCCAGCCCCCACAGACCGATCATCAGCACCACGGAGACGCTGGTCTTGCGGCCTTTCAGAATGGTCATGGTGAGGTTGTAGAGAAAGCCGAGCGCGACGACCACGATGCCGACCTTGGTGGGCAGCGGTTGCTCAAGGAACTCGCGGCCCATGGTCTGCAGCAGGTCGTTGCCGGTCAGCTCCGCCAATTTGGCGTAGGGCAGGGCCAGATAGCCGACGATGGTGAGCGCACCGGCTGCCAGGAAGATCCAGAACAGTGCGATGGCGAGTGCCGGGCTGTGCAGCTCGGTCTCTGACTCTTCGGGCACGATGTAGTAACCAGCGCCCATGAAGCCGAACAGCAGCCACACGATCAGCAGATTGGTGTGCACCATGCGGGCGATGTTGAACGGGACGTACGGGAAGAACAGGTCGCCGATCAGGTATTGCAGCCCGAGCGCGACGCCGAAGATGATCTGCCCGGCGAACAGCGCCATGGCTGCGATGAAATACAGCTTGGCGACGGATTGGCTTTGGTATTTGAGTACCGGATTTTTGAGGGTCGGATTTTTCATTGCGATGCTCCTTGTTCAACCTTCGATGTTGGGCGGCCAGTTTTCGGTGTTGATCTCGCCTGTCCATTTGAGGAACTCGACGAGATCGCTGGTCTGCTTTTCGCTCAGATTGAATTGCGGCATTTGCCTGCGGCCCGGCGAGTGCGAGGGCATGGCACCCATCCACGCCTTGATGAAATCGGGGCCACGGCGCTTGTAGACGTTGCCCAGTTCGGGCGCGAAGTACGCGCCTTCACCAAGCAGCGTGTGGCAGCCGATGCAGTTGCGGGTTTCCCAGATCTTTTTGCCTGCCACGACGGCGGGCGTGATCTCATGCGCGTTGGAGCGCTCGGGGATGCGGCGTTCGCTGTCGAAAATCATCGCTGCGAAGAGCAGCGCGAAAAAAGCGGTTCCGCCGTAGAACATGTTGCGGGCCATTTGCTTGGTGAACCCGCCGGTTTTCTGGCTCATATGAAGCCCTCCATCGATCCTGAGGGCTTAATCCTCCTTTTTTGCTTGGTTTTTGTAATTGAACCGGGTCAAGAAAAAAATCGGGTCGCAAAAATGACCGCCAGAATGACGCACAGCCAAGCCAGAAGCGATCTGCGCCAGAGCTTGGGGGCATGGCCCAACTCCATGAAATCAAGCGCGATCACCAGGCCTTTGATGGCGGAAAGCGCCAACACGATGCCCGAGGCGATCAGCCCGAGGCGGTGCGCGCTGGGGTCTTCGGCCAGCCACCACGAGGCCAGTGTGGCGATGACGAGGATGGCCCAGGCAAGGTTGATGCGGCGGGCTTCATTGCGTTCGGTGCGGTGCATGAATGGGCTTTCAGCGCATGAGATAGACCAGCGGAAACAGCACGATCCACAGCAGATCGACCATGTGCCAGAACACGCAACCCGACTCCAGCGCGTTGCAGTCGTCCGCGCTGTAGCGGCCTTGAGCGACCGGGCGCAGCAGCAACGCAAAGATCACGCAACCCGCCATCACATGCATGAAGTGAAAGCCGGTGAGCATGGTCCACAGAATGTAGAAGTCGTTGCTTGCAAAATCGACGCCAGCGCGCCATTTGGCGAGGTATTCATGGGTCTTGAGCACCAGAAATCCGCCGCCGAGCAGCAGGGCGCAAAAAAGCCAGCGCGTGGCCGTTCTGTGATGGTTCGCCCGCACACTGGCGAGCGCGTGGGCCGCGCAGGCGCTGGCGCTGATCAGCAGCAGCGTGTTGATGGCACCGACCGATTGATCGAGACTTGCCTGACCCTTGGCGAACACGTCCGGCTGCAGCAATCGGGTGAACGCAAACGCCAGAAACAGCAGGCCGAACGTGGCCAGCTCCAAGCCCACGAAGAACCAGACCACGAGATCGCCGGGCAGGCGCGTGGGTGGTTCTTCGTCTTTCTGGCTCGACGGAATCTCGAATGCGGGCGAACTCAATGCGAGGTTCCTTCGCTGCGCGTGATCTTGTTCCACACGTTGTATTTGCCGACCGGCTTGCTCATCGGCAGGCGCTTGATTTCCTTGAAGGAATTGGCGTCGTAGACGATCACTGCGCCGTCCATTTCCCAGAGACTGGCGAGCGCATATTTGCCGTCGCGGGTGAACTCGATGTGCGCGAGCGTCTTGCCGGGCTCCTTCACCTGACCGGCAATTTCCAGCGTGCGCTTGTCGATGATGGTGAGCGTGTCCTTGGCGGTCTTGCTCATCATCGAATCGGTCCACGCATACGGCGTGCTTTCATGGCTGCGCATGAAGAAGCCGGGGCCGGGCATGGCGAGCGTGCGAACGGGTTGCCAGGTCTGCATGTCGATCACGTCGATGGCACCTGTGCCCAGATTCGGGCTCGCCAGCACCGTCGTGCCGTTCCACGCGAACGTGATGCCCGAGCCCAGATGCGGCATGCCGCTGATCGGCAGGTCGGCGGTCTTGCGGCGCAGGTCCAGATCGACGACCTGCGCGCCGGGTTGAGCGTCGCCTTCGCGCTTGGGGCGGGTCGCGCCCAGCACATGGCGGTAGGACTGGTCGAAGAAGAAGTCGTCCAGCGGCTCGCTGAGTGGCGTGCGCTGCACACTCAGATGCGCCATCGCATCGGCCATGGTGCTGGTCTGCAGGTCGGCCCGAGGCTGGGCGCTGCCATATGGAATCTCCCAGATCTCGGCGATGTCCTTGAGCGCCACTACAAAGCTCTTGCGC
Organism: Diaphorobacter sp. HDW4B; assembly: GCF_011305535.1. GTDB lineage: Bacteria > Pseudomonadota > Gammaproteobacteria > Burkholderiales > Burkholderiaceae_C > Diaphorobacter_A. Next base: position 4,906,621 of record NZ_CP049905.1, read on the forward strand.
GGCGCGGCGTCGTAGACCGCAGAAACGCGCGAGCTGCTTTTGCCGTCTTGCGATTTCGCGTCGTAGGTGCGCACCAGTTGCAGGTCGGCATCGAACACCGCGAGCGTGTGCGGCAGGTAGTTGGCGGCCATCACATAGCGGCCATCACTGCTGACCGCGACGTTGCGCATGTTCAGGCCCGCGCGCACCTCGGCCACCACGCGCAGCCGCCACAGGTCGTATTTGGTGATCCAGCCGTCGCGCGAGCCGAAAAACACATAGCGCCCATCGGGCGTGAACTTCGGCCCGCCGTGCAGCGCGTAGCGAGAGGCAAAGCGTGTGATGACTTCGAGCCGGTCGCCGTCGAGCAGCGAGACATGGTGATCGCCGCCTTCCACGACGAGGAAGAGATTCATCGGATCGGCATTCCACAGCGGCTTGGCGGGCTCGTTTTTTTCGGCCGGGAAAAAGCTGCGCGATGCGGTGATGTCGGACTCGCTCCAGTGCGGCGGCGTCGCAGCGGGTTGGCGTACCCACGTTGCCAGCTCCTTGATTTCCGCCTGCGACAACTGCCCGGAAAAGCCCTGCATCTGCGTGGCCGCGCGTCCGTGGGTGATCACGCGAATGATCTCGTCGGCGCGCGTGCGCTCCAGACTTTCGGGCAGCAGCGCCGGGCCCATGCCGCCGATGCGATCCGTGCCGTGGCAGGCCGCGCAATGCTGTTGGTACAAGTCACCAACGCCGCCGACGCGCGCATGGTTCGCGCTCTGCGCTTGAACGGGCGCGCTGAACCAGCCCACTGCAAGCAAGGACGCGGCGAGCGCGAGGGTGGCGATCAACGAGGGTTTGTCGGGGTCAGGCATGGTGGATCGCAATCGTTCTGTTTCGGGCGACGAAGGGCGCGGTGTTGACGATGGTCGGCGGTGCGCCGATTTCCTCGTCGGTGAGGTAGCAGCCGGGATCGTCGGCCCACGGGTTGCCGGTCATCTGCTGCGCACGCACGCGGGTGTTGCCGTTGCAGATGTTGAGATAGCGGCATTGCGCACAGCGACCTTGCACCGGGCGAGGGCGCTGGTTGAGTCCTGCCATGAGCGGGTCGCCCATGTCGCGCCAGATGTGCGAGAACGGGCGCACGCGCACATTGCCCAGGTTGTGGTGCCACCACATGGTGTCGGGATGGACGTTGCCGAGGTTGTCGATGTTGGCCACCATCTGGCCGCTGGCGTTGCCGCCCCACGAGACCAGTCGCGCATACACGTCGGGCGCCCATTGCGGCATGTGCTGCTGCACCCACTGCAGCAGGTAGATGCCGTCGGCGTCGTTGTTGCCACTCACGTATTCCTCGTCCAGCCCATCGCAGGCCGACTGCCATGCGTGATCGAACAGCAGATCGAGCGCCTCGCGCGTGGCGAGATGGTCGGCATCCTTGTCGCGATGCACGTTGCCGCGACCGGCGTAATTCAGGTGCGAAAAGTAGAACTTCTGCGCGCCTTCATCGCGCATGAGCTGCAGCAGCGCCGGAAAATCATCTGCGTTCATCGACGTCATGGTGTAGCGCAGGCCGACCTTCACCTTGAGTTTGGTGAGATGGCGAATCGCCGCCAGGCTCTTGTCGAACGCGCCATTCATGCGGCGGAACTTGTCGTGGATGATGCGCAGCCCGTCGAGGCTGATGCCCACATAGTCGAAGTGCGAATCGGCAATGCGCTGGGCCGTGTCTTCGTCGATCAGCGTGCCGTTGGTCGACAGGCCCGTGTAGAAGCCGAGTTGCCGCGCGTACTCATGCACTTTGAACAGATCGGGCCTGAGTAGCGGCTCGCCGCCCGAGAGAATCAGCGCGGGCACGCCGAACTGGCGCAGGTCGTCCATGACGGTGTAGACCTCGTCGGTGTCGAGGCCACCCGTGTATTCATGGTCCGCAGAGAACGAGTAGCAGTGCTTGCAGGTCAGGTTGCAGCGGCGGATCAGGTTCCAGATCACCACCGGCCCCTTGGCCTTGCGGTCCTGCACATAGGGGTAGTGGCCGGTTTCCTCGGCGGTTTTGAGCTCTCGCATGTATTGGCTGATACGGAACATGGCTAGACCTCCTTCAGACGCAGTCCGGTTTTCTTGAGAATCGCGGTGGAATACAGAATGTCGCGCGCGCGGCAGGCTTCGCCCAGCATGGCGGCGATGCGGTCGGCCTGTGCCTGCACATGCTCGCGGCTTTGGCCGTGCAGCATCACGAACAGGTTGTAGGGCCACTGCGGCAGATGGCGCGGGCGGCGGTAGCAGTGGCTCACCTCGGGCAGCGCGGCGACGAGCTTGCCGAGTTCGGAGACGCGCTCATCGGCGATGTCCCACACGCTCATGCCGTTGGCCACATAGCCAAGCCGGTAATGGTTGGGCACCGCGCCAATGCGGCGAATCAGGCCTTGCGCCAGCATCTCGGCGAGGCGCTGCTGCACACGCTCGCCGGACACGCCCAGCGTGGCACCCACGGCGTCATAAGGGCGGGCGAGCAGCGGTAGGCCCGACTGTGTTGCGGCGATCAGTGCGCGGTCGAAATCATCAAGCGCCATGGCGTGCCTCCCCGACCAGCGGTTGCAGCTTGAGTTCGACGAAGAACTCTTCTTCCTTGGGAAACACCGCCACTTTCAGACCTGTTTCCGCTTCGATGCGCGCGGCCACGGCACTGGCCTGTTCGGGCGATTCGGCGGCGATCACGAACCACATGTTGAGTTCATGATCGCGCCGGTAGTTGTGCGCGATTTCGGGAAACGAGTTCACCGCAATCGTGATGTCGTCAAAGCGCTCTTCGGGCACGGCCATGGCCGCGAGCAGAAACTGGCCGCCCGCGCGCTCGATCTGGAACAGCGGGCCAAAACGCGTGAGCACGCCTTGCGTGAGCAGCAGGCCGAGGCGCTTGAGCACTTGCTCCTCGCTCCAGCCCAGCTCGGCGGCAACGGCGTCGAACGGACGTTCCACCAGTGGGAAATTGCCGTGCAGATGTTCGATCAGCAGGGCGTCTTCAGCTGTGAGCATGTTCTTTCTCCTTGGGTGTCTCTGTTGGCATATTTGTGGAGGGATGAGAAACCTGCAAATGAGAGGCAAAGCGCCGTGCGCCGGTCTGCTTGAAGCGCGTGCGCGAAAAAAGAATGCGGCTGGGGTAGTTGCTCAGCCCGGCATGGCGAATGGCCGACGAAATGGTCTGCAGCACGTTGAAGCGGTCGCGCCCATGCACCATGCAATAGAGGTTGAACGGCCAGCCTTCGGCTGTCGCGCGTTGGTAAACCAGCGTGACGCCGGGGAAATGTGCGAGCGCATCGCCGCAACGCTCAAGCATCTCTTGAGGCACCTGAAACACCGTCATGGCATTCGCGCGAAAGCCCACTTCATGGTGCCGTACGACCACGCCAAAGCGGCTGAGCGAGCCGAGATCGGTCCAGCGGGCGAGCTGCGAATGGATGTGTGGGACGTCGCAGTCAAGCCGTTCGGCCCACAGGTCGAATGGGCGACTGCACAGCGCAAGCCCTTGCTCGACCAGCGCAGCGAGCGGTTCTTCGTGCAGGGCGATGGGCGCGGCGGCGGTGCGGGTTCTGCCGCTGCCTTGCTGATCGTGCGAGTGGGCCTCAAGATCGAATGCGGTGTCGATGCGGAACGCGCGCAGCATGGGCAGGCGCAGCACGGGCAGTGACGTGGCGGCTTCGATGCTGCGCAACTGCTGCTCGACATCCTGCGCGTCGCGGCCTGTGACCACGAACCAGAGGTTGATGTCGTGCTCGCGTTCGTAGTTGTGATTGACGCCGGGCTGCGCGGAAACCAGCGCCGCCACGCGCTCCAGCAGATGCGGCGGAACGGCCATGGCGGCCAGCAGCGAAGCTCCACCGGCACCCGGCGCGAACACGCCACCGATGCGGCTGAACGCGCCAGAGTTTTTCAGCCGCTGGTAGCGATCAAGCACCTGCGAGCACTTCATTCCCAGCGCCGCGCCGATTTCCGCAAACGGCTCATCGACCAGCGGAAAGCCGCGTTGCCATTGGTTGAGCAGGGCGAGGGCGGTGCTGTCGGTGATGGGCATGGCTACAGTCCCATGCGCTGCGCGCGTGCGGTGAAGAAGATGCCGCTGGGCGCATTCATCGCGAGCGTGGTGCGTTGCGTGAGCGTGTGGGTGTCGTAGACCTTCACCTCGTTGCTGTCGCGGCAACTGATCCACACGGCCTGACCGCGCGGTGCGAATTCCATGTGCATCACGGCCTTGCCGGGCTGCAGCGTGGCGACCACTTTCTGGCTGGGCGTGTCGATGACCTGCACGCGGTCGTAGTCGGGCACGGAAAAGTTCACCCACACCTGCCGACCATCGGGCCGCGCCATCACGAACACGGGCTGACCTGCGACCGGAATGCGCGTGACCTCCTGCCAGGTGTTGGTGTCCACCACCAGCACCTCGTGGCGGCCGATGGCGGGCAGATAGGCATAGGGCCCCGCGATGGCCCAGCCGCGCAGATGCGGCATCTTGTAGACGGGCAGCGGGTTCTGGCCCTTGCCGTAGCCGCTCAGAATGCGGCGCGCGTGGGGGTGCTCGTCCCATAGATCGACAAGCGCCAAACCGTCTTCACCGAACAGGCCTGCGATGTAGTGGCGGCCGTTGGGGCTGAGCAGCGCGTCATAGGGTTGCGAGCCGATGTCGGCAATGGTGTGGACCTTGGGTCGGGTGACGTCTGCGTAGTCGGCGATACAGATCGCATTCGCATCGAACAGGCTGTAGACAAAACGCTTGTTGGGCAGGTCGGCCAGACCAACGACGCGCGATGGTTTGCCGTCTGAGGTGGTCGCGGGCAGATCGGCGAGCAGCCTGAGGTTGGCGGCGCAGAACAGCTTGACGCCGCCAGGCGTGTAGTTCTGCGCGGCGACCACCGAGCCTTCGGCGTTGATCGCGCCGCCGATGGAGTTGCCCGCCTGCATCACGCGGTGGGTGATGGTCTCGGTCAGCAGATCGACTTTGCTGAGACCGCCATCGCGACCGAAGACATAGGCATAGCGCTCGTCGCGCGAGAACACGACCGAGGCGTGCGACAGGTCACCAAGCCCCTGCACGCGGCCAATGGCCTCACAGTTGCTGGTGTTGACGATGGAGATCGCGCCGCTTGCGCGCTCGATGACCACGCCGAGGTCGCCCGTGCCCATCAGCACAGGGGCTGCTGCATTGGCGCGCGCGGTGGTCGAAAGCGCCAGGGGAGCCATTGCGGCAGCAGCGGAGAAGAGGGTGCGTCGTTTCATGAAAAGTCACTCCTTGGTTTCTTCGGGAAAGCCTGCGAGCAGCTGCGTCGCGATCCAGTCGGCCTCGCGGGTGCTGATCAGTGCCTTCCAGGGCGGCATGGGTGTGCCCTGTATTCCATGGGTGATGACGGCGGAGAGGTAGGGGACCGTCGCCCGTGCGCCAAGCGCTGCCTGCGTGAGCGCCGGTCCCAGTCCTCCGGTGAGATGCATGCCGTGGCACGAGCCGCAGTCCTGCCGCACCATGCGCACCAGTTGCGCTTCGCGTTCCTTGGTCAATCCGTTGTCGGCCAACGTGTTTGCGTGGGCTGACAGGGATGCCAGCGCGAGGGCAAGCAGGGCGATGGGGTGGGCAGGACGGCGGTTCATGGCATGCCTTTCTCTGGCTTCGTGGTCGCGATCAATACACGTCGTGCTGCGTGTTGTGGACGTTGAAGTGGCCGGTTGGCGTGATCAGGCGCGGGTCCTTGATCACGGCCTTGAGCTTCAGCGTCTTGTCGTCCACCACGACGAGGGCGCTTTGCTTGTCCTTGGCCGACCAGACCGCGAACCAGACCTCGTCACCCGCCTTGTTGAACTCGGGCTGCACGACGCGCTTGGCACCGTCATCGGTCAGGCCGGCCCACTCCGCGATTGGCAGCACGGTGAAGCCCTTGTCCAGGTTCTTGATGTCGTACACCGCCACCGATTGCGAGAGCTTGGAATCGGGGTTGAGCGGAGTGTCCGAGTACAGGTGGTTGGACTTGGGATGGCTCTTGATGAACAGCGCGCCGCCGCCCTGGCCCTTGAGCTTGGCGACTTCCTTGAAGGCGTACTGCTTGTGCTTCACGGGGTCGGTGCCGATCAGCGAGATGGTGTCGTCGCCCAGATGGCCCGTCGCCCACACGGGGCCGTACTTCGGATGGTTGAAATTGGCGCCGCGACCGGGGTGGGGGATCTTGCCCACATCGACCAGACCCGCCAGCTTGCCGTCCTTGGCATCGATCGCCGCGACCTTGTTGCTGTTGTTGGCAGCCACCATGAAGTAGCGCTTGGACGAGTCCCAGCCGCCGTCATGCAGGAAGCGCGCAGAGCCGATTTCGGTGGTCTTGAGCTCGTTGATGTTGCTGTAGTCCACCATCAGCGTCTTGCCGGTCTCCTTCACGTTGACCAGAAACTCGGGCTTGTAGTGCGACGCTACGATGGCCGCCACGCGCGGCTCGGGGTGGTATTCCTGCGTGTCCACGGTCATGCCGCGCGTTCCGACGACCCTGAGTGGCTCCAGCGTATCGCCGTTCATGATCACGTACTGCGGAGGCCAGTAACTGCCGGCCACTGCGTACTTGTCTTCATAGCCCTTGTACTTGGACGTGTCGACGGAGCGGGCCTCCAGACCGACGCGGATTTCCGCGACGTTATCGGGCTTTGTCATCCAAAGGTCGATCATGTTGATTTTTGCGTCACGACCGATCACGAACAGATAACGCCCCGAAGCCGACAGCCGCGAGATGTGCACCGCGTAGCCGGTCTTGATGACGTTGATGATCTGCTTGGAGTCGCCATCGATCAGCGCCACCTCGCCGGTATCGCGCAACGTGGTGGAGAAGATGTTGGAGATGTTGTAGCTGTTCTCCTTCTTCTTGGGTCGGTCCTTGGGTGCGACGAGAATCTTCCACGTGTTCTTCATGTCGGCCATGCCGAACTCGGGCGGTGTGGGTGGATCCTGCTGGATGTAGCGGGCCATCAGGTCCACTTCCTTCTCGCTCATTTCACCGGACGTGAGCCAGTTCGGCATGCCCGCTGCCGAGCCGTAGGCGATGAACACCTTGAGGTAGTCCGTGCCCTTGCCGACGGTGATGTCGGGCGTGAGCGGCTTGCCCGTTGCGCCCTTGCGCAGCACGCCGTGGCAACCGGCGCAGCGCTCGAAGTAGATCTTGCGACCCAGATCGAACTCGGCCTGCGTCATCGCCGGAGCCTTGGGATTGGTGCTCTGGTACATGACCTCGTTGGCCAGCGGCGAACCACCCGCCTGGTAGTTGACTTCGGCCTGCGGTGCGTGCTTTGCGTCTTGCGCCATCGAGCTGACTGACACCATCGCTGCTGCCGCTAGCGCGATCAGTCTGGCGATCCTCTTTGCTGTCATTGTGCGGTCCTCTGCATCACGGATCAGCGCATGTTTGAAGGCCCGGCGATCACCGGACTTCATCTCGCGAGGTCGCTGTCCATTCCCTCTTTTTGCGAGTGGTTTCATGGTCGCGCCGAGGGGGACGAATGTCCTTGAACTGGTTTAAGGAGCCAATGGCCTGCTGGTTCCAACATGCACCTCAGGCAACGAACTCGACAACAAGGAACTGCGATGAACATGGTCGACGATGCAATCCGCAAGGCGCGTGCGCCGGATGGACAGGGCGGTACTTGCCCCGGCAAGGTCACGTTGGTGGGCTCCGGGCCGGGAGATCCGGAACTGCTCACGCTGCGCGCGGTGAAGGCTCTGCGCGGTGCGCGGCTGGTGCTCTACGATCACCTGGTCAGCAAGGAGGTGCTGCGTTACGCGGGCGACGAGGCCGATCTGATCTACGTGGGCAAGCAATCGGGCCACCACACCATGCCGCAGGAGGACATCATCGATCTGATGGTGCGGCTGGCGCTCAGCGGCAAGAACGTGGTGCGCCTGAAGGGCGGCGACTGCTTCATCTTCGGACGCGGCGGCGAGGAGGCGCAGGCGCTGTCGCTCGCGGGCATTCCGTTCGAGGTGATTCCGGGCATCTCGGCGGCGCAGGGCGCGGGGGCTTATGCGGGCATTCCGCTCACCCATCGCGATCATGCGGCCACGCTGGTCTATGCCACCGGCCATCTGCGCGGCGAGCATGAGGTGGAACTGGATTGGGAAGCTCTGGCCAGGCCACGCCAGACCGTGGTGTTCTACATGGGCATCGCCAACTTGCCGGTGATCTGCACCGAACTGCAAAAGCACGGCCTGCCAGCCACCATGCCGGCAGCCTTGGTCGAGCAGGCCAGTCTGCCCACGCAGCGCTGCATCTGCGGCACGCTGGAGACCTTGCCCGCGCTGGCCCTGGAGCATGGCGTGAAGCCGCCCGCGCTGATCATCGTGGGCGAGGTGGTGGCTCTGCAACCCGTGCTGGCTGCGGGAATGCACACACCGGCATCGTTGACGGAGGGTTGAACCTGCCAAGGGCCACAGGATTGAGGCATCATGGAGCCAAATTCAGAAAAGCCCAATGCAACAAGACATTCTCATCAACTGGTCGCCACAGGAAACCCGCGTTGCGGTCGTCGAGCACGGTGCAGTGCAGGAGCTGCACGTCGAGCGCACTCTGGAGCGCGGCTTGGTTGGCAACATCTACCTTGGCAAGGTGTCGCGCGTGTTGCCCGGCATGCAATCGGCCTTCATCGACATTGGCCTGGAGCGTGCGGCGTTTCTGCACGTGGCCGATGTCTGGCAGCGCAACGAGGGTGGTGAGCCGCCCATGGCCATGCGCAACAAATCCGAGCCGCTGGTGCCCATCGAAAAGCAGGTCTTCGAAGGCCAGGCGCTGATGGTGCAGGTCATCAAGGACCCCATCGGCACCAAGGGCGCACGGCTGTCCACGCAGGTCAGCATTGCTGGTCGGCTGCTGGTGTTTCTGCCGCAGGACGATCACGTCGGCGTGTCGCAGAAGATTCCGCTCAACGAACGCGAGGCGCTGCGCAACCGCCTTCAGGCGCTGGTGGGCGACAAAGCCACGGGCGGCGGTGGCGGCTTCATTCTGCGCACCAACGGTGAGGACGCGACTGACGAGGAACTGGCCGAGGACATCGCCTATCTGCGCAAGACCTGGACCGGCATCCGCGAATCCGCGCTGCGCCTGCCGCCCAAGAGCCTGCTGTATCAGGACCTGAATCTGCTGCAGCGCGTGCTGCGCGATCTGGTGAGCGAGCACACGCAATCGATTCGCATCGATTCGCGCGAGCAGTTCGCCGTGATGCAGGACTTCGCCAAGGAGTTCATGCCCGCGGCGGCTGCCAAGCTGCAGCTCTACAAGATGGAGCGTCCGATCTTCGATCTGTACTCCATCGACGAAGATGTGGCCAAGGCGCTGGGCAAGCGCGTGGATCTGAAGTCGGGCGGTTATCTGATCGTCGACCAGACCGAGGCGCTGACCACCATCGACGTGAACACGGGCGGCTATGTCGGTGCGCGCAATTTCGACGACACCATCTTCAAGACCAATCTGGAAGCGGCGGGTGCGATTGCGCGCCAACTGCGATTGCGCAATCTGGGCGGCATCGTCATCGTCGATTTCATCGACATGGTGCGCGAAGAACATCAGAGTCAGGTGCTCAGCGAGTTCCGCAAGCAGCTTTCGCGCGACCGTGTGAAGACCATGGTGGGCGGCTTCTCGCAGCTCGGTCTGGTTGAGATGACGCGCAAGCGCACACGCGAATCGTTGGCGCACATGCTGTGCGAGCCATGCCCCACCTGCCAGGGCGTGGGGCAGGTGAAGACCTCGCGCACGGTCTGCTACGAGATCCTGCGCGAGCTGCTGCGCGAGGCGCGCCAGTTCAATCCCAAGGAGTTCCGCGTGATCGCTTCGCCCAAAGTGGTGGAACTGTTCCTCGACGAGGAAAGCCAGCATCTGGCCGGGCTTTCGGACTTCATCGGCAAGCCGATTTCCCTGCACTCGGAAACCGACATGGGGCAGGCGCAGTACGACATTGTGCTGATGTGAACATGCCTCCGTCCGCCTGACGGACCGTGCTGATTCAATCCGAATCGCGGCGGATGGCCTTGAAGAACGAACTGACCAACAGGCTCTCGCGGCGCTCGTTCATGCAATACACATAGGTCGCAGTGTGCGCGGGGCTGCCGTCGATCCGGAACACGCGGAAGTGGGTATCCGCGATGTACTCCGCCTCGGACACTGCGCCGATTCCCAGACCACGCGCCACGGCCTCGCGGATGGCTTCCCGGCTGCCGATCTCCAGGTCGGTACGCGGCTTCACGCCTTGCTGCTGCAGCGCATCTTCGAGCGCGCGGCGAGTGGTCGAGCCTGCCTCGCGCATCAACAACTGCTCGCCATGCAAGGCCGTCAACGGTATTGAGCTGGCTCTGGCGTGCTTCTTCGCGAACGGGTGCTCGCGGTGCACGAACAGAATGATGGCGTGCCGCGCATATTCCTGCGCGAACAGTTCTGCGCGCTCATACAGCCCGGCCAGCACGGCCACGTCGGTGTCGTAGCGTTCCAGATCGGCCAGCACTTGCTGCGAGTTGCCCATGCGGATGGACAACTGCATGCCGGGATGGCGCGCACGGTAGGCCGCAACCATCTCCACCACATGAAACGGGCCAACCGCGCCGATCTTCAACTCGCCCTGATGCAGCAGCCCTGAATCGCGCAACAGGTACTCGGCCTCGGCCTCCAGCGCCAGCAGTTTCTGCGCGATCGGCAGCAGCTTGGCTCCCGCGCCGGTCAGCGTCATGCGGTAGCCGCGCCGGTGAAAAAGCTCGATGCGGCTTTGGCGTTCCAGCGTGCTGATCTGGCTGGAGATGGTGGGCTGGCTCAGATCGAGAGCCCGCGCGGCAGCGCTCAGCGAGCCGTGGTGGGCCACTGCGGCGAAGGCGCGAAAGCGGGCGTTGCTCATGTCGCGTGGTTCATCTCAAGGTTTGATCTATGGAAGCTGTTCAATCTGATTGTGAAGCTTTCATATGGCAGAAATATGAACTCCCTAGCATTCCCTCATCGCGCTGTAAAAGCATCGCAGCGACGGACAAACACCAACCCAAGGAATGCTGGAAATGAACAAGACGATGAACCGCAAGACCTGGCTGAAACATGCCGCTGCCGCCACGCTGCTGGCCTGCACCGCCGGCATGATCAACACCGCAGCGGCGCAGAGCAAGGAGCTGCGCGTGGGCCTGATTCCGTCGGAAGACGCGCAAGCCATGATCCGCGCGAGTCAGCAGGTGATGGACCAGTTGGCCGCGAAGACCGGCATGAAGGTCAGGCCCTTCGTCGCCAACGACTACAACGGCGTGATCGAGGCGCTGCGTTCCAACAAGATCGACATTGCTTACCTTGGCCCGTTCTCCTATGTGCTCGCAAGCCAGATCGCCAATGCCGAAGCGTTTGCGGTGGCGGTGACCAAGAAGACCGGCAAGAGTGCCTATCACAGCGTCGTCATCAGCCGCAAAGGCTCGGGCATTGACAGCGTCGCCAAGCTGAAGGGCCACTCGTTCGCGTTCGTCGATCCGACATCGGCCTCGGGTCATCTGTTTCCAAAGTCCGGGTTGATGGGCGAGGGCTTCGATGCGGACAAGGGCTTTTCGCGCGTGATCTTCTCCGGTTCGCACGATGCCAGCATCATGGCCGTTGCCAACAACAAGGTGGATGCGGCCTCGGTGGCCGATCGCATTCTGGAATCGGCCATCGCCAAGGGTCTCGTGAAGGCCGACGATTTCAGCATCGTCTGGCGCTCGCAGCCCATCCCCGAATCGCCGATGGTGTGGCGCAAGAATCTGGATGCCGACACCAAGCAGAAAGTGGCCGCAGCACTGGCCGATGTGAAGGATCTGCCCTGGGGCGATCAAGGTGTGCTCAACGGCTTTGCGCCCACCAACGACGCGGCTTACGACGTGGTGCGCCAGACCGCCAAGGTGCTCAAGCTCGATCTGGGAAGCATGAAATGATCAGCATCCGCAACCTCAAGAAAAGCTACGGCAGCAATCATGTGCTGCATGGCATCGACCTCGATGTGCGCGCGGGCGAATTCGTGGTGATGCTGGGCCTGTCGGGCGCTGGAAAGTCCACGCTGCTGCGCTGCATGAACGGTCTGGTCAAGCCCGACAGCGGCAGCCTGACGGTGGGCGGCATCGACATATGTCGCAAGCATTCGCGCCGCGAACTCGCGCAGCAGGCGGCGATGGTGTTCCAGCATCACAATCTGGTGCCGCGTCTTTCGGTGCGCAAGAACGTGCTGACCGGCCGCTTGGGACAACTGGGAACGTTGGCCTCCATCGCGCAGTTTTTCCGTGCCAGCGACCTGCAACTGGCCGATGCATGCCTGCAGCGTGTGGGCCTGCTGCACAAGGCGGATGCGCGCACCGATGCGTTGTCGGGCGGGCAGATGCAGCGCGTGGGAATCGCACGCGCACTGGCGCAAAGTCCCAAGGTGATTCTGGCCGACGAGCCGGTGGCCAGCCTCGATCCCAAGACCGCCACCAGCGTGCTGCAATACCTGCGCGAAGCCACGCGCGAGCTGGGCATTGCGGTGGTCTGCAATCTGCATCAGGTGGAATACGCACGCGAGTTCGGGGACCGCGTGGTCGGCCTGTCGCAAGGCCGCATGGTGTTCGATGGCGGGCCCGATGAACTGGACGATGCCGCGCTGCAGGCCATCTACCACCAACCCACGGAAGCGGCAGTGTCATCGATGCACGCAGCAGAGCAGGGCGGACGTTGGCTCAAGCCACTCGCTGCCACGGCAGGAGCCATGTGATGAACGCCACCCACATTCAACAAGGCCGACAAGGTCAAGAGGGCTGGCGCTGGACGGCACCTCGTCCGCAATCGCACACTGGCTGGATTGGCACCGCCTTCGCGGTGCTGATGGTCGTCGTCGTGCTGCACTGGAGTGCGAGCGGCGCGCAGATGAGCTGGGGCGAACTGGCCAATGGCCTGCCGCAGATTGCCGATTTCGCGGCCCGCTCGTTCCCGCCCGATTGGAGCGTGTTGCCGCGCCTGTGGGCACCGGCGCTGGAGACGGTTCAGATCGCCATCTGGGGCACGCTGCTGAGCGTGATTCTCGCGCTGCCGCTGTCCTTCATCGCGGCAAGCAATCTGCACAGCTGGCATTGGCTGCGCCGCATCACGCGCCAGTTTCTGAACGTGGTGCGCAGCATCAACGAGCTGATTCTGGCGCTGGTGTTCGTGTCTGCCGTCGGCCTCGGGCCATTCCCCGGCGTGCTGGCACTGGCGCTGCATGGCATGGGCATGCTGGGCAAGTTCTTTGCCGAGAACATCGAAGAAATCGACAACGGCCCGCTCGAAGCCTTGCGCAGTGCGGGCGCGTCGCAACTGCAAGTCATCGTGTTCGGCGTGGTCCCGCAAGCCATCACTGCATGGATCGGCGTGGTGCTGTATCGCTTCGAGGTCAACCTGCGCTCTGCGACCGTGCTGGGCATGGTGGGCGCGGGCGGGTTGGGGTTCGAGTTGGTCAGCAGCCTCAAGCTGTTCCGCTATCAGGAGACCGCCACCTGCATCGTCGTCATCACGGTGATGGTGATTGCAGCCGACATGGTCTCGAACCTTCTGCGTCAGCGCATTCAGCGCGGCGCGCATCACTGAAGCCTCTTTTTGAATTTCACTGCAAGGTCATTTTCTCGTGCGTAGTTTCCACAACCCCGTCGCCATCCATTGCGGAGCCAATTCGTTGGAGCGCTTGCCGCAACTGCTCGCAGGTCGTCGCTGCCTGCTGGTGACTTTTCCCGAAGCAGAGTCGCTTGGCATCATCGGGCGAGTGCGCTCCCTGCTGGACGCGCAGCTTGCAGGCGTGATCGACAGCATCTCGCCCAACCCCGATGTGCAATGGCTTGCGCCGCTGTACGACCAGGTCCATCGTGATCACGCCGACGTGCCCTGCATCGTCGCACTCGGTGGAGGCAGCAGCATCGACAGCGCCAAGGCGCTGATGTGCGCCACACCGAATGGACGTTTTGAAGAGTTGCTGGCGGCGTTGGAAACCGGCACGCAGTTGCCACCCGCAGCACACAAGGCGCTGATCGCCATCCCCACCACCGCCGGCACGGGCAGCGAGGTCACGCCGTGGGCGACGATCTGGGATCAGGCCGCCGGTAAAAAGCATTCGCTGCACCAGCCATGGACCTGGCCCGAAGCCGCGATCATCGACGCCGCGCTCATGACCAGCCTGCCCGCAGGTGCCACGCTCGCGTCGGGGCTGGATGCGCTCTCGCATGCGCTGGAGTCGATCTGGAACGTGAACCGCAACCCCGTGTCTTTGGCGCTGGCGCAGCAGTCTGCGCGCCGCACCATGGCCTGTCTCCCGGCGCTCATGAAGGACCTTGGCAATCTGCAACTGCGCAATGCGATGGCCGAAGCGGCCTTGCTGGCCGGGCTGGCGTTCTCGAACACCAAGACGGCGCTGGCGCATTCGCTCTCCTACGACATCACCTTGCAGCATGGCGTGGCGCATGGCATCGCGTGTTCGTTCAGCCTGCCGCTGGTGCTGGACATGGCGCTGGGCGCAGACGACGAAACCGACGCAGCGTTGCTCTCCATCTTCGATGCGGCCACTGCGCAAGCTGCCGTTCAGCGCCTGCGTGACTTTTTGCAAGGCCTTGGCGTCGCGACCGACCCAACGCATTACGGCGTGGCCGAGAGCGACTGGAGCGCCATGGTGCAAGCCGCAGCGCAAGGTCCACGCGGGCGCAACTTCATTCGTCAGATGGCGTGATTCGCCGTTTTTCTTTCCTTATTTTTCCTTATCTGCACATCATGAACACCATCAACGACGCATTCACTCAGGCCTCCCAAGACGACGCGCTCCAGGCCGATCTCTCGCCGCTGCAAGCCGTCATTTTCGATTGGGCAGGAACGCTGGTGGACTTCGGCTCGCTCGCGCCCACGCAGATCTTTGTGGAAGCTTTTGCGACCTTTGGCATCACCATCACGCTGGCCGAGGCGCGCGGGCCGATGGGCCTGTCCAAGTGGCAGCACATTCATCAACTGCTGCAGGAAGAGTCGATCCGCGCGCAATGGCAGAACGCGTTCGGGCGCGCTCCGGGTGATTCGGATGTCGATGCCATCTACGCGCGCTTCATGCCCATGCAGATCGCCAAGGTGGGCGAGTTCTCCGCGCCCATCGACGGTGCGCCCGAGTTGCTGCAATGGCTGCGCGCACGCGGTCTCAAGGTCGGCTCGTGCTCGGGCTATCCACGTGAAGTGCTCAACCAGTTGCTGCCGCAGGCCGCCGCGGCAGGGATTGCGCCCGACCATGTGGTTGCCGGTGACGAGATGGCGGCGGGTGGTCGCCCCGGCCCGTACATGGCGCTTGCGAATGTGCTGGCCTTGGGTATCAGCAACGTGCGCGCTTGCGTGAAAGTGGACGACACCGTACCGGGCATCGAGGAAGGACGCAACGCGGGCATGTGGACCGTGGGCCTGACGCTGTCCGGCAACGAAGTGGGCTACTCGCTGGCCGAATGGGCGAGTGCTCCCGCAGAGGAAATCGAGGCCCGCGTCGCCGCGGCCGAGGCCAAGCTGCACAAGGCTGGCGCGCATTTTGTGATTCGCAGCGTGAAGGATTTGCCGCAGGTCCTGACGCAGATTGCCGCAGCCATGCGTGAAGGGGTTCGCCCTGAATGAGTGACTGATGGCGATGGCCGGGTGAACGGCAGGACGCCTTTGCGGCGGTTTATTTGACCGCCAATTTTGATATCAACGGAGCCTTTGGCTCCGTTTTGTTTTTGGGGAGATATTGGAGGTGTGATTAATGCGTGGGTTGGAGTGCATTGGATCGCATGTGATTTTTTTACCGAAGTCCATGCAGTAACTGGATTTTGGATATGGGCAGTGTGTGGCTTGCAAATGACTTCGATAAGAAATTGAATTGAATCTCGCGAGATGAATGTAATTAATATTCAACCGTGCTGCATGGAATGGGAACCTCTCACAACCGGCGATTCCCCAGTCGCCCACTCCGCATGGCGAGCAGATTGCTCATTGACTGGTTTGTTCAACGCAGATTTGGGTCATTTCGGGCCCATTGCGCCCCCGACTCTCAGGCCTTCGCCGTTTGCAGGCGCACCGGTCTCTTTGAGCTCGCTGTTTTGAAGAACGGATCGACCTTGTTTTCAAGGAACGACGCCAGGCGCTTCAAGTTGTAGCACGCAACCATCATCGTCATGACCGTGGTGGCTCTGGTCTGTCCAATCGTGCGCACGAACTTGCCGCCCATGTGACGGATGCCTGCAAACACGTGCTCGACACGCGCACGTCGCTTGGCAATGCGTTGATTGCGTCGCTCCTGGCATTCGCTGAGCGGCTGCTTCGCTTTGGCTTTGCGCTGGATGCCATCTTTGAAGCCCAACACCTTGAGCATCTTGATGCGTTGAGCGCTCGGGTAGGCCTTGTCGGCATTGACCTCTTTGCCGGTGTTCTTCATATCCAGCACTTCATCGAAGTGATGGCCGTCGTGCTCGCTCGCTGTCCCCGTGGCCACGCCCCGGATGAAGCCGTGTTTGTGATCGACGCTCACACTCAGCTTGTAGCCAAAGTAGCGCTTGCCGTGCTTCTTGGTGTGGGTGGCATCGATGTCTTTTTGCCGATCTTTGGCATCACCCCATTCAGGTCTTTGGCCGTTGGAGAGTTGCTCGCGTTCGCCCTTGTTCATGCGTTGGCGCGGTGCTGGCACCAAGGTCGCATCGATGGCCTGACCACCGCGCGCGATGTAGCCATGACGATGCAATTGCTCGTCCACGCCATGCAGCAAAGCCGTGGCTCCATCCACGCCCAGGCGCTCGCCAAAGCGCCAGATGGTGTTGCGGTCCGGAACGTTCATCGAGTCTTGCAGCAAACAAAATCGCTGGTAGCTCATGCGGTCAAGCAGTTGATATTCCATCTGCTCGTCCGAGAGGTTGTAGAGCCTCTTCAGGACCATCACCCGTACCATGACCTCAGTGGGATAGGCCGGACGACCACCCTTGCGCCCATCACTGCGCTCGATGATTCCATCGACCAGACGGGCCAGCGCGGTGAAGTCGATGTGCTGCGCAATGACTTGCAGCGGATCGCCCACTTCATCGATCTTGCGCTTGCGGGAGGCTTCGGCGAACAGGTCGAACTTCAGGGCACTGCGGGGGGTGATCATGCTGCGAATTTACTGCATCAGATGACGTGAGTCAGCGACGTCGGGAGGTTTTGAGAGGTTCCCGAGAGTACTGTCTGCGGCTTCGCGTCGCGCCTACGGCCCCATCTCATCATTGTGGCTGTGGGTTCGGAGGCCCGTAGGGCTGCGTAGCTGGATGTTTGAAGTCCGGGTTCCTCAACGAAAAAACCGCGCCTCAGCGCGGTTTCGTTTATTGGTGCTGCTTACAGCTTGCGCAGTCGCTCGATGGCGTCGCGCAGGGTTTCGTCCTTCTTGGCGAAGCAAAAGCGCACCACGCGTTGGTCAAATTTTTCGACATAGAAGGCCGAGAGTGGGATGGCTGCGACGCCGATTTCGCGGGTGAGCCATTGGCAGAAGTCGGCTTCGCTCAGGTCGCTGATGCCGGAGATGTCCACGCACTGGAAGTAGCTGCCCTGGCTTGGCAGCAGCTTGAAGCGCGAGTCCTTGAGGCCTTCGCGGAAGAGGTCGCGCTTGGCCTGGTAGAAGGCCGAGAGTTGCAGGTACGGCGCGGGGTCTTGCATGTATTCCGCGATGCCGTATTGCATGGGGGTGTTCACCGTGAAGACGTTGAACTGGTGCACCTTGCGGAATTCGGCGGTGAGGGCTGCGGGCGCGGCCACGGTGCCGATTTTCCAGCCGGTGACGTGGTAGGTCTTGCCGAAGCTCGAGACGATGAAGGCACGCGCGGCCAGGCCCGGAAAGCGGGCCGCGCTCTGGTGCTGCTGGCCGTCGAACACCATGTGCTCGTAGACCTCGTCGCTGATCAGCAGGATGTCGGTGGGAGCGAGCAGCTCTTCGAGCTTGCGCATTTCCGCATCGGTCCAGATCGTGCCGCTGGGGTTGTGCGGCGAGTTGATGATCAGAAGGCGCGTGCGCGGCGTGATGGCGGCGGCGATCTTGTCGAAGTCCGGGCGGAAGGTGCCGGGCGTGAGCGGCACACGCACGACTTTGCCGCCTGCGGTTTCGATGTTCGGCACGTAGCTGTCGTAGCAGGGTTCGAGCACGATGGCTTCGTCGCCCGGCTGCACGCAGGCGAGCACGGCGGTGAGGATCGCCTGCGTTGCGCCTGCGGTCACCGTGATTTCGGTGTTCGCATCGTAGTGGCGGCTGTGCAGCGCCTGGTACTTCTGCGACATGGCTTCGCGCAGCACGGCCACGCCGGGCATGGGCGGGTACTGGTTGTGGCCTGCCCGCATGGCGTTGTTGACGGCATCGACCAGTTGGGGGTCGCACGCAAAGTCAGGAAAGCCCTGACCAAGGTTGACTGCCTTGTATTCGGTGGCGAGAGCCGACATCACGGTGAAGATCGTGGTGCCCACGTTGGGCAGGCGGCTCGGGAAGGTGGGGGTGCGCGGCGCGCTGTTTGTGCTTGTTGTCATGACGGGCAAATTCTAGACTTGCAGTGGGGCAGTCAAAGGTTCGGAGGTCGCAGGCTCAGAGCTCGTAGTCGTTGACGTTTCCGACCATGGCGCGCATCACCAGATCGCGGCTCAGGCGGTCGCTCAGCAGTTCGGCGAACTTGTAGATGAAGTTGCGCAGATACGCGCCGCGCTTGAAAGCGACACGCGCCACGTTCTGGCCGAACAGATGGCCCATGGGGCGCACGACAAGGTCACCGACCGGATCGTCGCGCATGGCCATTTCAGCCACGATGCCGATACCCATGCCAAGGCGCACATAGGTCTTGATCACGTCGGAGTCGATGGCTTCGAGCACGATGCGCGGCTGCAGCTTGCGGGTGGCGAAGGCCGCGTCGATCTTGCCGCGTCCGGTGAACGAGGGGTGGTAGGTCACCAGCGGCTCGTGGGCGATGTCTTCGAGGCCGATGCGTTCGCGTTGGGCGAGCGGGTGGTTGCTCGGCATCACCAGCACGTGCTGCCATTCATAGCAGGGCAGGGTCACGAGGTCGGGGTAGTCGGCGAGCGATTCGGTCGCCATGCCGATTTCGGCCACTTCGTCGATCACCATGCGCGCCACTTCATGCGGCGTGGCCTGGTGCAGGCTGATGTTGACCTTGGGATAGGACTCGCGCAGCTTGGCGACCGGCACGGGCAGCACGTAGCGGGCCTGCGTGTGGGTGGTGGCGATCGACAGGGTGCCACTGTCCTGCGCGCTGTATTGCTCACCGATGCGCTTCAAGTTGGTGACCTCGCGCATGATCAACTCGATGCTCTTGAGCACATGCTGGCCGGGTTCGGTCACGCGCTTGAGGCGCTTGCCGTGGCGCGCGAAGATGTCCACGCCCAGCTCGTCCTCCAGCTCGATGATGGCCTTGGACACGCCGGGCTGCGAGGTATGCAGTGCCTTGGCGGCCTCGGTGAGGTTGAGATTGCGGCGTGCTGCCTCTTGTACGAAGCGGAATTGGTGCAGGTTCATAACTGAATACAGCTAAAGACTGCCTTTATTATGCTTCATTCTTCTTATATTGCATATGGGCGGTGCTTTTTATGCCCAAGTAGCCGCCTTTACGAGGAGGGGAATGCCCAATTTGATGTGTCGCTTTGGTAAAGTAAATGAAAGTGAGATGCATTTGAGCATCCTCACTCCTAGAATGCACCATCCCGATGAGCAGAAGAAAAATCACCTCATTGCGGCGCACGTCCACCCAAGGTTTTCCATGAAGTCGGCTGTTTCCGGTAGCTCGCAACGAGCGTACTGGCTGAAAAAATTACACGAATGGCACTGGATCAGTTCGGCGATCTGCCTGATCGGCATGCTGCTGTTCGCGTTCACGGGCATCACTCTCAATCATGCGGGGCAGATCGAGTCCAAGCCGCGCGTGGAGACCCGCGAGGGCCAGATGTCACCCGAGCTGCTGCCGCCATTGCAGGCGCTGCAAGCTGGGCTCAAGGACAAACCGAAGTCCGAAGCCAGTCCCGAATTTCCTGCACCGGTCGCCGCCTTCATCCGCAGCGAGATGAAGGTCGATGTGTCGGGCCGCGCGGTTGAGTGGAGTGATGACGAGGCTTATGTGCCCATGCCGCGTCCCGGTGGCGATGCGTGGCTGCGCGTCGATCTGAAAGAGGGCGCGATGGAGTACGAATCGACCGATCGCGGCTGGATCTCCTACATCAACGATCTGCACAAGGGGCGTAACACGGGCGGTGCCTGGAGCCTGTTCCTCGATGTGTTCGCGGTGGGTTGTCTGGTGTTTTGCATCACCGGCCTGCTGATTCTGAAGATGCATTCCGAGCGGCGTCCGCTGACCTGGCCGATGGTGGGTCTGGGCTTGGTGATTCCGGCGCTGCTGGCATTGCTGCTGATCCATTGATCGCAGGCTGCCGGATACCGAATTTTGTTGAAGGAAACTCTGAAATGGCGAAAAGGATTTTCAAATGCACGGTCGCGCTGAGCGCAGTGGTCGGCCTGCCTGCAATCGCGGGTGGTCTGGACGTGACCGTGGGCATTCCGCAACTGCAAGTGGCCGAGTACCACAAGCCTTATGTGGCCGTGTGGCTGGAGAAGACGGACGGTGGCGTGGCCGCCAATCTGTCGGTCTGGTACGACGCCAAGATGAAGGATGCCGAAGGCACGAAGTGGCTCAAGGACATGCGCCAGTGGTGGCGTCGCACGGGGCGCGAGCTGTCGTTCCCTATCGATGGCGTGACCCAGCCGACCAAGCCCGCGGGCAATCATGCGCTGTCGTTCAGCGAGGGCAAGAACCCGCTGCCCAAGCTCGCTCCCGGTCAGTACAAGCTGATGGTGGAAGCCGCGCGTGAAGTGGGCGGCCGCGAGCTGGTCTCGATTCCCTTCGAATGGCCTGCCAAGCAAGCCACCAGCCTGTCCGCCAAGGGCAGCACCGAACTCGGTCAGATCAAGCTCGACCTCAAGCCCTGATGGGGCTTCGAGCCATTTGCCAACCAGATATCAACCCCAGTCTCATTCAAAAGGACGTCCGAAATGATGCTCAAGAAGCACGCAATTGTGGCCGCAACGCTGGCGCTCGCCGCCCTGTCCGCACAGGCCCATGACCTCTGGTTCAAGCCCTCGAGCACGGTGCTCTCCAAGTCCGATTGGGTGACCGTCGATGCGGCGGTCTCCAACGACGTGTTCTTCTTCAACCACCGTCCGCTGGGACTGGAAAACGTGAAGATCACCGGCCCC
This sequence comes from Diaphorobacter sp. HDW4B, assembly GCF_011305535.1. Classification (GTDB taxonomy): domain Bacteria; phylum Pseudomonadota; class Gammaproteobacteria; order Burkholderiales; family Burkholderiaceae_C; genus Diaphorobacter_A. Next base: position 4,927,843 of record NZ_CP049905.1, read on the forward strand.
GATGGTTCCGCTGTCGAGATGAAAAACGCCCACAAGGGTGAGCTGCGCAGCGTGTTCGACTTCAAGCCCGAAAAGCCCGGCACCTACCGCGTGACCATGCTGATGAACGGCGTGATGGGCGGCTACAAAGACGCCAACGGTCAACCCAAGCGCGTGCGCGGCTCGGCGGAAGAAATCCTCAAGCAGATTCCTGCGGATGCCAAGGACGTGAACATCACCGAGAACGTGCGCCGCATGGAAACCTTCGTGTCCGTGGGCAAGCCAACCGGCATCGCGCTGACTGGCAAGGGTCTGGAACTCAAGCCCGTGACCCATCCCAACGATCTGGTGAGCAGCGAAGAAGCCAAGTTCGAATTCCAGATCGACGGCAAGCCTGCGGCGAATCTCGAAGTGGAACTCGTGGCCGACGGTATTCGCTACCGCGATGGCGTGGAGCCGCTGAAGTTCAAGACCGATGCGAACGGCCTGCTCACCGTGAAGTTCCCGCGTGCCGGGCTGTACTGGCTGAGCACCGATGCCAAGGACAACAAGACCACCGTGGCCAAGGCAACGGAGCGTCGTCTCGGTTATGTTGCCACGCTGGAAGTGCTGCCCTGATTCTTCAACAATGAAGTCATGAGCACTGCTCCGCGAGTCCATTTCGGTGCCAGCGTCTGGCGCTTGCCGCAGGCTGCGAAAACGGCCCCGGTAGTGCCCGCGCGCGCCGATTTTTCGGTGCAGCACTGGCGCGCGCCAAGCATGCAGCGCCAGCAGGACTCGCGCATTCACCGACTCAGCGGCCAGACGATGGGGACATCGTGGTCGCTGAATCTGCCGAATACCGATTTTCTGGAGCTCCAACCCGTGCACGCACTGGTTCAGTCGGTGCTGGACGAAGTCATCGCGCAGATGAGCAACTGGGAAAACGATTCGGCGATTTCTCGCTTCAACAATGCGCATGCAGGCACTTGGCATGCGTTGCCAGCAGAGTTCGCGCAGGTGCTTGCTGCGGCGCTGCAATGGGCCGAGCGTTCGGGTGGGGCGCTCGATCCGACTATGGGGGCGTTGGTTTCTTTGTGGGGGTTCGGCCCACGTGCCGAGCCGCTGACGCCGCACTCTGGCGAGCGTCCCACGGTCGCGCAGATTGATGATTTGCTGCGCGCATCAGGCTTTGAAAAGCTGCAATGGAAAGCCGGTCAGAACCACATCGAACAACCGGGCGGATTGAAGCTCGATCTGTGCGGCATTGCCAAGGGCTTTGGGGTAGATTGGGTCGTGCAGCATCTTCAAGAAGCGGGCTGGAACAGCGGCCTGTTCGAGATCGGCGGCGAGCTGCGAAGCTGGGGCGAAAAGCCCAATGGCGACGCTTGGCAGATTCAGTTGGGCAGTCAAGGTGATGCGTCCAATGCGCCCCTTGTGGTGGCCGTGAAGAATGCTTCGTTCGCCACATCGGGCGACTGGTGGCATCACTTTTTTGCCGACGGCAAGCGCTATTCGCACACGCTTGATCCACGCACCGGCTGGCCGATCAAGCACCCACTGGCCAGCGTGACGGTTCACCACGAAGCATGCATGCACGCCGATGCGCTGGCGACGGTGCTGACGGTGCTGGGCGTGGAGCAGGGCATGGCTTTTGCCGAGGCGTATGAGGTTGCGGCCGTGTTTCAGGAGCATGGCGCAAATCCGTGCATGTCACCGGCCTGGAAGGCGCGATTCGCATCATGATTCTGGATTGGGTGGTGTCTCCGGCACGCGCGGCAGGCGCTGCAGGACTGGTGTTGGCATACGCAGCGCTTTGCGCCCGCGTGGCGTGGGTGAGCAAACAGAAGCGCATCGACATTGAGCGCGACAACGACGTGCCTGCGGGCCAATCGCAATGGCCTGCGGTGCTGGTGGTCTATGCCAGTCAGACGGGGCAGGCCGAAGGCATTGCCCGCGAGGCGACGCGCATGCTGCGCGAGAGCGGCTTGCGTGTGACGCTGCTTCCCATCGATTCGATCACCACGGAAAATCTGAACGCGCATGAACGCAGCCTGTGGATCGTCTCGACCACGGGCGAGGGCGATGCACCCGATCACGCCTTGCATTTTGTGCAGCAGGTGCTGCCGCAAGGTGCGGACTTGCGGGCGCATGAAGCGCAGGTGCTTGCGCTCGGTGATCGTGAATACCAGCAGTTCTGCGCGTTTGGCGAACAGGTTCAGGCATGGCTTGTTGCCCAAGGCGCGAATAGCGAGCTGGTGTGCGTGGACAACATGGACCGCGCCACGCTGCGCTCGTGGCAGTCGCGCATCAACGAGTTGAAGCAGGGTTGGTTGGGCGAGGAGGGGGACTCTCAGCCGCCCGTGGCGATGCAGGAAGAATGGCTGCTGCCGCCCACGAGCACGCCCTTCACACTGGAGCGACGCACGTTGCTCAATCCGGGCAGTCAAGGCGGCGCACTGTATCGGCTGGACTGGGTGGTGAAGAATGGCGATCTGCCCGAATGGGAGTCGGGCGATCTGGCGTCGCTGCGCGTGCCTGCCGATCGAGAACATGCGCGCGATTATTCGATTGCTTCGATCCGGGCGGATGGGCATCTGCAGATGCTGGTGCGGCAAAGTGTGCGCGCGGATGGCACGCCGGGTGTGGCGTCGAGCTGGCTTTGCATGGGCATGAAGCAGGGCGATTCACTCGACATTTCCGTGCGCCAGCACAGCAGTTTTCGACTGGGAGACAACGCTGCAAGGCCGTTGATTCTGATCGGCAACGGTTCGGGATTGGCGGGGCTGCTCAGCCACATCAAGGCGCGGATTGCGGCGGGACGCAGCGACCAGTGGCTGGTGTTCGGCGAGCGCAGCCCGGAGCATGATGCGATCTGCGCACAGCAGCTTGAGCAATGGCTGCAGGATGGACAACTGGAGCGGCTCGATTTGGCGTGGTCACGCGATGTGGCCGAGAAAACCTATGTGCAGGATGTGCTGCTAAAGCAAGCCGAAATGCTCAAAAGCTGGGTGGCGCGCGACGCGGCCATCTATGTGTGCGGCAGCCTGCAAGGCATGGGGCAGGGCGTGCATCAAGCGCTCAAGCAGGTGCTGGGCGACGAGTGCATGCAGACACTCACGCAGTCGGGGCGCTACCGCCGCGACGTCTATTGAGTGGTGCTCATTCGGTGGCTGAATCAGCCGCGATCAAGGCCATCAGCGCGGTGATGCGCGGGTCTTCGCCAATCGGGGTCTGAAGACGGAACTCCAGAGCTGGATATTGCATTTGCAGGTCGTAGACCATGCGCGGCAGGTCTTCGCGCGCATGGCGGCCCGCGCCCAGAAACATGGGCATCACGCTGATCTTGTGAATGCCTTGCTCCACCCAGCGTGCGACGACGGAGGGCAGATCGGGCTCGGTCAATTCCAGATAGGCGCAGGCAACGGCAATGTCGCCGCGCTGCTTTTCTATGAGGCTGGCGACCGCCTCGATGGGCAGCCGCCATTGCGGATCGCGCGAGCCGTGGGCGAACAGGATGACACCGGAATCAGGCATGGACGGACAGGTTTCTTGAGCGCTAACGTCTGAGCACCAGCCAGCCAAAGGCGGCCAGCGACAGCAGGGAATAGATCAGCCCCGGCGCGGCGGCCGTGAGCATGGGCGACCAGTTCTGCAGATTGCCTGCAAAGCCGAACACGTTGTTGAGCAGGAAGAAGCTGATCCCCGCCATCACACCGCCAAACACATAGCCCGCAATGCCGCCAGAGCGGAAGTGCAGATAGGCGAATGGCAGCGACAGCACGACCATCACCAGGCAGCTCAGCGGATAGAACACCTTGCGCCAGAACTCGATGTCGTAGCGCTGGGTGGACTGGCCGTTGGCCTCCAGGTGGCGGGTGTACTGGAACAGTTCGAGCGTGGACATCTTGTCCGGCTTGAGCACGGCGGCCGCCACCATGCTGGAGGTGATGCGGGTCGTCCACTTGAACTCGGGCTTTTCGGTGCGTTGGACGCTCATGTCGCCGCTCTTGCTGCGCTGGAATTCGCTGCGGCGCACGTTTTCGAGCACCCAGCCATCGTTGTTCGTGTCGAAGCGCCCGCGCTCGGCCTGCGTGGTCGAGGCGGTGTAGCCGTCAGCATCGAATTCGAAAATCCGCACATTGCGCATCTCGCCCTGCGTGTCGATGGCGCGCACGTTCACGGCAAAGCTGTGATCGCCTTGGCGTTCCTTGAGCCACGCGCCGGTCACACCGGTGGTGATCTGCCCCATGCGGCGGGCCTTGACCAGCTCGGCCGCTTTTTCGCTGACCGGAGCGATGTAGTCGCCCATCACGAAGGTGAATGCGACGAACGCACCACCCAGAATCAGCAGGGTGCTGAGCGCGCGCCATGGCCCGAGGCCGCTGGTGCGCATGATGGTGAATTCGGAGGTTTGCGCAAGCCGCGCCATCACGAAGATGGTGCCGATGAGCACGGTGATCGGCAAGAGCTCATACAAGTGCTGCGGCACGCGCAGCGCCACGTAGAGCAGGGCGAACATGAGCTTGTAGCTGTTGTTGATCCAGCGCAGTTCGTCGACCAGATCGAAGAAGAAGAACAGCGCCAGAAACGCCAGCGTGACAAAGCCCACGCCCGCGATGATCTCGCGGTAGATGAAACGGCGAATGGTCTTCATGCAGCCCCCTTTGCTGCATTGCGTGCAGTGTGGCCGCCGCCCGAGAACAAGGAGCGGATCGACCATTGGTTGTGTCTTGCGGCCAGCAGCAGCAGCGCCAACGCGAAGGTGCCACCGTGCAGCAGGAGCATGAACGGCAGCATGCCGATGCGTTGCGCGGCGACCCAGCTCTGGCCCACGGTCATGAGGTTGTAGTAGATGACGAAGGCAAACAGCGCAAACGCCATGCTGCTGCTGCGACCTGCGCGTGGATTGACGATGGCAACGGCAAGACCCAGCACCACAAAGTTGAGTGCAGCCAACGCCAGACCGATGCGCCAGCCGAGTTCGCCCTGATAGGCTGGTGCGCTGGCGCCGATCAGCTCAAGCGTGTTGCGGCTCTTGAGGGCCACATCGTCCACGCCACCCGATTTGGCGTCGCCCACACGGGTGCCGTATTCCTGAAATTCGCTCACGCGCAGACCGGGCTTGCCCAAGGGCATTTCAAGGCGCTGGCCGTTGAACAGCAAGGCCATGCGATCACCATTGCGCACTTCGAGACGGGCGCTCTCGGCGGAAGTCACGGTTTCCTTGGTAGGCTCGTTGGTCGCGATGAAGACATTGCTGGCCGAAGTCGCATCGGGCGAGTCGCGGTCGATGAAGAACACGCGCGAGCCGTTGGAGGACTCCTGGAACTGGCCCGGTGCAATGCGATCGACGTCGCTGCGCTGCTCGTACTGCGACTTGAGTTCCTGAATCTGCGTGTTGGCCCAGGGCCAGACGATGAGCGAGAGCGCGGCGATCGCCAGCATCACCGGCCACGCAAAGCGCAGCAGGGGTGGCAGCAGGCTCATGAGGCCGCGGCCACTGGCGAACCAGATGACCATTTCGCTGTCGCGGTACATGCGCGAGAGAACCCCCACGATGGCGACGAACAGGCAAAGGCTCAAAATGGTGGGCAACTGGCCTAGCACGGTGTAGCCCATGACCAGCATGACGTCTTGCGGATTGACGCTGCCTTTCGAGGCTTGACCAAGGGTGCGGATCAGCATCATGGTCATGACGATGGTGACCAGCACCACCAGCGTCGCGCCAAAACTGCGTGCCAGTTCCTTGCGGATGGATGAATCGAATAACATTGTGTCGAAGGAAAACGGTGATTATGAACTTCGAACTGAACACTCTCTCTTTATCTGCAGCTTCCAGCCTGAAATGCGATGCACTCATCGTGCTGGTGCCCGAGGGCGTGAAGCCCGGCAAGGATGCGGTTTCCGCCATCCTGGCGCAGGCGCTCAAATCGGGTGATCTCGAACTCAAGGCGGGCAAGAACCTGCAGATTTACGCTTCGCCACTGCTGGCGGCGCGTCGGGTGATTCTGGCCGGATCCGGTGATGGTAGCGCGCGCAGCGTGCGTCAAGCGCTTGCCGGGGTGGCAAATGTCCTCAAATCTCCAAAGGTCAAGAAGGCCGCGGTGGTTTTCGCCGACAAGGCGACGAGTGATGCGGTTGCGGCTGCAGTGCAGTGCTGCAGCGATCTGAGCTATGTCTACACCACCACCAAGACCAAGGCCGAACCCGTGGCGCTGAACCGTCTGGTGATTGGCGTGGAAGACACCAGCAAGCTCAGGTCCGCCTTCGACATGGCCTGCGCTGTGGCCAAGGGCGTCGGTTTTGCGCGTGAATGGGCCAATCGCCCGGCCAACCACGCCACGCCCACGCTGCTGGCGAATGCCGCCAAGGGCCTGACGACCACCGGCATCACCTGCAAGGTGCATGGCCCGGCGGAAGTCGCCAAACTCGGCATGGGCGCGTTCATGGCCGTGGCGCAGGGCTCGGCCGAGCAACTGCGCTTCATCGAGCTGCGCTACAACGGCGCGGCCAAGACGGAAGCGCCCGTCGTGCTGGTCGGCAAGGGCATCACGTTCGACACCGGTGGCATTTCGCTCAAGCCTGCCGCTGAAATGGACGAGATGAAGTTCGACATGGGCGGCGCGGCCAGCGTGCTCGGCGTGTTCACCGCGCTGGCGGAACTGCGTCCCGCCGTGAACGTGGTCGGTCTGATTCCCGCTTGCGAAAACATGCCCGATGGCAAGGCGATCAAGCCCGGTGACGTGGTGACCAGCATGAACGGTCAGACCATCGAAATCCTGAACACCGACGCAGAAGGCCGTCTGGTGCTGTGCGATGCGATCACCTACGCTGCGCGCTTCAAGCCCCGCGCGTTGGTGGACATAGCCACGTTGACCGGTGCCTGCGTGATCGCACTGGGCAACCAGCGCAGCGGCCTGTTCGCGTCGAACGATGCACTGGCTGCGCAACTGCAATCGGCTGGCGACGCCGCGCAGGATCTGTGCTGGCGCATGCCGCTCGACGACGAGTATGCCGAAGGCCTGCGCAGCAATTTTGCCGATGTGGCCAACGTGGCCGGTCGTGCGGGCGGTGCGATCACGGCAGCCAAATTCCTGCAGCGCTTCACCGGCACAACGCCTTGGGCGCATCTGGACATCGCAGGTACGGCCTGGAAGAGCGGGGCGGCCAAGGGCGCAACGGGTCGTCCGGTCGGCCTGCTGATGCACTATCTGGCAGGCGTGGCGGAAAGCGACAAGGCCACCGTCAAATCGACACCCAAGGTCGCGCGCAAGAAGCCCGTGGCCCGCAAGACGGCGTGAGTGTCGAGCACCGTCCAACAGATCGAGAGCCCATGACCGAAGTTGCTTTTCATTTCAACGCGCCCGACAAGCTTGCCTACGCCTGCCGCTTTGCGCGCAAGGCGCTCAGGCGCGGTGTGCGCGTGGTGGTGACCGGAGGCGCGGCGGATCTGCAGGCGCTCGACCGCATGATGTGGGCGCTCGGGCCCACGGACTTTGTGGCCCATGCGCTCGCCGATGGCGATCCGGATGTGGTCGCCGCATCGCCCGTGCTGCTGGCCGTGGAGCCGCTGTCGGTGGCTCCGCGCGACATGCTGCTCAACCTGGGCACGCAGCTTCCGCCCGGCTATGAGCAGTTCGACAAGGTGATCGAGGTCGTCAGTGCCAGCGACGAGCAGGACCGCCAGTTGGCACGCACGCGCTGGCGCCAGTACGCTGCACAAGGTTACGAGATCGTGCGCCACGATCTGGTTTTGAAAGAAAATGCCTGACCATGGCATCCGCTCCCACCTCCACTCCGCCCAAGTTTGTTCCCACGCTGACCGAAGAGGTGGAACTGCCTGTTGACGCCTCGCCCGATCAGGCGGCCTTGGCGGACCCGGTGGAGGTGCCCGGCGGCTACGAGTTGCCTGCGGGGGGCGCGGATGACGACGAGGATTCTGCGCCGCAACCGCCGCTCGATACGGACGCCATCCCTGAACTGGATGCGGTGGTCGAGGTCGTTGATCTGGTCGAAGCCGAGGTGCTCCATCAAGACCTCGCCTCGATTCCCGAAATCTCCGACGTGGTGACGGAAGCGGAGATCGTGTCCACAGTGGTTGATCCGCTGGGCGACACGGTTGCTGCGCTTGGCGAGTTGCCTTCCGGCGTCGCACCAGAACCCGTTGCAGCCGCCCAACCCGTGCCGCTACCCGATGGTTACGAAGAGTATGTCGTTCATCGCGTGATGCAGCGCGTGGATGTGATTCTGGAGCAGCGTCTGCGTGAAGCCATTGCCCTGGTGATTCAGGAGCAGACCCGCTCCATCGTTCCGCGCCTGCGTGAAGAGGTGGAATCGGTGGTTCGCCAATCGGTCTACGAGGCTGTGGCGGACGAGCTCGCATCGACGTCGAAGTGACGGCTTGAACGCCCGGCGCGGCGTATTGTCGACGTCGCGGTTTTCGCACCAGAAGGGATTTCCCGAATGTGGTGCGGCGCGTACGCTCGGTGCGCGATTCAGTCACTTTTTTGAAAGCGCTCTTTGCATCATGAAATGGCTTGGAAAGGCGCTTTCCATATGCGGTGGCCGCGCCGCACAAGGCCCGCAAATGGTGCACACATTGACTGGCCCACAAATTGCATAAAAACGCGGTCTCGACGCAGTCCGTTATTCTGAGATTCCCTAGTGTTTCAGATTATGAATTGCGCTATGTTTCACCGCGTTGGGACAAAAACCAAATATCTCAGCGTTTTCTAATTTGGAGATTCGTATGCAATTGAAGTTGAAGTTGACTATAGCTGCTGCGATTGCAGCAGTGGCCGGCATGGCATCCGCTCAAGAGGTGGTGAAGATCGGTCACGTCGGTCCCGTATCCGGGCCACAGGGTCACTATGGCAAGGACAACGAAAATGGCGCCCGCATGGCCATTGACGATCTCAACGCAAAGGGCGTGACGATCGGTGGCAAGAAGGTCAAGTTCGAGCTGATGGCCGAAGATGACGCTGCGGATCCCAAGCAAGGCACTGCCGCTGCACAGAAGCTGTGCGATGCCAAGGTCGCTGGCGTGGTCGGTCACCTGAATTCGGGTGTGACGATTCCTGCCTCCAAGATCTACAACGACTGCGGCGTGCCGATGGTCACCGGTGCGGCCACCAACCCCAACCTGACCAAGCCAGGTTACGACACGACTTACCGCATCATCGCCAACGACAATGCGCTGGGTGCTGCGCTGGCCGCTTACGCAGCCGACACGCTCAAGCTCAAGACCGTGGCTGTGATCGACGACCGTACTGCGTACGGCCAAGGTCTGGCGAGCGTGTTCAAGAAGGTCGCTGCCGAAAAGGGCATCAAGATCGTCGAAGAACAGTTCACCACCGACAAGTCCACCGACTTCATGGCGATTCTGACCGCCATCAAGGCCAAGAATCCTGACGCCGTGTTCTTCGGCGGCATGGACGCGCAGGCCGGTCCGATGCTGCGCCAGATGGCTCAGCTGGGCATGACCAAGCAGAAATATTTCGGCGGCGACGGCTTCTGCACGACCGAGCTGGCCAAGCTGTCGGCGGGTGCACCTACGCTGGCCAACGTGGTCTGCGCGGTGGGCGGTGCTTCCCTCGAAAAGATGCCTGGCGGCAAGGACTGGAAGACGCGCTACGACGCCAAGTTCCCTGGCCAGTTCCAAGTCTACAGCCCGTACAAGTACGACGCCACCATGCTGCTGGCTGATGCGATGGTGCGCGCTGGCTCTTCGGACCCCAAGAAGTACATTCCTGAACTGAAGAAGTCCAACTACCAAGGCGTGACCGCGAAGATCTCCTTCGAAGCCAATGGTGAAATGAAGAACCCCGCCGTGACGCTGTTCGCCTACAAGAACAACGACAAGGTGCCACTGAACTGAAATCAGTGATGACGCTCTTCGGCGAAAGCCGAAGACGCACAAACACAAAGGGCCTTCGACAAAAATCGAAGGCCCTTTTTGTTCGCCTGAAACTTGGCGGATCAGCGGCGCACTTGCAGCGCTCCTGGATTCACGATGTTGGTGGGCGTGCCCTTGATGTAGTTGACCACATTGTCGAATGCCGCGCCGAAGTACAGCTCGTAGCTGTCCTGCTCGACATAGCCGATGTGCGGCGTGCACACGCAGTTTTCGAGGCGCAGCAGGGCGTGGCCTTGCAGGATGGGTTCGCTCTCGAACACGTCCACCGCAGCCATTCCGGGGCGGCCACGGTTGAGTGCGGCGATCAGCGCATCGGGTTCGATCAGTTCGGCGCGCGATGTGTTCACGATCAGCGCGGTGGGCTTCATCTGGCTCAGGTCTTCGAGCGTGACGATGTTGCGCGTTTCTTCATTGAGACGCAGGTGCAGCGAGATCACATCGCACTGCGAAAAGAATTCGGCGCGCGTCGATGCGACCTGAAAGCCGTCGCTTAGCGCTTGCGCACGTGAAGCTTCGCGGCCCCACACGCGCACGTTCATGCCGAAAGCCTTGGCGTAGCTCGCGACAATGCGGCCGATCTTGCCGTAGCCCCAGATGCCCAGCGTCTTGCCGCGCAGCACCATGCCGAGCCCGAAGTTGGAAGGCATGGACGCCGAACGCATGCCCGATTGCTGCCACGCGCCGTGCTTGAGGTTGGCGATGTACTGCGGCAGTCGGCGCATGGCCGCCATGATGAGCGCCCAGGTCAGCTCGGCCGGTGCGACGGGAGAGCCCACGCCTTCGGCAATGGCGATACCTTTTTCGGTGCAGGCGGCCACGTCGATGTGCGAGCCGACCTTGCCGGTCTGCGCGATGAGTTTCAGGCGCGGGAGCTTTTCCACCAACTGTTTGGAGATCTGGGTGCGTTCGCGGATCAGCACGATGATGTCGGCATCTTTCAGGCGAACCGACAGCTGGCCGAGGCCCTTGACCGTGTTGGTGTAAACCTTGGCGGAGTATCTTTCGAGTCGCTCGGCGCAATGAAGCTTGCGTACTGCGTCTTGATAGTCGTCCAATATGACAATGTTCATTAAATCCACGCCCTTCATAACTTTTTGATTTTCAACGCTGTTTTCCCGTAAGCTGTTGAATTTTCATAACTTTTGCAGATTTCGGAGTCATGCAAAGTCTTGCCTACTCTTTTCTGAACATTGCTACACTTCATTGGTTAGTATAGGTTTGGTATAGGTTCTTTTCGAACCACTCGGGAGGATGAATGTTCTTTGATGCAAAAGCGGCAAAGGGGTTGCAGCCTGGTGCACATATTGTCGTGCAAGGATGCCCCGGACTTCGGCTTGAAGCTACTTTAACCAAAAAGACATGGACGTATAGATACCGTAGTCCCGTGGATCAGAAGCTGCGTCAAATCAAGATTGGCACTTGGCCTGCAAAGTCTCCAGCGCAAGCTGCAGCACGGTGGCAAGAGCTACGCGATCAGCGTGAATCCGGGCGAGACCCTGCGGTGGAGAAGAGGTCCTCCAAAACCGCATTGGTGGAGGTGCCCAAGGCGGAAACCTACACCATCGGCCAACTTATTGAAGACTATGCCGAGGGTTATCTCAATGTCAATCGCGCTCCAAAGGGCGCAAAGGCCGTTGCTCAGAGGCTCAGAAACGCGTTGGCAGGGTATGCGCAAAAAACCGTAAACACGGTGACGCGAAGTACAGTGTTTGAGGTGATCAAGGGGTTACTGGATCGCCCAGTGCTTGCCGCATCGGTGAAATCCGAGATGGCGGCGGCTTGGCGGTTTGCTATGGACGCTGGAATTATTCAGGAGGATCTGCCGAACTGGTGGGCAGAGAAGATGTCGCACAAGCTGCGCAGCAAAGGCGCAATGCGCGATGGTGTGCACAAGGGCACTGGCAAGCGCGTGCTGACGGGGATGGAAATCAAGAGCCTGTTGAGCGACAACCTTGGGCTGTTCAGTCAACAGGTGCAGGATTTTCTGACGGTGCAACTTTGGACGTGCACGCGAGGGTCGGAGATTTGCATCTTGAGGAAGTCGCAACTCACCGAAGAGGTGGACGGACTTTGGTGGACTGTTCCAAAGAACCTGATGAAGGGGCGGAATGTCGAGGCGGCACATGATTTGCGCATTCCTCTGGTGGGGCGTGCTGAAATGATCGTGCGCCGACTGTGCGCGGTAAGGGGTGGGGATCTTCTCTTCCCAAGCGTTGGCCGAGACGGGCTCACAAAACCCCAGACTCAGGCATACATGCAGTCGAAAGTTCACTACCTGCAGCCCTACAGCAAATCTCGGCCCGATCACATAAGGACGAGGCTAACGGTTACCCACTGGTCTCCACATGACCTGCGGCGAACAGGGCGGACATTGCTGGCATCTTTGCAATGTCCGCATGAAGTCGGTGAAGCAATCATTGGCCATGTGCTGGCCGGGGTGGCGGGGGACTACAACCTTTATCGCTATGACCGCGAGCGCAGGCACTGGCTCACCGAGCTGGACAAGAAGCTTGAAGACTTCGTCGCGGCTTCGATGCCCCAGTGTTCTCAGGTGGCAGGAGTTCCGAATGCGGACGGCTGATCAGCCAAGATTCCAATTCGGTGCGCAGCCATGCGACGCGGCGATTTGCCACTTGTCGAGGCTTTGGCAATGAGCCTTCGCGCACCAGTTGAATCGCCCCGGGTTTTCTAGACACCTCTGAGCCTTAAATCTAAGGCCCAATAGGAGGTGCTATGAGTAACCAAAGATATCCCCAAGAATTCAAGACCGAAGCAGTCAAGCAGATCACTGAGCGCGGCCATAAGGTGGCCGATGTTTCAGCCCGACTAGGCGTAAGTCAGCACAGCCTTTATCAATGGATCAAGGCTCAAGGAACGCCTGCCCATGATCGGCCGGCACAGGTGTCACAAACCGAGGAGTTGCGACGACTGAAGGCTGAACTCAAGCGAGTCACAGAGGAGCGCGACATCCTAAAAAAGGCCGCAGCGTACTTTGCCAAGCAGTCCGGGTGAAGTACGCATTCATCAAGCGCCATGAAGGTGAGTACAGCATTCGCCGACTGTGCAAGGTCATGGCTGTACACCCTAGCGGCTACTACGCCTGGAAGGCGCAACCGATGAGCCTGCGTGCAAAGGACGATCAACGTCTGTTGGGTCTTCTCAAGCATGCGTGGCTCGAGAGTGGTGGCGTCTATGGCTATCGCAAGCTGACCATGGACATGCGTGATTTGGGCGAGAGCTGCGGCAAGCATCGCGTGGCACGACTGCTCAAAATCGAGGGGCTGCGCTCACAGACGGGCTACAAACGCCGTGCAGGCATGCGTGGCGGCAAACCTGCCATCGTCGCGCCCAATCACTTGCAGCGCCGCTTCGCAGCGGCCGAGCCCAACCAAGCTTGGGTGACTGACATCACATACATCCGCACCCATGAAGGTTGGCTGTATCTGGCGGTGGTGGTTGACCTGTTCTCACGTCAGGTTGTTGGCTGGTCTATGGGCAGCCGCATCGATACTGGCTTGGTGCTCGATGCACTGTTGATGGCCTTGTGGCGTCGCAGGCCTAAGCTGCCTGTCATGGTGCATTCGGATCAGGGTAGTCAGTTTACAGGCCATGACTGGCAGGGCTTTCTGCGAGATCACAATCTGGTCTCCAGCATGAGTCGTCGCGGCAACTGTCACGACAACGCCGTGGCCGAGAGCTTCTTCCAGTTGCTCAAGCGCGAGCGTATTCGCCGCCAGATTTACCCGACGCGCGATGAGGCCAGGGCTGATGTCTTCAACTACATCGAGATGTTTTACAACCCGAAAAGGCGTCATGGCACCGCCGGAGATATCTCTCCGGTAGAGTTCGAAAGACGGCATTCCCAACGGCTCAACAGTGTCTAGGAAATCCGGGGCGATTCAAGTTTCTCAAAAGTGCTGACGCTGAGTGCAAGGAATGCGGCCGACTGTTCACGGGTCAGCGCTGCGGGCAGGAGTTGCATTGCGGCGATGGTTTTCATAGTGTTTGGTCTTCGGACTGCCCGAATGCACGAGCAGAAAAAAACAAACCCCGCATCAGCGGGGCTCGGGTTTCTTCATAAGCGCCCATCGGGCGATGCAACTCCTGTTTTCTGAAGGAGTTGAGTGAAATCAAAGGGTTGTTCTCCAAAAAAATACCCGCCCAAGGCAGGCTATGTGTGAATGTTGCAAGCTGGGTTGCAATCTGTGGTTGAGCTTGCAACCTCGACCGCTCAATCGGCGGGCTGGTGTTCGTCTTGTTCGCGGAATCGGTTGCGCTTGTCGCCACGTTTCCGGGCTCTGCTGCTGAGGGTCATGCTTGCTCCTTCCCTGGCTTCGGCAACCCGCGCGGGCAAGTTGTCAGTCTTACCGCGGCGCAAGCCAATGGCAGCACCATTCAGCGCTCTATGGGGCGTTTCAGTAGTCGCGATTGAAAATTTTCGTACTGGTTCTTGTTGAGCTTTGAGTCGGGTATTTCTCCTGATTGCCCGCCAAGCCTCACGAATTTCATAATCTCAACGCTTTCATTTCACGTTAACAAGCAGGAAATATGGATCCCAAGATATTCAAGAGCCGCCTCTTTAGCGGCGCTTTGGTGTGCGGCGTCTGGTTTTCTGCGCAAAGTGCTGTGCATGCTGCAAACTTGCAGGTGCAGCCAGGGGGGGCGATACAGGCAATTGCCAAGTTTTGGCCTGCCAGACCATCGGCTACGCGCTTGCGCAAGCGGCCAGCAGCGGCGACACGCTGCAGGTGGCGGCTGGCACCTACACTGAACAGCTCACCATCAACAAGAGCGTGGTCGTGCAAGGCGCCGGCAGCGCCAGCACCATCATCCAGGCACCGGCCGTGCTGGCCTCCAATCCCGCTATATCACCCGGTAGCGGCGGGCAATTGACCGCCATTGTGTTCGTGACTGGCGTCGCTACGAATGCAACCATGAAAGACCTTCAGGTGCGAGGCCCGGGGCCGAGTTCCTCGGGTTCTATCGGCTGCGGTGTATTCGTCGGTGGCAATGCCAAATTTACGTTGGACAGTACCCGCATCACCGCTATCCGCGATCAGCCGCTTGCAAACAGCCAGAACGGTGGTGGCGTGCGCTTTGGCGCGCCGGGCACAGGCCAGGTGGGGAGCGGTCAGGTCCTCAATTCAGTGATCGATGATTTTCAGAAAAACGGCGTGACGGTGTCAAACACCGGCTCCAATGTCACGGTGCGCGGCAATACCATCACAGGTACCATGCCGCCGCCCACCATTGCTCAGAACGGAGTCCAGATCAGCAGTGGCGCAGTGGCGCTGGTGGAGGACAACACAGTTTCCAATCTGCAATGCAGCACGTCGAACCCTGCCTGCGGCCTCGATGCTGCATGGTCCATAGGCGTGTTGCTGTCCAGCGCAGGCAACGGCACACAGATCATCAACAACCGCATTAGCCGCGCAGACGGTAACCTCTATGCTGTAGGAAGCGGTGGTCAGTCCTATTTGGTCAGTGACAATCAATTCAGCGATGCGGTCTACGTCAATGTGACGGCTGGCGGTATTGCGCTCAACATGGCGAACAATAGGCTCAGCGGTGCACCAGTGGGGCTGTTTGCGGCGGGATCGAGCACGCCGACCACGGTGACGCTCAGTGGCGGCAACCTCATCACCGGTGCAAGCAAGCAAGGCATCCGCACCGTGACTTCAAACGGAGCCCAACCGGTAAGCGTAAGCGGCAGCCGCAATCAGTTCTATGGCAACGAAACAGGTGCTGACAACCCGGCGCAAGCGCCCGCCATCACCTTGGATCTGCCTTGCAACTGGTGGGGGTCCTACACCGGCCCCATCAATTCCGATAATCCCCTGGGGCTAGGCAATTCCGTGTCTAGCGGCATCACCTACCTCAATTGGGCCATCGACAATACATCCTTCAATTGCATAGGTAATCCACTACGTAACGAGCAACTAACACACCCGCCTGTCCCCGTGCCTTTCAATGCTCCATGGGCTTTGTTCGGCTCTGCACTGGCGCTCGCCGGCATAGGGGGGGTGTACTGTGCCGCAGGCGGCACAGAAACTCATGCTAAGAATCTGTTCAAACGCGCCCCTCGTGGGCCGCTCGCTCAGGATATTTTTGACTCTCCTGTTCAAATGACTTTGATCAGATTCTTTGGTGCTAACGTCTTGCGAGTCGCCAGCGCTGTGGGTGTGCTTCTGGGCACCGTTGGCATTTTCAAAAGCCATCAGGGCGCGAGATTGTCATCGAGTTGAGTCATAGCTTGCTGGAGTGCGTCCGAAGCAGTGAGGGCGCCTAAGGTCAAGAGCTCGCTGTGATGCAATCGCGATGCCGATGTGATTGTGTCTGCGTGCGCGTTGAGGATTGGATGGATCAAGCGCAATACGATCTTTGCGAGAGCGCGGGCATCTGGTTGCGCTCGTGCTTCTGGGTTGCCGTAGGTCCAGCGCGCGGCCGCCAGTAGCTTCTGGGCGACGTTGACGATCCGCTCGTCGTGTGGGGTGGCCAGACGAATATCGCGCGGGTTCTCGTCCAGCCGAACGCTGCCTTCCTCTGGGTATTCTTCCAGCCAGCAGAACAGGCCTGCGGGCTCCACGCCCTGCGATGTGATGCGTCTCGGGCCTGACTGAATGCAGACCGTGGTTTCCATCTGCTGGGGCGTGCCCTCTGGAGCGATCAGGCTGAGTGCGTCGCGGAGCTGGTAGCCGTTGATGATGATCGACTGAGGAAGCGTGGTCGAACTCGCAGAGATAAAAGCGGAAGCTGGATGCATTGCTCTACCCACTTATTGTTGAGGACAATGAAAAAGCCGCGACGAGCGCGGCTTTGATGAGGGGATGTGGCGACTTCAGTGATCAAGGCGATGGACCCTTGTGCCAAGTCCGCGCCATGGATGGTCGGCCGGCGGGCCCGAGTTCAGCGCGGCGAGCGTGCGGTCTTCGGAAGTGGTCGTTGTTGCCGTGCCAGCGGCGGTCGCTGGCAGTTCGGGGTGAGGCCGTTCCACGCTCCCATCTTGACTCTCAATGAAGGGGAGGGTGATTGCCCCCTGAATCACTCGCGCATATTCCACTTCAACCTTCGAGATTTCGACAAGAATTCGGGATGTGTCGCAAACCAGTCGGGCGCGATCAATGTCGACCGGCTTGTCGATATCAACCAGTTGATCCAGTTGCTTGAAAAGAGTATCGCGAAGATGCTCGATATTTTTCGATTTCGCCATGGCGTTATCCTTGTTTTGATTGAAGCTCTTGCTTGGCAAGTTCTGCGAGTAAATTTGCAGAGTCTGCAATGACTCTAGCGCGCTCGAGAGGTATAGACCGGGATCTGTTTTTGAGTGCTTGTAACGCTTTTCGTAGCGAGGCAACTGTCATTTCGAAGCCGTTTGCCTCTCCAGCTGATTCATCTGTTTTGATATCTGAGACTTGAGGCCGATGATCATTCTCATCTCGGGCGACATGCGCGCGTTGGCAGACAACAGAGCATGATCTTCGATTCGAACGAGTGCCAAATTGCTTGGAACTCTGGGCATCTTGGAGTCCATACGAATTAAAGTCATTCCCTCGGGGAGCGGACCGTTCAGAGCCTCCCACTCGATCACGTCTACCCGTTTGTAGTTTCGATGTCCTTGATTGCGTGCGGTTGATATCTTTCGTACCAGGAGTCCGCTGCTGTTGACTCTCTCCTCGCCTATATTCAATTGGCGATATGTTTTTTCCACAATGTATAGATCTATCGCTCGTTGGTGAACAGCTCTTTGCGATCGATTCAATGCTATCGACAGGTCGATCAAAGTCGTGTTCTCTGAAATTAAATCGCGCAGTTTTTGATCTTGAATTTCCGTCCACGGTACTCCCTTTCGGCGGTCGCGGTATTTTTTTAGACCAAGTCGTTTCACGCGGTCTTTAATAACTGCTAGGGTGACACCAAAAATTTCAGCAATTTTTTTGGCTTCGGTTGTTTGGTAAAGATCGGAAAGAAGTGCAGCCATTTCGGGCGACCAACGTCTATACGGTTCTCGGCCCCGCCCGATGCGTAACTCTCTTGCCTTTTGCACTACGGCTGGCTTACTTCTGCCTATACGAGCGGCCAATTCGTCATTGGGGGTGATGCCGTACTCAGATCTAAGCATCAGCAGTTGCTCACCAGTCCAGGGATAGATGTCAGGTCCCGGATGATTGCGCACGTTCTTTTCAAACAATTTTGGATGTGACGCCTGCCATCGCTTGAGGGCCTGAACGGGCGTTTCATGCCGCAGAGCTTTCTGTGGAATCTGCTGGTTGTACAGCCACACAAAGCGATGAAGCGTCTTCTCTAGATCCTCTGCACTGTTGAAGTGATGCGTGCGCAGCACTTGGCTGAGCCTTCCGTTGAAGCGCTCCACCATTCCGTTGGTACGTGGCGTTCTGGGCCGTGTGAGTCGGTGCTCTATACCGAGTTCCTTGCACAGTAAATCAAACTCGTGATCACCGCTTGGTTGCTTCTCGTGCTTGCCAAACAGACGATCCGAGAACTCTTTGCCGTTATCTGTGAGGATCGTGCGAATCTTGAAGCAAGCAGCTTTCTTCAGGGTCGCCAAAAACGCGTGCGCAGCCGCTGCCGTCTTGTATTGCTTGATCTGGATGAACACCCAACGCGTAGCTCGGTCAATGGCAACAAAGACATATCGGCGCTTGTTCTCATCCTGCATCTGGGGCAGGTACTTCACATCAATGTGCACATAGCCCGGCTCATAGGCTTTGAACGGTTTGCTTTCGTGCTCGGCTCGAACGGCCGTGGGTAAGCGCGAATGTCCTCGGCGACGCAGCAATCGATCCAGCGCCGAGCGGCTCATCGCAGGTTCAATGAATTCGTGAACGACTGCCAGCAAATCATCCAGAGGCAGCAGCAGTTGAGATCGCAGATAGATCACCAGCTCTTCCTGCGCTGCGTTGAGCGTTGTCTGCAGGTGATGAGCGGTATGGCTTTCATCCTGCACGCTTGTGCGATGGCGCCACTTGCGCACCGTACCAAGTCCAATGCCATATTGCTGCGCAAGCTCGTGGTCGGACGCACTCGATTGCTGCAGCGCCAGGCGAATCGCTGGCGTGGTGGTTGCGTTCTTGTGCAATGAGATCAGCATGGCGTCTCTCCTGTCTCGATGCGCCATGTTGCCACAACCGCTTTGAGTACCTCTCGGCTGAACAGTAGCGGACGCTTGGTTTTTACGATCCAATCATCCGGGACCTGACAGATAGATGGGTGTCATAACAACAATTGAAATCGTTTTGGTGAAGTCGGCGAGTTGCTACTTTCCAAACAGGTCGTGGTACAAAGACTTGAAGGCGTTGATGACCTTGGCGACAGTTTGAAAATGAAGATGGCGTGCCGGAGGTGATCCCGGCGTGCCCTGCAGGAGCCATTGCCGCGCTCACCCCGTTGTGACCGCTGCGCTGTCGGTTCGTGGCTATTCGCGCAGCTCTTGCGGGTCCTGTTCGTATCGGATGCAGCGTTAGGGAGGGCTAAGCTTCTCGCCTAGCAACTCCGAATGCGCTCTCTATAAATGAAAAATCCGTATGCGGCGGGCTGATTGCTGGGATGGCGTGGTCAGAATGACGATTCGATAGACCCAGCGTCATCTTGTACAGGGGAACCTCTCAAAACCTCCCGACGTCGCTGACTCACGTCATCTGATGCAGTAAATTCGCAGCATGATCACCCCCCGCAGTGCCCTGAAGTTCGACCTGTTCGCCGAAGCCTCCCGCAAGCGCAAGATCGATGAAGTGGGCGATCCGCTGCAAGTCATTGCGCAGCACATCGACTTCACCGCGCTGGCCCGTCTGGTCGATGGAATCATCGAGCGCAGTGATGGGCGCAAGGGTGGTCGTCCGGCCTATCCCACTGAGGTCATGGTACGGGTGATGGTCCTGAAGAGGCTCTACAACCTCTCGGACGAGCAGATGGAATATCAACTGCTTGACCGCATGAGCTACCAGCGATTTTGTTTGCTGCAAGACTCGATGAACGTTCCGGACCGCAACACCATCTGGCGCTTTGGCGAGCGCCTGGGCGTGGATGGAGCCACGGCTTTGCTGCATGGCGTGGACGAGCAATTGCATCGTCATGGCTACATCGCGCGCGGTGGTCAGGCCATCGATGCGACCTTGGTGCCAGCACCGCGCCAACGCATGAACAAGGGCGAACGCGAGCAACTCTCCAACGGCCAAAGACCTGAATGGGGTGATGCCAAAGATCGGCAAAAAGACATCGATGCCACCCACACCAAGAAGCACGGCAAGCGCTACTTTGGCTACAAGCTGAGTGTGAGCGTCGATCACAAACACGGCTTCATCCGGGGCGTGGCCACGGGGACAGCGAGCGAGCACGACGGCCATCACTTCGATGAAGTGCTGGATATGAAGAACACCGGCAAAGAGGTCAATGCCGACAAGGCCTACCCGAGCGCTCAACGCATCAAGATGCTCAAGGTGTTGGGCTTCAAAGATGGCATCCAGCGCAAAGCCAAAGCGAAGCAGCCGCTCAGCGAATGCCAGGAGCGACGCAATCAACGCATTGCCAAGCGACGTGCGCGTGTCGAGCACGTGTTTGCAGGCATCCGTCACATGGGCGGCAAGTTCGTGCGCACGATTGGACAGACCAGAGCCACCACGGTCATGACGATGATGGTTGCGTGCTACAACTTGAAGCGCCTGGCGTCGTTCCTTGAAAACAAGGTCGATCCGTTCTTCAAAACAGCGAGCTCAAAGAGACCGGTGCGCCTGCAAACGGCGAAGGCCTGAGAGTCGGGGGCGCAATGGGCCCGAAATGACCCAAATCTGCGTTGAACAAACCAGTCAATGAGCAATCTGCTCGCCATGCGGAGTGGGCGACTGGGGAATCGCCGGTTGTGAGAGGTTCCCACAGGGCTGCCTGTGACGATTGTTGTCCGATGCGCAGCTGTTGACGCTCCGCTGAGTTCAGTACGTCCTTCACCGCCCAGCGCTTCGATCAGGTCCGGAAGCAACTTGGTGAGCTCGCCAGTGACAATCGCCACATCGGCATCGAAGCCCGAGTCGTCCTGCTTCTGGCCTTCAAACACGGTGTCGAGAAATGACACCTTCTTGATCTGCAGGCCTTCGGTCAGCACGAACGAAACCCGGTCGTCCCACGTCATGGCTAGCTTGGTGGGCAACTTGCCCTGATCGATGTGCTCGCCGACTTCGTCAATGTCCAGCGGGTGCCGGCCGTATTTCACGACGGCCTTGGCTTCGTCGGCGCTTTTGAGCTCGCATTCGCGGTCGATGCTGAAGCCTGTCGGTGGTTCCTGCTCCTTGAGCCAATGCGCCATGCAGGCCTGCGGCGATTCGGCGGTGTCCAGCAGCGCGACGGCAAAGCCCGGCAGCGCGTCGACCAGCACCAGCAAATGCGCTTCGGGATCGATCCACACCCAGGTCGATCCCTGCTTGGTGAAGGCCATCGGCAGCAGGTCGAGCTTGGCTTCTTCTTTCAGCTCCTTGCTTTCCTTCTTGCCGGGCTTGCGACCGGTTTCCTGCTCGATGCGCGCAGCCTTTTCCTTGACCTTGCGTGCCAGCACCGAGCCGGGGATCACCTTGGACTCGGTCATCAGGCGCGCGATCCATTGGCCACCCACGGATTCGACCAGTGAGCCATGCTCCTCGCCGCGTGGCGGCACCCAGCCGACGGACTTTTCTTGGGTTGGGCCGCATTCCTCGAAAGGGGACTTGGCCAGCGTCGCCTCGGCGGTCGCGAGTTCCATAGACCACGACGTGGCGATGCGGTAGATGATCAGATTTTTCAGCATGGGGTGGTGAATTCAGGGTTGGACTTTCCACGCCAGCACGTCATCAAGAGCCTTGATGCGGCGGCGAAGGGTGGAGCAGGTCGGCCACTCGCGCACGGTGCATTTCTGGGCGAGCTTGTAGGCCTTGAGCCAGAGTGATGTCTGGCGCACGCCGAATGCGCCTTGTTCTGCGATGCTCTGACGCATGCGCAACTGGAGTTGTTCTTTCAACTGCAGGCGCTTGTCAGCGTCGGGGGGGGGGAGGATGGGTTGCATTCATGAACTCCTCGAAGTTGATGATTCAGTGCTGGGCTGCGGCTTCCGCCACCTGGCGACACATGTACATGCAGTCGTCAGCCTCGCGGCTGATGTCGGCCGGCAGCTGGTGCCCGGCGCGGCTCAGGAGCTTCTGGAGCATCGCAGCGGCGCGTTCAAGCTGCTGCGCTGGTGTTGGTGTCTTGGGCATGGCTGCCTCCAACGAGAAAGACCCGCGTGGTGCGGGCCTTGTGGGTCAGTCTTCGGAGAGGTCGGCGCGCAGTGCGTCGTACTTCTGATTCAGTTCCGTTCGATGCTTGTCATCGCCCACGCTGCTGATCAGCGCGGCAGCCGTGTCCAATGCATCCACTGTCTTGGCCTTCAGCATGCTGTTGAGCACGTTCTGATATTCCGCTGCGGGCTCAAGCTGCGGCGCGCCCGGTGCGCTGCTTTCCGCGTAGCCTTGAATCTCGCCGGTCTCCTGATCCGGCTGCTGCTCGCCCGCGTGAAACGCTGCTTCATCTGGCACGATGGTGAATTCGCCGTCGATGGTGTTGGTTTCCAGATTCTGGTCACGGCCAGACTCCGCCATCGAGTCGAGCGCGGCGGCAGTCTGGAACTCGATGGACAGCGGCAGGTATTTGGCCAGACGGCGGATCACGGTCTTGCGACCCATCTCGATGAAGTGCTCTTTCCACACCTTCGATGGGAAGCGGTTCTTCGCATCGGATGCGGCTTGGATGCGTTCCACTTGCAGGCGGCTCATGAACTCGAAGCAGTGGCCGCCGTCCTTGAGCTTGGCGACGGCGTAGAAGCCGATGACCTCGCCGCGCTCGCCCATGGACGGGGTATGCTCGAGCTTTTCATCGAGGCCGTAGACTAGAGTGAAGTGGTCGGCTTCGCAGACCTCGTGTGCGGCAATGCTGACGATTTGCCCGCTGCGACGCGCGAGGTCAATCAGGCCCTTGTAGCCGATGATCACCTGTACGCTGTTGACCCAGCGCTCCACCCCGTTGGCGTCTTTGCGCTTGGTGTTGAACGGCACGAGGTAAGCATGGCCCAGCACCGTATTGGGCTCAAGACCCATCTGTGCGCACTGGCCGATGGCGCCGACCAGACTGGCAACGTCGCACTTCGCGAGCGCTGGAGTTGTTGTGGCAGCGATTTGCGCAACCTTTAGCAGGCGTTCGGCGTTGAGGTGTTTGGGCAGCATCTTCGCGATTTCCGCCTTTTTCACGGTCAGCAGATGTGCGATCTGCTCCTTGGGCTTCATCTGGGCGAGGGGGCGGGCTGCTGCTGGTGCTTGTTGGATGTTTGTGGTCACTGGTGTTCCTTCAATGTGGAAGTCAGGCGGCCAGTAGTTGGTTCTGCGCGCGCAGGGAGCTCTCGAACTCATCGACCAGTTGGCTGAACTCGACAAGTTCCTTTTCCATCGTGGCGATGTACTCGTCGTTGCGCGGCACGCGCCAGCGGCAAAGCTCGCGGCCGATTGGGGCGAGGGCGGGGCAGTAGATGCAGAAGTCCCACCAGGTGCGGCCGGTGATCCACATGCCGCCCTGCAACTGATCGAAGAAGTCGCTGATGTCGTTGAGAATCAGTGTGTCGCGCAGTCGCTCAGGGCTCACCAAGCACTTGTATTCCGCGCCGCCGTCTGCGCCGACCAGTCCGTCGGCACTCGCCCCAAACACTGCATCTGGCGTTGTGACGAAGCCGCAGGTGTCCACCGTGACTTGTGCATGCTGCTCGTGCGCAGCGCGTGCCATTGGCTCCAGCTCGTGCCCGCGTTTCATCTGCCATGTTTCAAAGCCTTCATCCAGCGGCTCGCCGCTGATGCGCTCGATGGCGAGACGGAATGCGTAGTTCTTCGCCGCTTCGGTCGGTTTGCCCTTGTTGGGTCCGGACTTGAGCTTTTCGCGCGCCACGGAGAACATGCTGGCGGTGATCACGCCAGCGCGCGCCAGCTTCCACTCATCTGTTCCTTGGGCGCTGTAGTGGACGATGAATGCGGGCGCGTTGAGAGCCGCGCTCTCGGGTTTTGTCAGTGCGTTCATGTGCGTTCTTTCAAACAAAGGGATGCAGCCAGCCGACATAGATGCCAGCGGCCATGACTGCGGCAGTGCCGCCGGTGAAAAGCAAAACGCCCACGTAGAGGAGGGCGCTTTGGGGGATGGTGAGTTGGGTGTCGTTCATGGCAGCACCCGCAAGCAGCGCATGGTCACGTCATCGATCCACTCGGGTTCGTGACCCTTGGGACACGCGCGCTTCGCAGACCACTGGCGCATCTGCTGGTGCTGCTCGGCCTCGGTGGGCTTCTTCTGATCCGCCTTGGCGTTCATGTGCTGCGACAGCGCCATCGCGCAGCAGAGCACGGCGATGATCAGGATGGGTTCAACCAGCTTGTTGAGCATGCTGCATCTCCTTCATGTGATCCGCGAGCGTGGCGCGCAGGTTGAGAGTGCTGCTCTCGATGTCGATGGCATTGCCGTTCTGCAGGCAGATGTACGTCGCGCCCATCGATTCGAGCCAATCGAGGATTTCGGCGTCAGAAGGTATAGTCACGACCTCCCGCTCGAATCTGTCGGTCGAGAGCGCGGTCTTGGCGGGCCTGCTCGCGGCGCTGCTGGTACTCGATGTCTGCTTGCTGGCGGGCCAGCTCCTGGTCGTCGGCGGATTGCTTGCGCAGGGCTTCCTGCATGTCGGGATGCATGGTGTCCATGGATGGGCTCCAGAAAAGAGAAAGCCCGCGAGAGCGGGCTATTGAATGACGTCGCCGGTTTTGGGCGGACGAAGGCGCACTCGAGGTGGCTGAAAAAGAAACGCCCGCGTTAGGGCGGGCGTCGATGGTGTAGAGAACCGCTACTCGAGAAGAGTGTGTCGAGGGAAGTTTAAGAGAGGGAGGGAGGAGATGCCCTCGACGCGGTTGAAAACTGAAGTTCGAATATTTATATCATCAAAAATCAGAATAGGCAGTATCTATTGCTAAGTGATTCGAATGAAATTGCGGTGAAAAGTTCCCAAACGAATCAATGCTGCAACCTCTTGGATCAGAAAGAAACAATCCGTTGAGATTTGCTGCTAGTATTCCCCTAAAAGAGAGGGAGGGAGGGGAGGCCCTCCAGATACTGAAAAGTGTTGAGCTTCCACCGGCTGCGGGTTGACGGGCCCTCTGCAAGTCCCGGCCACGGGATGTTCTGAAAATGAAGATGGCTGCTGTGTTCGCCCCAGCTTTCCCCAACATCTCACGAGAGAGTTTGGACTTTCACCTTTTGCGGGTGGGCAAGTACCCGTCACACCATCACAGATAGGGGCCGGTGCTGATCTCCGGCTCAGGGGTGAGCGCTGTTTTTCATGGCAGCCGCGTAGTTGCGGCCTATGGCCTGTTCACCTAAATAGTTGAGTGCATGTCAGAGCAGCGAGAATCGCTCGCCTGCATGCACATCACCCGCTCTCAGTTCAAACGTATCCGTCACCTGCTGCCCAAGCCTCGCGGCAGCAAGTTGATCAGCCACTACAGGTTCCTCAACGCGTTGGCCTACATGGCCAGCAACGGGTGCAAATGGCGAGCCTTGCCACGCAGATTCGGGCCCTGGCACACCGTGTACATGCGGCTGTATCGCTGGGCCCATAGCGGCGTACTTGCCGAAGTTCTTAACCATCTGCAGCAACAGGCACTTAGCCAGTGGGCTGTTCAAGCGTTGAGCCTGGACTCCACCATCGTCAAAGTTCACCCTGATGGCTGCGGGGCTCAGAAAAAAACGGACCACAAGCCATAGGCAAGAGTCGAGGTGGATGGAGCTGCAAGATTCACATGGTCGCAGCCAGTTGCAAGGATGCATTGATCTGGAGTTTGACGCCCGGACAAGCCGGAGACAGCCCGGAAGGCCGCAAACTCGTCGAGGCGATTGACGCGCAAGATTCAGCTGTGTATTTGCTCATGGACAGCGCCTATGACAGCGATGACTTGCGTGCAGCAGCTGAGGATCGAAACCTTATCCCGGTTGTCCCTGCGCATCCACGACGCAAGAATCCCTCGCCACTAGATAAGCAAAAATATCGCCAACGCAATGAAGTTGAACGGTTATTTCGGCGGATCAAGGCCTATCGGCGAGTTTTTACCCGCTACGACAAGTTGGATGCAATGTATGCCGCGTTTGTCTCGCTGGCTTTGATCTTTGAGTTGCTTCGGTAACGTGAACAGGCCCTAGCAGCAGGGCACGAACGGCATTCAGGGTGTCTGTTTTCAGGGCGAGAGGGTCCAGCTGCACCGATATCACTGTTGAGCAATGAGGGCAGGTGTACGCAATGCATTTCAGCGATTGGCCGCCCGGGTCTTTGCCCATGATTTGCTTCAGCTTCACATCCGTCATGTCCTGCTCGCATTTGAGACATTTGTTCATGCTCGCCCTCCATCAGGTTACTAGTTGTGTCGGAAGCGACATGGTAGCCCACGGCAGGGCGGGCACCCCTACACATCACGCGCCGCCTTTCAGTGCGCGCACACGGCGCGCCAACGCATGTCGCGCAGCGCCACCCACATTGACTTCCTCCACTGATTGAACGAGGGATACATGAACGATCACAACAACCAATTGCCGAACTTCGCTCGCGGACGCAATGACGCATTGACCGAAACCGATCTCCGGGCCAAGACGCCGAAATTCATCGTAGATGTCATCGACGCCGAGCTCGCACATCGCGTCCGCACAACGGATCCGAAGGCGAGTCGCAACAGCATCATCAACGAGATTCTTTTGGCATGGGCAAATGAACAGTGGCATAGGGCGACTATGACCTTGAAGATTGCTCCGATCAATCCGTACACGATGGATTCGGCCGAAGGGGATCAGGCATGAGCATCCCATTCATCACCCGAACCAAGATGGCTCGCAAGCTCGGCGCAGAAGCCGCCCAGCGCGCCGAGGACAAAGCCAACAGCGATATGCCTGGCTTCTCCGAGCGTGCGCTCGAGCACATTCAGAAAGAGATGCTGGCTGCTGGCCGCGATGCGCGCGTGCGTGGCGAAGACTTGGTCAACAGCGCCAAGTTCGCAGGCATCCGTCCAGCAGAAGATCGCGCCTTCGGCCCGGTGTTTCAGAAGGCCATCCGCGAAGGATTGATCGAGCCCGTGGGGTTCGCGCCGCGCACGAAAGGCCATGGCACGTCCGGCGGGCGTGTGTATGGCTGGGGGAGGGCGCTGGCGTGAACGCACCACTTCCATGGTTCCGTGCCTACACGGAGATGATTGATGACGAAAAGCTGCGCCTTCTTGCGTTTGAAGATCGCTGGCACTTTGTTGCCTTGCTGTGCCTTAAGGGGCAGGGCGTGCTGGAAGATGCTGGACCTCTCCTGATGCGCAAGGTCGCCGTCAAGATGGGTCTGGACACCCGCACGCTTGAAGACGTGATCCGCCGCTTGGCAGAGGTGGGTTTGGTGGATCAAAACACCATGCAACCGCTGAACTGGGACACCCGCCAGATGCGCAGTGACACCGACCCTACCGCCGCCGAGCGCAAGCGTCGCCAGCGTGCAAAAGCCAAGACTGGCGCGGGTTCCAGCGATGTCACGGACGAGTCACGCGTGACTGGTCACGATGTCACGCGTACAGATATAGATATAGATACAGATAAAGATAAAGAAGAAGTAGTTGAAGAACTAGTAGTTGTAGGTGGTGGTCACGCTGCCGATGACGCTACGCCTGCGGCTTCGCCAAAGCAATCCGGAAGGCCCAAAGCCAAAACTGCGACACGTTTGCCAGGCGGCTGGGTGCTGCCGAAGGCGTGGGGCGATTGGGCGCTGCAAGACCGCTCCGACCTGACCGCTGACGACGTGCGCAAGGAAGCTGAGGTGTTCGCCGATTACTGGCACGCAAAGGCTGGAGCCGATGCCAAGAAGCTCGATTGGCAGGCCACCTGGCGCAACTGGGTGCGCCGCTGCGATGGTCCGAAACCGCTGGCGCGCACAGCGTTCGGTGGTGGTGCTCAGGTCAACAAGCAGGAGGCGCTCGAGCAGCGCAATCGCGCAGTCGCAGCCGCATGGGTTCCACCCGAGATGCGCGCCGCCCAATCGTCCAATCGAACCGGGAGCTATTGATGCAGCAGCAGGAGTTTCAACCGTTCCGCAACCTGGTGACGGATGTGATGGCGTACTACGGCAAGGACACCAGCAACTTCGTGCTCGACATCTGGTGGAACGCGTGCAGGTCGTTTGAACTGGAGCAGATCGTCACAGCGATGCAGAAGCACTGCGCCGATCCTGAGCGCGGCCAGTTCGCGCCGAAGGTGGCCGACATTGCCCGAGCACTGACCGGCACGACGACAGAGCGCGCAGCCTTGGCTTGGGGCAAGGTGCATGAAGCGATGTCTGCTGTCGGCGCATACACCGATGTTGTGTTCGATGACCCGGCTATTCACGCGGTACTCGAAGATCTGGGTGGTTGGCCGAAGGTGTGCCGTACCGAAATCGAGGAGCTGAGCTACCTGCAGCATCGCTTCTGCGAAGGGCACAAGGCGTACACGGCACGCGGCAATTTCGAGTTTCCGCGCCGCCTGATGGGTGATCGCAGCCCGGATCATGAGTACACGTCGCGCGGCATTCAGGCTCCACGCCCCGCGTTGATTGGTAATGTTGCAAAGGCCAAGCAGGTGTACTTGGCGGGCAATGTCGCGGGCAAGACAGTCATCACGTACCAGGCACTGCAGGCCATCGAGTCGGCACCGCGTGCCCTGTTGCCTGCTGAGCAGGAGGCGCGCGCCGCATGAAAACCATAGACGAAATCAAAGGCCGCTGCGTCATCACCGAAGACGGTCATTGGCTCTGGAAGGGCGCGATTCGTCCCGATGGTCGCGCCCACATCTACGCCCCGGACTTCACGCGTCGCGATGGCGCATTGAGCACACAAAGCGGCCCGCGTGCTGTTTGGCATTGCGCCAACCAGAAGCCCGTGCCCTCAGGTTGGCGCGTGTTCGGCAATTGCGATGAGCCGACATGCTGCAACCCGAACCACATCCTGCTCATGAGCGAGAAGGATTTTGGTAAGCGCCAGCAACGCGCCGGAACGCTCAAAGGACAGACGGCTCGAATCCTCGCGAATCGAGCGATTGGCCGCCAGCGCGCAGTGCTGACGCCTGAGCAGGTGCTGTATGTGCAAACGAGCCCGAAGCTTGGCATCGATTTGGCGGCGGAGTTGAACGTCAGCAAATCGGCAATCAGCAAGTACCGCCGCGGCGAGTTCGTATGCGTTCGCGCTGCCGGTGGCATGTTCTCCGGCCTGATGGGAGGCGCGCGTGGCTGATGGACGAATTCGAAACACAGGTCGAGCACTTGCGCGCGCTGGCGATGACGCCGGGGTGGTGGCGGTACGCGCAGGCGAGGGCGCTGGAGCTGGATGCGCAGACGGAGTTTGCAGGGATTCGGGCGACGATCAAGGACCGGCTCAAGGCCGCGGGGTTTCGGCCTGCGCCGGAGGAACTGCGCGGGTGATCACGTTGACTCTCCCGTGGCCGCCGAAGGAGCTTTCGCCCAATGCTCGCCTGCACTGGGCACAGTTGGCCAAGGCCAAGAAGGCGTATCGCGCTGCCTGCGGCTGGACCGCGAAGGAGCAGGGCGCGCGCCGGATCGAGGCGGGCAAGTTGAACCTGTCGCTGGTGTTCTATCCGCCAAGCCGCCGCGCATTTGACATCGATAACTGTCTCGCCCGCATGAAGTCCGGCCTCGACGGTCTCGCAGACGTGCTGGGTGTGGATGACAAGCATTGGACGCTGCAGATTGCGCGGTCCAGCGAGATCGGTGGGTTTGTGCGTGTGGAGGTGTCGCATGCCTGACATGTCGATTCAAGCCACATGGAATGAACCGGGGCAGGCTGGCCAGCACTTCAAGAACGTCGTCGTGCCATGGTGCAAAAGCATGTGGATGGCTGGCCATCGACTGCATGTTGAAGTCCGCTTGCACGAAGACGCAAAAACCGACCGCCAGCGCAAGTATTACCACGGCGTGGTGCTGAAAACCATCGCACAGCAGGCCCGTGGCGCGGATGGCGCGCAGTTCCCTCTGACTGTCTGGAAGGAATACTTTCGCTCGGAGTATTTGGGGCACAAGACGGTCACCACCAAGAATCCGATGACGGGGAAGAAGGTGCGTCGTCGTCAGCGTGTGAGCACAGAGGACTTGGGCGTGAAGGGTTACAGCCAACTCATCGACCGGGTGAGCGCGTTCGCAGCGACGGAGCTGGGCGTCACGTTCCCGATGCCTTTTTCAGAATGGGAGCGCATGCAGGTGGATCCAGATACGGGCGAGATCATTGGGGGGCTGCACGAATGAAGCGTTCTGGATTCAAGCGCCCACAACGACCCGAGCGCGCGCCGATCGTGCACAAACCGCTGGTCGTGCCGGTGGTGTACGCCGTCATTGACGACCAGGTGAGCGCCGCGCCGAAGTCCGCACCGGTGCGCAGCGAAGCATATCGACGGGCGGTGGCCGCGCTGCCGTGCATCGAATGCAAGGTGCCCGGCATCAGCCAGTGCGCACACGCGAACACAGGGAAGGGCGCGGGCATCAAGGCCAGTGACCTCGACAGCTTCCCATTGTGCGCATGCCAACCGGGTCGACCGGGTTGCCACGCGAAGTTCGATCAGGGTGCGTTGTTCTCCAAGGCGGTCCGCCGTCTGAAAGAGCCCGCATGGGTGAGCGACACGCAACGCAAGATTAAAGCACTGGGCCTTTGGCCCGAAGGAATTCCGTATCCACATGAGCAAGGGTGACAGGCCAATGACCACAGAACACATCTCCGAGAAGCGATCCAGCCGCGTGCAGGTGCTCGAAGCCGTGCATGCACTATACGAACAGGAAATGGAAGTCACCAGCGCATCGATCGCGCGGCATACCGGCCTGAAGATGGTCACCATTGCGGACTGCCTCAAGGAATTGAAGGAGCGCGAGGAAATCTGGGCGCCAGAGCGCGGTGTGTACCGGCCGGTTTTCAAGCATGAGCCCAGCCAGGCGGTCAGTGTCACGGTCACACCAACCGGGCACGTCAAGCTGGAGAAGGGCGACGTGGTGCTGGAACTGAACCCGCATGAGTGGCGCGTGCAGTTGGCACCGCTGGCGGCCGGGGCATCAGCGCAAACCGCCGTGATCGAGCACACCCAGCTGACCGTTCAACTGGCAGATCAGCTTCGCAGGGTGCAGCGCCAAGTGGAAGGCCTCAAGGCGCTGCTGAAGGCCGATCCGAAGCAGGCGACGCTGATGCTTTTGTAAACGTTAAACAGCACCGCCCGTAGTGAGTTAGCAGGAGTCAGCGTCGGGTTGCTATGGAGCAAGTCTTCGCCGATATAAAAAAACTTGCGCGAGAAAGCCGCACGATCGAGCATGCGGACTTACTTTGCATCAGCGCGCAGGTCCCTCACGTCAATACTGTCGCAGTCGGCGTGCGACCACGGCCGCCAGCAGAATGCTCATCAGAAGTAGCGCCCATTGTTTTAATGTGGGCACAGGCACCGCATCGCTGGTAGAGACGGGACCCATGGTCAAAGTTAGGACAAATTGGTTGCCGTTTTGTGTGATGCTCGTCGGACCTTTCCACTCATAGCCATGTGGTACTGGTAAGGCAGATGCGTCGCTTTGCAGCGTCAGCGCACAGCTGCTGCCGGCAGGGACTAACGGTTGCGACGTGATGCTCAGTTGTCCGGTTGGTCCAACGGTTAGCGTGCCGGAAGCTGGGATTGCTGCTGCAGGTTTACAGGTCAGCGCGTACTCCAGAGTCTGACCGATCAGCATACTAGGGAAGGTATTTGGCGCACCACGAATGGAACCGGTCACGCTTGCAATCGCTGGCGAAATGGCATTCCAGACGGCTGTCAGTGTTTGCTCGCCTGTGGCCGCATCTTCGGTAGCGGTTATGGTAGGCAATGCCGAGGCCAACATGTAACCACCGGATGTAGGTGTGGGGCCTGGCGTTGATGCGAACTGAATGCCACATGAGTCACCTGCAGGAGCGGAGTGTGCAACGACTGCAGTACTGCTGTCGAAGTTCAGGTTTGCCACTGTGGGGGTGGGTGTCGCAGTGCAGTTAGTTAGCTCATAGCTTAGCGTCTGAGCGGCGAATTGGTTATTTCCACCATCAAGTCGAGCGATTACATTGATCTTTTTGGTCACCGATATCGCGATGGATTCACTGTTGTTAGACAGCGTGACTTCGCCCTGACCGTTGGGCAATGAAATAACAGGGGACAGCACGAGCGAAGACACATTGGCTGGCACTTGGAATGTCACAACGAAGTCAGCATATGGAGCTGATCCTGATGAAGGCTTGGCAGCGAGGGTGCAACTGGTTGGAGACGAACAGCCAAGGGGTGTGACGGATACTAAGGTGGCACCCGCTGGTATCAGTTCCTGAATGATGGCATCTGTTGCTGGCGCTGTCTCGCTAAGGTTCTCCACTCGCACCGTATATGTAACCTGATCGCCTGGAGCATAGGTCGTGGCAGACGGAGGTGTGAGTATGGAGAGTTGGACCTCCGGAGACGTGCAAACTACTGCTGATTGAGCGAGGTTATTCGTTTGCCCCTGAGCCGTGGTGAACGTATTTGATGCAGCCCCTGGGGTGATAACGAGCTCACTTCTATTTATTGCAAGCTTGATGCAGGCGTTCGTGGCCGGATCGCTCGTATCTGTCCATCCTACAGGTAGTGTGATCGTGCAAGATTGTTGAAAGGGAACCTTGATGCCCGATACCTCAAAAGCGTCAGCAGCAGAGCCCCCGCCGGGAGTCACTACCGGAGAGATTGCTGCGCCGTTGAGATCTGTACAACTGGTGGTAGGCGTACCAATCAGACTCAAGTGGGCGGGTAGAGAGGCGCTGACACGTCCAGCGCTGATGGACCCATCGATATTACTGGCAGCGTTTAAGGTTTCGTTCTTGACCTCCAATGTGATAGTGGCTTGCGGGCTGGCCAGCGTGACATTGCTGGCTGCGGGAGACGCCGCAATGGATGCCATTCCCCCGCATGCGCCGCCGGCCAATGCTGCTTTGGTAAAGGCTTGCCCAATGTTGCGTGGCGAACTGTTTGTGTTGACCGTGAAACTGGAGCCGATGAACGGCGATATATCTGTCACAGCGAAAAGACAGGTGCCTTGTCCGTTGAATACTTCAGCGGTTGGGAAAAAGATACCGTATGCCTGACTGCGAGGGTTCAATCCAACGGGGGTGTAGGTGATCAGATTGTCTTGTGTACGATAGAGAATATTGTTATAGGGCACATTATCGAGTGCCAAATAGTCTCCGCCAATAATGGAGGGTAATTGAGATTGAAATTCCGTGGCGTATGTCGACACGGTGGGCTGTCCTGCGAAATTGGCAGCTGTATTCGCCAACATTGTGTTTGTGCCACTAAAAGTTCTTCCGACACCAATAGGTGGAGAGATGCTGGATGGTGTGGCTGCCCGCAGAATCATGTTGGAAAAACGTTCTACGTTGGTCGAGTAGGCTCGGTTGCCGCCTGCGGTTTTGTCGCAGCATCCATCGATGAAATACAGGATAGCGTTTGGTCGCAGTTCAGGGTCCTGCATAACTTTTCGAAGCGCGAGGTAGGCATCGTCAGTCACTTTCATGTAAGTAGAGGCCACAATGATGAGGTCATAACGCCCACCCCCGATAGGGCGAAAAACCGATGCCAGATTCTCCGGATCCAGTAACTCGGTCGAATTGGGGACGTACACCACATGCTCGTCACCTGAGGTCGTTCCATCAACTGAATTGACTGTAGTGCCAACTGCGGACAGCACACGTACACGATCGGTAGGAGTAACTGAGTAATTGGAGCTTGTCAGAGGTGTGTAGGTGGCGATCTTGTCCAGAACCGAGTAGGGCGCAGTAGGAGAAGTCTTGACCTTACGTATCGACAGAATGCCGCTCTTGTAAGTCACTTGGGGAGATCCAGCGACATATGCACTCCCGAACGCGCTTGCAACGTTATTTGAAGCGGCGACTGCTGCTAAGTCATAGTAAGGACCAGTCGCAGGTGTGTTGGGCCCCGAAGGTTGAAAGATAAAACTTTCTCCGGGACGGCCCTCGTCTGTTGTGAGTACAAGAACCTTTGGGTTTGTTGTCTGCGCTACGGCGGCAGGCAATGAAATACTCCAAAGTGTCGCTAACCATACCCCCGTCAACACCCTATGTTTCCATTTCTCCAAATTTTTCATTGCGAGCCTCCCTGGGAATGCCGATATCAGCGAGTTTGTAGATGCAACTTCCGATCAATCATCTTGGCGGAATTGTCTATATTAATTGATTTTTTCTATTTTTTGGGGTGGTGACAAGTGTTTTCGATGGGGCGGATTAGGGATAAGAAGTACGCAATTCGTTATTCCCAACTCCTACAGCCTGTTGCGCCAATCTGAGCATGTATTGAAACAAGTAGGTCGTTGAACGATTTGCGCCCCCTCTAGGGTTGGTCACCCAACCGCCCGCCGGGAACAATTCCGGTCATGGCCTCCAAACTCGCAGGTAAATCGCCAGCATCTCCAGATACCAAAGGGAACCTCTCACAACCGGCGATTCCCCAGTCGCCCACTCCGCATGGCGAGCAGATTGCTCATTGACTGGTTTGTTCAACGCAGATTTGGGTCATTTCGGGCCCATTGCGCCCCCGACTCTCAGGCCTTCGCCGTTTGCAGGCGCACCGGTCTCTTTGAGCTCGCTGTTTTGAAGAACGGATCGACCTTGTTTTCAAGGAACGACGCCAGGCGCTTCAAGTTGTAGCACGCAACCATCATCGTCATGACCGTGGTGGCTCTGGTCTGTCCAATCGTGCGCACGAACTTGCCGCCCATGTGACGGATGCCTGCAAACACGTGCTCGACACGCGCCCGTCGCTTGGCAATGCGTTGATTGCGTCGCTCCTGGCATTCGCTGAGCGGCTGCTTCGCTTTGGCTTTGCGCTGGATGCCATCTTTGAAGCCCAGCACCTTGAGCATCTTGATGCGCTGAGCGCTCGGGTAGGCCTTGTCGGCATTGACCTCTTTGCCGGTGTTCTTCATATCCAGCACTTCATCGAAGTGGTGCCCGTCGTGCTCGCTCGCTGTCCCCGTGGCCACGCCCCGGATGAAGCCGTGTTTGTGATCGACGCTCACACTCAGCTTGTAGCCAAAGTAGCGCTTGCCGTGCTTCTTGGTGTGGGTGGCATCGATGTCTTTTTGCCGATCTTTGGCATCACTCCATTCAGGTCTTTGGCCGTTGGAGAGTTGCTCGCGTTCGCCCTTGTTCATGCGTTGGCGCGGTGCTGGCACCAAGGTCGCATCGATGGCCTGACCACCGCGCGCGATGTAGCCATGACGATGCAATTGCTCGTCCACGCCATGCAGCAAAGCCGTGGCTCCATCCACGCCCAGGCGCTCGCCAAAGCGCCAGATGGTGTTGCGGTCCGGAACGTTCATCGAGTCTTGCAGCAAACAAAATCGCTGGTAGCTCATGCGGTCAAGCAGTTGATATTCCATCTGCTCGTCCGAGAGGTTGTAGAGCCTCTTCAGGACCATCACCCGTACCATGACCTCAGTGGGATAGGCCGGACGACCACCCTTGCGCCCATCACTGCGCTCGATGATTCCATCGACCAGACGGGCCAGCGCGGTGAAGTCGATGTGCTGCGCAATGACTTGCAGCGGATCGCCCACTTCATCGATCTTGCGCTTGCGGGAGGCTTCGGCGAACAGGTCGAACTTCAGGGCACTGCGGGGGGTGATCATGCTGCGAATTTACTGCATCAGATGACGTGAGTCAGCGACGTCGGGAGGTTTTGAGAGGTTCCCCTCTTGCGCTCTATACGAGGCTGGGAGGAAATCTACTGCCAAATGCCATTGCGGCATCCTATACGTTACGAAAGATGAAGATCTTTCGCCTTTACGGCCTTTCTATGTGGCGTTCTGTATCAACAGCTAATGCCAATTCAGCATTAGCTTCACTGCCACAAGGCTCTGCGAAGACGGCGTCAGTCTACTTGGGTCGATTTGAATGAGTCAAGCAATTTTGCAAATTGCCCTTGAGCGTTGCCGCAGAAGTCGGCCCAGTCATTCATCAGATGTCTGCGCTTCTCCAGAGCATCACCGCGCCGGTACGCGGCCTCCACTTTGTTGCTGAGAACGTGTGCCAAGGCTTGCTCGGCCAACTCCCGAGGATAGTTCGTCTTTTCTCCCGCCCAGTCTCGGAAGGTGGAGCGAAATCCATGGGGTACTGCATCCATTTTCATGCGCCGCATCACCGCTGTGATGGACATGTCGGATAGCGGCTGCTCCTTTGTGCCGGGAAAAACCAAATCACTGTTAGGAAGAAGAGGGGTGTGGCTGAGTAGTCTGAGGGCTGCGCCGGATAGAGGAACCCGGTGCTCGGCTCCAGCCTTCATCCTATGGGCTGGTATCGTCCATACGGCTTTTTTGAGATCTATTTCGGACCACGTTGCGCCTCTCACTTCTCCTGAGCGGGCAGCAGTCAGAATCAAGAACTCCAAGGCGCGCGCAGCAATACCTGCACGAGAGCGCAGATTCTGCATGAAGGCAGGCATTTCCTCGATCTGGATTGCGCGATGGTGCTCCACCTTTTGAATCTTGGAGGGCGCTGCCAGTATTTTGTCGAGGTGACCTTTCCAGCGGGCCGGGTTCTCACCGCTGCGGTACTTGCGCACGGTTGCCCAGTCCAGGATGGATTCAATGCGGCCGCGCAGCCGGCTAGCGGTTTCATTTTTGCTGCTCCAGATGGGCTCCAGGCAAGCGAGCACATGAGGCAAATCGATGAGCGAGACCGCCAACTGCCCGAGATGTGGAGTGGCGTAGGTCTCCAAGGTGTTTTCCCATTGCTGGCGGTGTTTGGCATTCTTCCATTCGGAAGACTTGGCCTTGAGGAACTCTTCGGCGCACCAACTGAAGGTTTTTTCGCTAGCGGCTTGGGCTTGCAAGACGCTGCGCTGCTGTTTGCGAGGTGCCACCGGGTCATGTCCTCCACGGATACTTTCGTGAAGCTTCCAAGCACGCTCTCGTGCCTCGGCCAGAGTGACTGCAGGGTAGGCGCCCAGGCCAATATCCTTGCGTTTGTCCCCGACCTGCACTCGCAGCACCCAGCCCCGATGTCCCGCAGAAATGCGAAGGTGCAACCCGGCGATACCGCCAACGGCATATCTTCCTTCCGTTTTGAGGGCGGCGACCGCACGGTCCGAGAGTTGCTTGGCGATCTTGGGCATGATGGGGAAATTTTACAGCAAATCTGTCCCACATTGCGCCCACATAAAGCATTGGGTTTGATGGAATTGATTTGAACTATATTGGACTAAAATCCAAAAAATATCTATAAATATCAATGACGTATTGGTTTTTCATGGGCTGCTTTAAACTGCCTTTTGGCGGACGCCCTCTCCGCCAAATACAAGCCCAAGCAGTTTTCTGCTTGGGCTTTTTTTGTTTTTGCTTCGGGGGTTGGCTTCGTTGACGACCATGCCCACGAACGCGCCGAGCGGCCCTCACCGATCTGACTGACGCAGCCTCTCGCCTGCAACAAAACTGTCATCAATCTTTCGTATAAGGAGTTCCAAGGAACTGCAACAGAAAGATCTGAGACGTGTTTGTGAGTGATTTCATCTCGTTTACCGCCACCCGCTCGGGAGCCTTGCAATGATCGCGCGGCGGGCATTGGCACTGGGTTTGGCGGCATTGCTGCTGGCGGGCGTTGGCGGTGGGGTCTGGTATTCGCGCACCGCGCTGGTGAGCAACCAGCAGGCGCAACTGACGCAGCAGCAGGCCGTTGTCGCACGTGGGTTGATTGGTTCGGAAAAAGAACCGTTCTTTCAGGATGAACGGGTGCGCGCGGTGCTGGCTCGCCATGGCGTGACGGTGAATGTTCAGAAGGCGGGCTCGCGCAGCATCGCCAACAGCTACGACGCCAAGCAGTTCGATTTCGGTTTTCCTTCGGGCGCACCGGCCGCCGCGCAGCTCAAGGCGGCTGCGAAGGCGTCGAATGTCTACACCCCTTTCTACACCCCCATCGTCTTGGCGAGCTGGAAGCCGATTGCCGAGATCTTGATGGCCAATGGCATCGTGAGCAAGCGGGACGATTTCTACTACGTGATCGATCTTCCGGCCTTGTTGCAACTGGCGGAGAAGGGCGCGCGCTGGCGCGATCTCAAGGATTCCGCTGCGTTCTCCACCGGCAAGGCTGTGCTGCCCGCCAGCACGGATGTGCGCAGTTCCAACAGTGCCGCCATGTATCTGGCACTTGCAAGCTATGTGCTCAACGGACAGCAGGTCGTGCAAAGCCAGAGCGATCTGGATCGCGTGCTGCCGCTCGTCGCGCCGCTGTTCCTGAGGCAGGGCTTTCAGGAGAGTTCGTCGGCCGGTCCGTTTGAAGACTATCTCGCGCTGGGCATGGGCAAAGCGCCGCTGCTGGTGGCTTACGAATCGCAGCTCGTGGAGTTCTGGCTCAAGCATCCACAGCGCAAGAACAGCGACATGGTGATGCTCTACCCGCAGCCCACGCTGTATTCCAAACATGTGCTCGTGCCATTCACGCCTGCGGGGGATCGCGTGGGGCAGTTGCTTGAATCCGACCCCGAGTTGCGCACGCTGGCGCAGGAATATGGCTTTCGCACTGGTGGCAATACGCATGGCCCTGAGCTGTGGGCCAAGCAGGGCGTGCGTGCGCCGGAGCAACTGGTCGATGTGATCGAGCCACCCAGTCAGGAGTGGCTGGAGCGAATGATCGTGAACATCGAGCAGCGGTTTTGACGACGATGTCTGCAAGCCGTTTCTCGCTTTATTGAAGGACTTATCTTGAATGCAAACACCTCCGAAGCCACGACGGACTTCATGCTCGAACCTCCTGCTCCCGTGCTTCCCGTCGCGGTCGAATCGGCGAGCGGCAAGGTGCGCCTGAAGCCCGAGGACGTGCAGCAGTTGGATTCGCAAGTTGCGCAGTTCATCGACGAGATCACCGATCACGACAGCCAGTCGCCGGAGTTCAAGAACGCGGTGGAGCGCATCCACGGCATGGGCAACAAGGAGGTGGAGGCTGCGGCGGCCGTTTCCAACCGCATGCTGGAGCGGCCCGTCAAAACGCTCAAGA
Organism: Diaphorobacter sp. HDW4B; assembly: GCF_011305535.1. Lineage (GTDB taxonomy): Bacteria > Pseudomonadota > Gammaproteobacteria > Burkholderiales > Burkholderiaceae_C > Diaphorobacter_A. Next base: position 4,966,837 of record NZ_CP049905.1, read on the forward strand.
ACGGCTTGTTCGATCAGGGCAGCCAGATCGGGCAGAGCCTCATCGATCTGCGCAGGCAGGTGGAAGACCTTGATCCTTCCAGGCAAGGGGATCTGTTTGCGCCGCGCAAATTGCTGGGTTTGCTGCCCTTCGGCAACCGGCTGGCGGACTATTTCGACAAGTACCAGTCGAGCCAGAGCCATCTCAACGCGATCATCGACAGCCTCAAGCGGGGCAAGGACGAGTTGCTGCGCGACAACGCCGCCATCGAGCAGGAAAAGAGCAACCTGTGGACGTTGATGGAGCGGCTGGAAAAGTACATCTACATCGGCAAAAAGCTGGATGCGGCGCTGGAAGCCAAGGCCGCGCAACTCGATGCCACCGATCCGGAAAAGGCCCGCGTGGTGCGCGAGGACATGCTGTTCTACACGCGCCAGAAGGTCACCGATCTGCTCACGCAGATGGCGGTGAACGTGCAGGGCTATCTGGCGCTGGACTTGGTGCGCAAGAACAATCTGGAGCTCTCGAAGGGGGTGGACCGCGCCACGACGACCACGGTGTCCGCGCTGCGAACGGCGGTGATCGTGGCGCAGGCGCTGGCCAACCAGAAACTGGTGCTGGACCAGATCACCGCTTTGAACACCACGACCAGCAATTTGATCGCAGGCACCAGCGAACTGCTGCGCGAGCAAAGCGGCAAGATTCACGAGCAGGCGGCTGGCAGCACGGTCGAAATCGCCAAGCTGCAGCAAGCCTTCAACAACATCTACCAGACGATGGATGCGATGGCGGACTTCAAGGTCAAGGCGCTGGCCTCCATGCAGACCACGGTGGATACGCTGTCGCAGGAGGTGGAAAAGTCGCGCACCTACCTCGAAAGAACACGTCGCCAACAAGCGAACGAAGCCTTGCAGAATCAAGCCGGTGAGGTGCAGCTGTGAGCATCTGGCGGCGTCTTGCGGCGATTTTTGCGCTGGTGTTTTTCGGCATTGCTCTGTCTGCGTGCGATGACAGGAAGAACACGAGCCAAACCGCTTCTTCATCGACAACCAACGTGGCTGCGGTCGCGTCAAGCGATGTGTTCACCGTGCTGGCGGGGTCCGAGCTCAAGGATGTCGCGCCCGCTCTGGAGATGGCGGCGCAGTCGGCAGGCGTGAAGTTGGTTCTGAGCTATGCAGGCACGCTGGACATGGTCGAGCGCGTGAATGGCGGAGAGCAGTTCGATGCGGTGCTTCCGCCCAACGGGGCCTATCCCGCCTTGGCGCTGAACACCAAGCCACTTGCGCGCGACAAACTGTTTTATTCGCGCGTGGCGCTGGGCGTGAAAACGCCGGTGCTGCGCAAGCTGGGTTGGGACAAGAAGGCCCCCACCTGGGCGGAGATCGCCAAGGCGGCGGCCAGCGGCCAGTTGCGCTACGCGATGACCAACCCGGCCAGCTCCAACACCGGCATGAGCGCGCTGTTTGCCGTGGCCTCGGCCGTGGCGGGCAAGACAGAGGATCTGGACGTCAAGGAAGTCAACGCCAAAGTGCTCAAGGATTTTCTCTCGGGACAGAAACTCACCGCTGGCAGCTCGGGCTGGCTGGCAGAGGCGTTCGAGCGCGATCCGTCCACGGTCGACGCGTTGATCAACTACGAGGCCGTCATTCTGCGGCTGAACGAAAAGCTCCCTGCTGCCGACAAGCTGGAACTGGTCTACCCCAGCGACGGCGTGATTTCGGCGGATTACCCGCTCATGCTGCTCAATGCGGAAAAGCGCGCGCCGTATGACAAGCTGGTCACGCAGTTCAAGGCTGCGGCGTTTCAGGGGCAACCGCTGCGTCAGGCTTACCTGCGGCCTTCCAATCCCGAGGCGCAGGCCAACACCGCTTTGCCGACCGCGCCCGTCGTGGAACTGAGTTTTCCCAACCGGCTGGAAGTGATCGATGCCGTGCTCTCGGCCTACCAAAGCGAGCTGCGCCGACCGGCGACCAGCATTTTCGTGCTCGACGTGAGCGGCTCCATGCAGGGCGCGCGCATGGCGCAGATGCAGGAGGCGCTGAAGATTCTTTCGGGTGCGGAGGCGTCCGCTGCAAGCCAGCGCTATGCCGCGTTTCAAGCGCGCGAGCGGGTGATTCTGCTGACCTTCTCGGATTCGGTCAGCTCGCCCACCACAGTGCAGTTTGCGGACAAGCTGCAGCCCAGCCGCTCGCAGGTGCTGCGCTACGCGGACGATCTTCGCGCGAACGGCGGCACCGCCATCTACGATGCGCTGACGCAGGCCGAGCAACTGGCGCAGCAGGAGATGCGCTCCCACCCCGATCGCTTTGTGAGCATCGTGCTGCTGACCGATGGCATCAACAACTCGGGCAGGGACTTTGCCGCGTTCGACAAGGCACAACGCGCGGCGCGCGCGCAGGGCAGCGCGCCGGTGCGGATTTTCCCCATCATCTTCGGCGAGGCCAAATCGAGCGAAATGGAGTCGCTGGCGCAATTGACCGGCGGGCGCGCGTTCGATGCGCGCAAGACGGCGCTGCCGCTGGTGTTCAAGGAAATTCGGGGTTATCAGTGACCGGCGGCCCATCTGATCGGTGCGTGCGATGAGCCTGCTGCGTCGCCTGCAACTTTTCTTCTACGGCAATGGCAACCTGATCGGGCTGGCGCTGGCCTTGCTGGGGCCGGTGCTGCTGTTTGCCCGAGTCATCGGCGTGGGCTGGGGCTGGATCACGGCGGGGCTTTACTGCGCCGGCCTTTTGCTGGGATGGGCGCTGACTTCGAAGCGCCCACCGTTCGAGTCGGCCATGCAGCAGCATTGGAGTGCAGAAGACATCGGCGAGCGGATCAATGCGCTGGTGCAGCAGGCGCGCCCGCTGCTGTCACCGGACATGCAGCAGCATCTCGATGGCGTGCGCAATGCCGTGCATGAAGTGCTACCAGCGCTCGCAAACCCGGGCCCTGGCTTCAACGAAAGCCTGTTCACGGTGCGTGAGACGGTGCTCAACTATCTGCCGACCACCTTGTCGCACTACGCCGCGCTGCCGCCGCTGTTTCGCGTCTCGCAGCCGGTGCAGGACGGCAAGACGCCCAAACAGCTGCTGACCGAGCAACTGGCACTGCTGGACTCACAGATGCAGCAGGTGGTGCGCAATATCGCGGCGAGCGACGCCCAAGCCTTGCTGGCCAACGGTCATTTCCTGAAGCAGAAGTTCGATCGGCCGGATTTTCTGAAGGCTTGAACCGGCCGAAGGTGCCGCTCAGTTCGTGCGCTGGCCCACCTGAATCATCTTCATGGCCGAGGTGATCAGCGCGGACACTTCGGTCATGTTGCTGGGCACGACCAAGGTGGTGGTGGCGTCGGAGGCCACCTTGCCGTAGGCATCTACGGCGCGTTCGGCGACCTTGAGCTGCACGGCCTGTTCGCCGCCGGGGTGCTGAATCGCAAGCGCCACGCGTTCGATGGCCTGGGCGGTGGCGTCGGCCACGGCGGTGATGGCGGCGGCTTCGCCCTGCGCCTTGTTGATGGCGGCCTGCTTTTCACCTTCGGAGCGGGCGATGAAGGCTTCGCGTTCGCCGGTGGCGATGTTGATCTGTTCCTGACGGCGACCTTCGGAGGCGGCGATCAGCGCGCGCTTTTCGCGCTCGGCGGTGATCTGGGCCTGCATGGAGCGCAGGATTTCTGCGGGCGGTGTCAGGTCCTTGATTTCGTAGCGCAGCACCTTCACGCCCCAGTTGAGCGCGGCTTCGTCGATGGCCGAGACGACCTGCGCATTGATCATGTCGCGCTCTTCGAAGGTCTTGTCGAGTTCCAGCTTGCCGATCACGCTGCGCAGCGAGGTCTGGGCGAGCTGGGTGACGGCGGTGATGTAGTTGCTGGAGCCGTAGCTTGCGCGCATCGGGTCAGTGACCTGGAAGTAGAGGATGCCGTCCACCTGCAGTTGTGTGTTGTCGCGCGTGATGCAGACCTGGCTGGGCACGTCGAGCGGGATTTCCTTCAGGCTGTGCTTGTAGGCGACCTTGTCCACGAAGGGAATGATGAACTTGAGGCCCGGCGCGAGCGTGCCCGCGTATTTGCCCAGACGCTCGATCACCCAGGCGTGCTGCTGGGGGACGATCTTGACGGACAGAAAAATGTAGATCGCGACGATGACGGCGATGATGATGGCGAGTTCCATGAGCGGTGTCCTCCCGTGGATGGATGAAAACTGGGGCTAGCGTAGCAGGTCGGCCAGAAATGCCGAAAATGCCGATTCGGGCTGGGTGCTTCAGGCCGGATCGACCAGCAGGCGGTTGCCGACCAGCTCTGCCACGCGGTGGTTGCCGGTGGCCGGGGTGATGCCGGGGCGGTGGATGGCGGTCCAGTTCGCGCCGCGGTACTTGACCTGGGCGGTGCCGTCGCTTTGCCAGGCGTCGATGAATACCAACTCGCCGACGTCGAGATTGACGCTGCGGTCGGAACGCGGTGAGGGGTCGCCCGGGCGGCTGCGCTTGAAGAGGTAGCAGCCCAGCACGGCGATGGCGCCGACGATGGCGGCGGTCAGGATCTGGGCGGTTTCACCGAAGCCGAGCAGGGCGGCAAGCCCGCCTGCGGCCAAGCCCAGCGCGATCATCAACAGATAGAAGGAGCCCAGCAGCAGTTCGGCGGCCACGGTCAGGCCGGTCAGAATCCACCAGATGGTCGTGTTGTCCAGAGACATGGTTGGCACTCCTTTCCTGTCGGTTAACTGAGACATTTAACCGACCCATTTTGGGCGAAATACCGCCCGGTTTGAAGAATGGTCACGCATATTCCTTACACTGCGCGCCTGTTTCGTTTTTTTCGCCCCCTTGCTTGCTGGAGTTAGCGCATGAAATTCCGCTTTCCTATTGTCATCATCGACGAGGACTACCGTTCCGAGAATACTTCCGGTCTGGGAATCCGCGCGCTGGCGCACGCCATTGAAGAAGAGGGCTTTGAAGTCCTGGGCGTGACCAGCTATGGTGACCTCACGCAGTTCGCGCAGCAGCAAAGCCGCGCCAGTGCGTTCATTCTGTCGATCGACGACGAGGAATTCACCTCCGACATGGGGATCGACCCCATCGTGCTGAGCCTGCGCAGCTTCATCACCGAAGTGCGTCGCAAGAACACCGAAGTGCCGATCTACGTGCACGGCGAGACCAAGACGGCCCGCCATCTGCCCAACGACATCCTGCGCGAGCTGCACGGCTTCATCCACATGTTCGAGGACACGCCCGAGTTCGTGGCGCGTCACATCGTGCGCGAGGCCAAGACCTATCTGGAAGGCGTGCAACCGCCATTCTTCAAGGCGCTGCTCGATTACGCGGAAAACGGCTCGTACTCCTGGCACTGCCCCGGTCACGGCGGTGGTGTGGCGTTCCTGAAGAGCCCGGTCGGCCAGATGTACCACCAGTTCTATGGTGAAAACATGCTGCGCGCCGATGTCTGCAACGCCGTGGAAGAACTCGGCCAACTGCTGGACCACAACGGCGCGATTGGCGACAGCGAGCGCAATGCCGCGCGCATCTTCAATGCCGATCACTGCTTCTTCGTGACCAACGGCACGTCCACATCCAACAAGATGGTGTGGCACCACACGGTCGCCCCGGGCGACGTGGTGGTGGTGGACCGCAACTGCCACAAGTCGATCCTGCACTCGATCATCATGACCGGCGCGATTCCGGTGTTCCTGAAGCCGACGCGCAATCACTTCGGCATCATCGGCCCGATCCCGCAAAGCGAGTTCGAGCACAGCGCGATTCAGGCCAAGATCAAGGCCAACCCACTTCTCAAGGGTGTCGATCCCAAGACCGTGAAGCCGCGCATCCTGACGATCACGCAATCGACCTACGACGGCGTGCTCTACAACACCGAGACCATCAAGAACATGCTCGATGGTTACGTGGACAACCTGCACTTCGACGAAGCCTGGTTGCCGCACGCCGCCTTCCACCCGTTCTATGGCAGCTACCACGCCATGGGCAAGAAGCGTGCGCGTCCAAAGCACTCGGTGGTGTATGCAACGCAGTCCATCCACAAGCTGCTGGCAGGCATCAGTCAGGCCAGCCATGTGCTGGTGCAGGACTCGCAGACCGTGCCTCTGGACCGTCCGCTGTTCAACGAGTCGTACCTGATGCACACGTCGACTTCGCCGCAGTACAGCATCATCGCCAGCTGCGACGTGGCCGCTGCGATGATGGAGCCACCGGGCGGCACCGCGTTGGTGGAAGAGTCGCTGCTGGAAGCGCTCGATTTCCGCCGCGCCATGCGCAAGGTGGAAGCCGAGTTCGGCAAGGGCGACTGGTGGTTCAAGGTCTGGGGTCCGGACAAGCTCGCCGACGAAGGCGTGGGCACGGCGCAGGACTGGATCTTCCGCAACCGCGGCAAGAACGGCAATGACACCAAGTGGCACGGCTTCGGTCCGCTGTCGGACGGCTTCAACATGCTGGACCCGATCAAGTCCACCATCGTCACGCCGGGCCTGAATCTGGACGGCAAGTTCGACAAGACCGGCATTCCCGCGTCCATCGTCACCAAGTACCTCGCCGAGCATGGCGTGGTGGTGGAGAAGACGGGTCTGTACTCGTTCTTCATCATGTTCACCATCGGCATCACCAAGGGCCGCTGGAACACGCTGCTGGCTGCGTTGCAGCAGTTCAAGGACGACTACGAGAAGAACCAGCCGATGTGGCGCATCCTTCCCGAGTTCTGCCAGCAGCACAAGCGTTACGAGCGCATGGGCCTGAAGGACCTGTGCCAGCACGTACACCAGCTCTACGCCAAGTACGACATCGCGCGCCTGACGACCGAGATGTACCTGTCGGACCTGACGCCTGCGATGAAGCCAAGCGACGCGTTCGCGCACATCGCCCAGCGCCGCACCGAGCGCGTGCCGATCGACGATCTGGAAGGCCGCATCACCACCAGCCTGATCACGCCTTACCCACCGGGCATTCCGCTGTTGATTCCGGGCGAAGTCTTCAACAAGAAGATCGTGGACTACCTCAAGTTCTCGCGCGAGTTCTCGGCGCTGAGCCCGGGCTTTGAAACCGATATCCACGGTCTCGTCGAGATCGAGGATGTGGACGGCAACGTGAGCTACTACGCGGACTGCGTGGCCGAGGCTGATGCGCCCAAGCCTGCTGCAAAAAAGCCTTCCGCAAAGGCTTCCACCAAGGCTCCGGCCAAGAAGGCTGCAGCCAAGACCACGGCTGCGCCCGCCAAGAAGACGGTCGCTGCGAAGAGCGCGACCAAGGCCAACGCAAAGCCAAAGACGAAGTCCAACGTCGAGCCCAATGCCAAAAAGGGCGAGCGTCTGGTGCAAGTCGGCGACGACGGCCCTTACGGCCGCAACGTGTGAGCCTGAACGGCTGAGGCCGCAAGCTCAACTCAGCAAAACAAAGCGCCAACCGGTTCCGCCGTTTGGCGCTTTTTTTACATGGGCAACGGAGGTGAAGCATGATCGACATAGCAGCAACCAACGCAGACGAATTGCACGTCCTGCAAGCAGCGCTCGGCCATGTTCGCAAGCTGGCCTTGCTGGGCCCCGAAGGCACATGGACACATCAGGCCGCTCTGGAACTGTGGCCCGGCACTTCAGTGCGATGCCTGTTCATGCCGGTGGCGGAGATGCTTGCAGCCCTTGAGCAGCGCGCGGTGGATGCCGTGCTGCTGCCTGCGCGCACCACCATCGTGGGTGACACGCCCTACATGCCTGTGCTGCAGGAGCTGTTGACGCGGGACGGCATCGAACCACTCGCAAGCTATGCGCGCATGCTCGGCTACTGTCTGCTGGCGAAATCTGCAATGCCCTTGCAGGACGTGCAACGGGTCCTCGCGCATCCGGTCGCGTTGGCCGAGGCGGCACCGTGGCTCGACCTGCGTTTGCCCAACGCGCTGCGTGTCGAATGCCAGAGCGCTGGGGAAGCCGCGCAGTTGGTGGCTCAGTCCTTGGATGGCTCGTCGGCAAGCCTCGGCCCCGCGTTGGCGGGTGAACTGCATGGCTTGGTCCCGCTGGTCACGGGCATCGAGGAAGGCCGCCACAACGTGACCGAATGGTGGGTGGTGGGGCGCACGGCTGCTGACGCTCACTGACCCTCAATGCGCACCCGCCAGAAGCGCGCAAAACGCGGCTTGCCGCTGGGGTGCAGGCCGTTGTAGCGGTAGGTGACGACGCTGCCGATGGGCGGAGGATTGCGCCGCTGCTCGTCGCTCAAGCCCGAGCCGAGCTGGAACTGCAGGCCATCCTTCGTCTGCACGCGCAAGGCACTCGTCATGCCGACGTATTTCCCCTTGCCTGGCAGATGGGCGATGACGGTGGCTTCGGCGTCTTCAAAGCGTTTCAGCTTGAGCAGATCGTCGCTGCGCCCGCTTTGATATGGCCCTTCTTCACGGCGCAGCATCAGTCCTTCGGCACCGTCGCGTGTGATGCGGTTCAGCGACTCGATCAGATCTGCATGCGTGGTGGCACGCCATTGCGGGACGATTTGCAGATGCTGGTCTGCCCCGGATGACAGTGTGCTTTTCAGTTGCGCCATGCGCTGGCTGAACGGGCCTTGCGCGGCAGGGCTGTCGAACACCATGTAGCGCAGCTTCTGCCATTGCGCGTCCGACGGCGTGAGCTGCGCGACGGTCGATTGCGCCGTATCGAACTGCGCGCGCCCGGCCCAGAGTTCACCGTCCATGGCGATGTGCGGCCAGCCCTTGGTGAACCAGTCTGGCGCTGCAATCGGCAGCCCCTGCCTGCTGTACAGCCGCTGGCCGTCCCACAGCGCACGCACGCCGTCGTATTTCTCGCTGACCCAGTAGTGCTCCAGCGCCACGCCTTCGCGGTAGTTGTTGGCGAGCGCGGGTTCGAATGGAACCTCGGCTTGCGCAGTCGAGAACCATCCGGTCAGCGCAAGCAGACAGAGCGAAACGAGTGCAAGGAGCGCAAACGGGCGAAGTCGCGTTGAAAGAAGATGCAGCATGGCAAGCGGCCTGTGTGGTGGGCGGGAGGGAAATTCTTGCCCTCACCACGCCAGCGCCGCTTGATGTGGCTGAACTCAAGCGGTCTTGACCGCGTCTCCAGAGGAAAGCGCCTTGGCTTCCTCCGCGCTGTAGCCCAATTGCGTGAGGATTTCCAGACTGTGCTCTCCCAGCTTGGGTGGCGACAGGCGCACCTCCAGATGCCTGCCGTCCAGCGTCAGCGGCAGCAGCACGGTCTTGGTCTGGCGACCGTCGGGCAGTTCCATGGGCGCGAGTGCGCCGCTTTCGTTGAGGTGCTTGTCTTCCAGTAGATCATGCGGCATGGCAATCGGCGCAAAGGGCAGACCGTTCTTCTCGAACACCTCGGCGATATGGGCCGAGGTGTACGTCGCCATCTTCTCGCGCAACATCGGCATCAGCCATTCGCGCGCCAGCACGCGGGCATTGTTGCTGGCAAGGCGCGGGTCGTCGCGCAGCGCGTTGTCCAAGCCAAACGCATCGCAGAACACACGCCACGCGCCGTCGCTCACCACGGCCAGGAAGATCTGCTCGCCGTCCTTCACCTGGAACACGTCGTAGATCGCCCAGGCCGAAATGCGCGCAGGCATGGGCGCGGCAGGTTTGCCGGTCACGGCGTACTGCATCATGTGCTGGGCGATCAGAAACACGTTGTTCTCGAACAGCGCGCTCTGCACCTCCTGCCCCTTGCCGGTCTTCTCGCGCTGGGCGAGGGCGGCCATCGCACCCATCGCGCCGAACATGCCGCCCATGATGTCGTTCACACTCGTGCCCGCACGCAGCGGATCGCCGGGGCGGCCCGTCATGTAGGCCAAGCCGCCCATCATCTGCACGACTTCATCCAACGCCGTACGATGCTCGTAAGGGCCGGGCAGAAAGCCCTTGTGGCTCACGTAGATCAGGCGCGGAAACTGCTCTTTCAGGCTTTCGTAATCGAGCCCGAGTTTCTTCATCGTGCCCGGTTTGAAGTTCTCGCACACCACATCGGCCGTGGCGATGAGCTTGAGCGCGGCTTCCTTGCCCTCGGGTGTCTGCAGGTCGAGCGTGACGCTTTTCTTGTTGCGGTTGAAAAGCGGAAAAAATCCCGCGCCCGAACCCAGCAGCTTGCGCGTCGCATCACCATCGCGGCCATGGCCCACGGGCTCGACCTTGATGACCTCGGCCCCCAGATCGGCCAGCATCAGCCCGCAGCTCGGCCCCATCACCATGTGGACGAATTCGACGACGCGGATGCCGCAATAGGGCAGGTTGGCGGGAGCGGTGGTTTGTTGTTCTGTCATGGCAGCAATCTCAGTTGTTTTGCTTGTAGTCGTGTGGCTCAAAGCCCTTGGGCAGCCCGGCCAGCGGCGTCATGCCATAGAGCGCTTCACCGGGCAAACCCACGTTCAGCGGCTCGCGCGCGGCGATCAGGCGTTGCAGGTCCACACCCGTGCGGATGCCCATGGATTCGAACATGAAAACCAAGTCTTCCGTGACCACATTGCCCGACGCGCCAGGTGCGTAAGGGCAGCCGCCAAGACCGGCGAGCGATGCATCAAACGTGCGCGTTCCCACTTCATACGCCGCAAGGCAATTGGCAAGCCCCAGCCCGCGCGTGTTGTGCATGTGCGCAGCGCCCGCCTTGTCGCCCAGCTCGGCGATCAGGCGCGTGAACAGGTGCTTGACCTGCGCGGGATTCGCCATGCCGGTCGTGTCCGACAGCCCGCATTCGTCCACACCGGCTTCCACGCATGCGACGGCGAGCGCGATCACGTCATCGTCAGCCACCAAGCCTTGCAGCGTGCAGCCGAATGCGGTGGAGATGCCTGCCTCGATATGCACGCTTGGCGCGATCTCGTTGCGCAGCGCGACGATGTCGAGCACTTCCTCGACCATCTCTTCGGGCGTCTTGCGCACATTGGCCAGCGAGTGCGCGCGGCTCGCGGAAATCGGCATGGTGATCTTGTGCACGCCCGCCTCCATGGCCGCCTGCGCGCCGCGCAGATTGGGCACCAGCGCCATCACGGTCACGCCCCTGTGCTGGATCGCATGGCGCACGACCTCGGCCGTGTCCGCCATCTGCGGCAGCAGCTTGGGTGAGACAAAGGAGCCGACCTCGATCTCCTGCAGGCCGGCGGCGACCAGCGCGTCGATCCACGCCAGTTTGTCGGCGGTCGCCATCTTGCGTTTGATGGACTGAAGCCCGTCGCGCGGGCCAACTTCGCTGATGAGCACGTCGTATCGGTGGGGTGTCTGCATGGGGCTTGGTGTTTTGTTGATCGTTCTATAAGATAGAACTAGGTACTGTCTTATAAGATATTGCTGCCCCGCCAACCGATGTGTCAAGCGAAATGACCGGAGACCCCCCACCATGCCGCGCAAATCCGTGACCGAATCCGTAGCCGATGAAAACGCCGCGCCCGGCGGCGTGGCGGCGGTGGACCGCGCTTTGAGCCTGCTCGCCGCCTTCCGCGATGGCGACGACGGCCTGGGGCTGGCCGAACTGGCGGAACGCACGCGCATGTACAAAAGCACGGTCTCGCGCCTGCTCGCGTCGCTGGAACATGCGGGCTGGGTGATCCGCCTCGACTCCGGCCGCTACGCCGTCGGCCCCGCCGTGGCGCGGCTGCATGCGGTCTACGCGCAAAACTTTTCGTTGGATCGGGTCGTCATGCCCGTGCTCCGCGCTCTGGTCGAAGCCACGGGCGAAAGCGCCGCTTACCACGTGCGACAGGGCAGGGATCGCCTGTGTCTGTATCGCGTCGATTCACCTCACCCCGTGCGCGACCATGCGCGCGTGGGCGATCTGCTGCCGCTGGGCAAAGGCGCAGGCGGCCGCGTGCTGGTGGCCTTCGACCCCGAACTCGCCGAATGGGAACGCAAGGACCGAGTCCACTACGCCAAGGTTCGTGCCGACGGCTTCGAGGCCCTGATCGGCGACCGCAACAGCGAGATTGCAGGCATTTCCGTGCCGGTGTTTCGCAAATGCGGGGAGTTGGCTGCGGCGCTTACGCTGACCATGCCGGTGCATCGGTATGACGCGCGGTATGTGAAGAATGTGCTGGGCGCGGCGCGGGAGTTGGGTGGGGCGTTGCCGTAGGGGCCTGCAGTGGGGTGATCAAGCGGCGAATTCACTGCATCCCATGACGGGAGTCTGCGAAGTCGGAAAGTTGTGAGAGGTTCCCTTTGGTCGCAACTGGATTTTTGGCGTTCACACCTGCGTCTCTCGTTTCCCTGCGTAAGATGCCGCCATGAATTCTTCCTCGGCTCCCTCGGCTTCCCCCAATTCCTTCGACAAACTCGCTCTTTCCCCCGCAGCGCTCGCCAATCTGCAGCGCCTCGGCTATGTGGAAATGACGGCCATTCAGGTCGAGAGTCTCCCTCCCGCGTTGGAGGGCAAGGATGTGATTGCGCAGGCCAAGACCGGCAGCGGCAAGACGGCGGCGTTTGCCCTGGCCTTGCTCGCCAAGATGGATGCGCGTGATTTTTCCGTTCAAGCATTGGTGCTGTGCCCCACGCGCGAGTTGGCCGATCAGGTGACTACCGAGATTCGCCGTTTGGCGCGCGCGGAAGACAACGTCAAGGTGGTGACGCTCGCGGGCGGCGTGCCGTTGCGTGGTCAGACCACCAGCCTGGAGCGCGGTGCCCATGTGGTGGTGGGCACGCCCGGTCGCGTGATCGACCATCTGGAGCGCGGCAATCTGAACCTGGATGCGTTGACCACCTTGGTCCTCGACGAAGCGGATCGCATGCTCGACATGGGTTTTGTGGACGACATCTCCAAGGTAGCGAAATTTTGCCCCGCGCAGCGCCAGACCTTGCTGTTTTCGGCGACCTATCCGGATGAAATCGCCAAGCTGGCGGCGCGCTTCATGCGCAATCCGGTCACCGTGAAGGTGGCTGCGCAGCACAGCAATGACCAGATCGAGCAGCGTTGGTACGAGGTGAGCGCAGATCAGCGCTTGCCTTCGGTGGCACGTCTGCTGGAGCATTTCCGTCCCGAAAGCAGCTTGGCTTTCTGCAACACCAAAGCGCGTTGCCGTGCGCTGGCCGAGCTGTTGCAAGCGCAGGGCTACAGCGCGCTGGAGCTGCACGGCGATCTGGAGCAGCGCGATCGTGATCAGGTGCTGGTGCGTTTCGTCAATGGCAGTTGCTCCGTGCTGGTGGCGACCGATGTGGCCGCGCGCGGGTTGGATGTGACGAATCTGGCCGCCGTCATCAACGTGGATGTCACGCCCGATCCCGAAGTGCACGTGCACCGCATCGGCCGCACGGGCCGCGCGGGTCAGAGCGGTCTGGCGCTGAGCCTGGCGACGATGGACGAAATGGGTTCGGTCGGGCGAATCGAGCAACTGCAGGGCAGCGCGTCGGTCTGGTATCCACTGTCCGAACTCACGCCCACTGCGGGCGAGCATCTGATGCCAACCAAGGCGACCGTGCACATTCAGGCCAGCCGCAAGGACAAGATTCGCCCCGGCGACGTGCTGGGCGCGCTGACGGCGGACCTGGGCTACACCCGCGAACAGATCGGCAAGATCGACATCAACGACTTTGCGACGTATGTGGCAGTGGACCGCAACATCGCGCGCGATGTGGTGGCCGGCTTGAACAACGGGCGAATCAAAGGTCGCACGGTCAAGGCGCGGTTGTTGAAGGATTGAATCCGCGCGCGAATTGGATGTGAAAACGCCCGTATTTCGCGGTGTTGCTGTTCACTTGACAACCCGAATCGTTTGATCGGATGGCGAGCGGGGAGGGTTGTCACAACACGGGGGCACTGTCGCCTCCGTCGTTGTTTGGGCAGCAGTAACCAAAGCCACGCTCGACAATCCAGCGCTTGGACATGACGCGCGTGGGCGATTTGCCGCCCTTAGGCAAGGGCGCAGGCAGCCGCGTGCTGGTGGCTTTTAACCCCGAACTCACCGAATGGGAACGCAAAGGCCGAGTCCACTGCGCCAAGGTCCGCGCCGACGACTTCGAAGCCCTGATCGGCGATCGCAACAGCGAAATCGCAGGTATCTCTGTGCCGGTGTTTCGGAAAGGCGGGGAATTGGCCGCGACGCTTATGCTAACTGTCAGGTCCCGGATGATTGCGCACGTTCTTTTCAAACAATTTTGGATGTGACGCCTGCCATCGCTTGAGGGCCTGAACGGGCGTTTCATGCCGCAGAGCTTTCTGTGGAATCTGCTGGTTGTACAGCCACACAAAGCGATGAAGCGTCTTCTCTAGATCCTCTGCACTGTTGAAGTGATGCGTGCGCAGCACTTGGCTGAGCCTTCCGTTGAAGCGCTCCACCATTCCGTTGGTACGTGGCGTTCTGGGCCGTGTGAGTCGGTGCTCTATACCGAGTTCCTTGCACAGTAAATCAAACTCGTGATCACCGCTTGGTTGCTTCTCGTGCTTGCCAAACAGACGATCCGAGAACTCTTTGCCGTTATCTGTGAGGATCGTGCGAATCTTGAAGCAAGCAGCTTTCTTCAGGGTCGCCAAAAACGCGTGCGCAGCCGCTGCCGTCTTGTATTGCTTGATCTGGATGAACACCCAACGCGTAGCTCGGTCAATGGCAACAAAGACATATCGGCGCTTGTTCTCATCCTGCATCTGGGGCAGGTACTTCACATCAATGTGCACATAGCCCGGCTCATAGGCTTTGAACGGTTTGCTTTCGTGCTCGGCTCGAACGGCCGTGGGTAAGCGCGAATGTCCTCGGCGACGCAGCAATCGATCCAGCGCCGAGCGGCTCATCGCAGGTTCAATGAATTCGTGAACGACTGCCAGCAAATCATCCAGAGGCAGCAGCAGTTGAGATCGCAGATAGATCACCAGCTCTTCCTGCGCTGCGTTGAGCGTTGTCTGCAGGTGATGAGCGGTATGGCTTTCATCCTGCACGCTTGTGCGATGGCGCCACTTGCGCACCGTACCAAGTCCAATGCCATATTGCTGCGCAAGCTCGTGGTCGGACGCACTCGATTGCTGCAGCGCCAGGCGAATCGCTGGCGTGGTGGTTGCGTTCTTGTGCAATGAGATCAGCATGGCGTCTCTCCTGTCTCGATGCGCCATGTTGCCACAACCGCTTTGAGTACCTCTCGGCTGAACAGTAGCGGACGCTTGGTTTTTACGATCCAATCATCCGGGACCTGACAGCTAACCATGCCGGTGCATCGATATGACGTGCGGTATGCGAAGAATGTGTTGGGGGCGGCAAGGGAGTTGAGGGAGATTTGTCGTAGGATGACAAGTTGGAAAGGGAAAACTTTTCGACTTTTGAAAATCAGGAATTTTTTTCCAAACTCTTGGTGGGATGATACGGGTTAGCCGTTGAGTATTAATAGATCACATACTTGTCAGGTCCCGGATGATTGCGCACGTTCTTTTCAAACAATTTTGGATGTGACGCCTGCCATCGCTTGAGGGCCTGAACGGGCGTTTCATGCCGCAGAGCTTTCTGTGGAATCTGCTGGTTGTACAGCCACACAAAGCGATGAAGCGTCTTCTCTAGATCCTCTGCACTGTTGAAGTGATGCGTGCGCAGCACTTGGCTGAGCCTTCCGTTGAAGCGCTCCACCATTCCGTTGGTACGTGGCGTTCTGGGCCGTGTGAGTCGGTGCTCTATACCGAGTTCCTTGCACAGTAAATCAAACTCGTGATCACCGCTTGGTTGCTTCTCGTGCTTGCCAAACAGACGATCCGAGAACTCTTTGCCGTTATCTGTGAGGATCGTGCGAATCTTGAAGCAAGCAGCTTTCTTCAGGGTCGCCAAAAACGCGTGCGCAGCCGCTGCCGTCTTGTATTGCTTGATCTGGATGAACACCCAACGCGTAGCTCGGTCAATGGCAACAAAGACATATCGGCGCTTGTTCTCATCCTGCATCTGGGGCAGGTACTTCACATCAATGTGCACATAGCCCGGCTCATAGGCTTTGAACGGTTTGCTTTCGTGCTCGGCTCGAACGGCCGTGGGTAAGCGCGAATGTCCTCGGCGACGCAGCAATCGATCCAGCGCCGAGCGGCTCATCGCAGGTTCAATGAATTCGTGAACGACTGCCAGCAAATCATCCAGAGGCAGCAGCAGTTGAGATCGCAGATAGATCACCAGCTCTTCCTGCGCTGCGTTGAGCGTTGTCTGCAGGTGATGAGCGGTATGGCTTTCATCCTGCACGCTTGTGCGATGGCGCCACTTGCGCACCGTACCAAGTCCAATGCCATATTGCTGCGCAAGCTCGTGGTCGGACGCACTCGATTGCTGCAGCGCCAGGCGAATCGCTGGCGTGGTGGTTGCGTTCTTGTGCAATGAGATCAGCATGGCGTCTCTCCTGTCTCGATGCGCCATGTTGCCACAACCGCTTTGAGTACCTCTCGGCTGAACAGTAGCGGACGCTTGGTTTTTACGATCCAATCATCCGGGACCTGACACATACTAAGTGTATGTGCGTCTGTGTATTTTAATTGATTTTATCTTATAATTTTTGATAGAGGGAATATGGCGCTAAGTGCTAATACGTTAATTCACTTCACCAAAGAGAAAAATAGTTTGATGGGAATATTGGAAGAGAATTTTAGAATCTTCAATTGTGGTGAGTTAATAATGCTCGGGGGGGTGGAGCATGGTATTCGGGTTCCTATGGTGAGTTTTTGCGATATTCCATTGTCAGAGGTTAAGGATCACATATCTAAATATGGTAATTATGGTATCGGCATGACAAAGGAATGGGGTGTGCGGAAGGCGTTGAATCCGGTTTTGTATGTTGCGCAAAATTCAATGTTGTCTGCAAGCTATGCTCAGGCGTTTAAACACTATGCGCTAGACTCTGATAAGGATGTCGATGAGTGGACGGACGAACAAAAGGCTATAGGTGATGTACTTCGATATATGAAAAATTATGAAGGACCCTTGGAGAGAAAGGGGGTTAGGATTGATCGCTATAGATTCTCGGATGAGCGAGAGTGGAGGTTCGTTCCACCATACTCCAGCCTGCGTGACATGCTTGTTGGTGAGTCATATTATCAAGAACATAAGGATGCGGTCGATGGTTCACTTTTAAATATGCGTCTGGAATTTGATCCGAATGATATAAAGTACATCATCATTAATGATGACTCGGAAATAGGGGATTTTGTTGATCATCTTCGCCGGGTAAAGGGGCGAAGCTATTCGCTGCATGATGTTGAAAGACTAACAACTCGTATATTTACGACTGATCAAATTAAGTCGGATATCTGAGTTTTGCGTTAAGTATTGAATCGCATTTTTTTAGGCATCGGTTCCATCTTGATAACCTTTGAAAAGTAAAAAGCCCGCAATTTTGCGGGCTTTTTGACGAGTCAATAAGCAATCAAACCTGATCAGCCGACAACCCAGCAGTCTGGCTGAACCCGCCATCCACATAAGTGATCTCGGCAGTCACGCCACTCGCCAGATCCGACAGCAGGAACGCGGCGACATTGCCCACGTCTTCGATCGTCACATTGCGGCGCAGAGGGGCTGCATCGGCTACGCGGCCGAGGAGCTTGCCGAAGTCTTTGATGCCGGAGGCGGCGAGGGTCTTGATCGGGCCGGCGGAGATGCCGTTGGCGCGGATCGAGCGGCCGTCGGCGGTGCGGCCCACGGCTTCGGCCAGGTAGCGCACGGAGGCTTCGAGCGATGCCTTGGCCAGACCCATGGTGTTGTAGTTGGGGATGGAGCGCAGCGCGCCCAGGTACGACAGGGTCAGCAGCGCGGACTTGTCGTTCAGGTACGGCAGGGCGGCCTTGGCCATGGCGGGGTAGCTGTAGGCGCTGATGTCATGCGCAATGCGGAAGTTCTCGCGGGTCAGGCCGTCGAGGAAGTTGCCTGCGATGGCTTCGCGCGGCGCAAAGCCGATGGAGTGCACAAAGCCGTCGAACTTGCCCCAGACAGCGCCCAGGTCGGCAAACATCTTTTCGATCTGCGCGTCGTCGCCCACGTCGCAGTCGAACACCAGCTTGGAGTCGAAGTCGGCGGCAAACTCGGTGATGCGGTCCTTGAAGCGCTCGCCCACGTAGCTGAATGCCAGTTCGGCACCTTGTTCATGGCAGGCCTTGGCGATGCCGTAGGCGATGGAGCGGTTGGACAGCACGCCCGTGATGAGCAGCTTCTTGCCAGCGAGGAAACCCATTGTGTTGTTCTCCTGAAAAAATGAATCGAGAGGATCGAATGACGGTGGGCGGTGGTCGGTTTGCGTGGACTGGCCGCCCGTCTAGTGCAGAATTGTCGCATGCGGTTAATCAAGAGCTTCGGATTGGTGGGCTTGGGCCTGTTGTCGTGCGTGCCTGCATGGGCGGCGCATGCCTATGCCATGTGGGGCGAACCGGCGCTCCCGGCAGGGTTCGATCACTTCCAGTATGTGAATGTGAATGCCCCCAAGGGCGGCGAGATCAGGCTGGTGAGCAATCTGCGGATTTCCACCTTCGACAAGTACAACCCCTTCACGATTCGCGGCAATGCGCCTGCGTATCTGAGCAGCATGCTGTTCGATTCGCTGCTCACTGGCCCGCTTGACGAGACGGGCGTGGGCTACGGGCTGCTGGCCGAGGACGTGCAGGTGGCCGCCGATGGACTCTCGGCCACCTTCCGCATCAACGCCAAGGCGCGCTTTCACAACGGCAAGCCGGTGCAGGCGCAGGATGTGAAGTTCACCTACGACACGCTGGTGGGGCCGTTTGTCTCGCCGGGCTACAAGACGCTGCTGATCGATGTGGCGGGGGTGGATGTGCTGGACGACCGCACGGTACGCTTTCGCTTCAAGAGCCCGAACCGCGAGCTGCCGCTGACGGTGGGTGGTCTGCCAATCTTCAGCCGCGATTGGGGCGTGGAGGACGGCAAGGCCAAGCCCTTCGATCAGGTGGTGATGGACATCCCCATCGGCAGCGGTGCCTACAAGATCGGGCCGGTCAACTTCGGCAAGGACATCACCTATGTGCGCGACCCGAACTACTGGGCGCGTGACCTGAATGTGCGCAAGGGCTCGGGCAATTTCGACCGCGTGCTGGTGAAAATCTACAAGGACAACACGGCGCGGCTCGAAGCGCTGAAGGCGGGCGAGTTCGACCTGATGCGCTTTTTCAGCGCTGGCGACTGGGCGCGGCGGGTGAATGGCAAGAAGTTCGATTCGGGCGAACTGGTGAAGGGCGAATTTCAGAACAAGCTGCCCTCGGGTTTTCAGAGCTTTGTGCTCAACACGCGCAAGCCACTTTTACAGGACCGCCGCGTGCGCGAGGCGCTGGGACTGGCCTTCGACTACGAATGGATGAATCGCCAGTTGTTCTACGGCTCCTACACGCGCGTGAAGGGGTTGTTCGGCAACACCATGTGCGAGACGACGGGCAAGCCTTCGCCGCAGGAACTGGCCTTGCTGGAGCCGTGGCGCAAGGATTTGCCCGATGCCGTGTTTGGCGAGATGTACACGCCGCCCACGACCGACCGCGACAAGAGCCTGCGCGACAACCTGCGCCATGCGCAGGCGCTGCTCAAGGAAGCCGGTTGGGAAGTGCGCGATGGCGTGCTGCGCAACGCACAGGGCGAGCCCATGGTGCTGGAATATCTGGACAGCAGCGAAACCGGCATCAAGACCTTTTCGTCGTGGCTGCGCAATCTGCAGAAGCTCGGCGTCACGCTCAAGTTCCGCGCGGTCGATTTCGCGCTCTACCAACAGCGGCTGCAGAAGTTCGATTTCGACATCACGACCATCGCCTATCAGGGCACGACCAATCCGGGGCAGGAGTTCTTCGACATGTTCGGCAGCGCTGCCGCCGATCAGGAGGATTCGGGCAACTTTCCCGGTGTGAAGAACCCGGCTGTGGATGCGATGCTCAAGGCCATGGTGAGCGCCAAGACCAAGGAGCAGATGCTGCCCGCCTGCCACGCGCTGGAACGCATCATCGTGAACGAGCACTATCTGATCCCGCAGTATTTCTCGGGCGTGCACCGCATGGTCTACAACGCTTGGCGGCTGGAGCGCCCGCAGGTTGCGCCGCCCTATGTGAGCGGCGAACCCTGGGTGATAGACAACTGGTGGGCACGCATGCCGCCGCTGACCAAAGACACGGCCCCAGCACCCGCGCCCGTACCTAAGAAGCAGCCCTGAACGGATTTTCTGCCCTATGTTTGCCTACATCCTCAAACGCTTTCTGCTCATGATTCCCACGCTGCTGGGCGTGCTGCTGCTGACCTTTGTGGTGATCCAGTTCGTGCCCGGTGGCCCGGTCGAGCAATACATGGCCGAGGCCAAGGCAGGCGTCGCGGGCATGGGCGGCGGCGGTGGTGCGAGCGAAGGAGGAGGGCTTTCGTACCGCGGCGCGCAGGGCGTGGACAAGCAGCGGCTGGAGCAGATCAAAAAGCTCTACGGCTTCGACAAGCCTGCGCACGAACGCTTCTTCCAGATGCTCGGCCAGTTTGCGCGTTTCGATCTGGGGCGCAGCTTTTTTCAGAACAAGGACGTGTGGACGCTGGTGAAGGAAAAACTGCCGGTGTCCATCAGCCTGGGCCTGTGGACTTTTTTCATCAGCTACTTGGTCGCCGTGCCGCTGGGCGTGGCAAAGGCGGTACGCGCGGGTTCGCGCTTTGACTTCGTGACCACGCTGATCATTCTGGTCGGTTACGCGATTCCGGGTTTTGTGCTGGGTGTGGCGCTCTTGGTGATCTTCGGCGGGCAACTGCAATGGTTTCCGCTGCGCGGCCTCACATCGCCCAACGGGGATGAACTCAGCATGATGGGCAAGGTCACCGATTACCTGTGGCACATCACCTTGCCGATCACCGCAATGGTGGCGGGTAGCTTTGCGGTGACGGCCATGCTCACCAAGAACGCGTTTCTCGAAGAAATCCGCAAGCAATACGTGCTCACCGCGCGCGCCAAGGGCCTGAGCGAAAAGCAGGTGCTGTGGAAGCATGTGTTCCGCAACGCGCTGATTCCCATCATCACGGGCTTTCCGGTGGCGTTCATCGGCGCGTTCTTTGCGGGATCGCTGCTGATCGAGACGCTGTTCTCGCTCGACGGACTGGGCCTTCTGAGCTACGAAAGCGTGATCCGCCGCGACTATCCGGTCGTGCTCGGCACGCTGTATCTGTTCACGCTGATCGGTCTGGTCACCAAGCTGATCAGCGACCTTTGCTACGTGTGGGTCGATCCGCGCGTGAAGTTCGATTGAGCGCCGGTCCGGCTTTGTCTGCGATCTCTGATTCTCCACAGCAGCACGGCGATCAACACCAGGTTGAGCGTCAGCACCGCCACGCCTTGCCAATGCGGTGCCAGCATGATGTGCCGCACTTCGAGCGGAACATAGATGCCGCTCGAAAGCGCGCCCAGCCACTCGCCCCAGAGCTTGTCGTGCCACAGGCCCCAGGCTTCTATCCAGCGCATGGCGATGTACGCGCAACCCAGCAGCACGATGGTGTGCGCGGGCGTGCCGATGAGCTTGTCCACCGCGTTGACGAGCAATTCCGGGTAATGCGAATGGGGCGACATGCCGAAGTGGCCGATCAGTTCGATCACGAAGCGGTGCAGATCGTGGTGCAGCAGGCTGAGCAGTCCCAGAAGGCCGAGCAGCGCGGCCAGACCTTTGAGGGCTTCGAACAGGGCAACCGCCTTGACCGCTTTGCGGAGATTGGATTCTGGTGATGTCACAGCACAGATATGTGGGGAGCTCGATGGTGGAGTTTGTGCTCGATTGCGGCCGGTTGCCGTGTCAGCCGACAGGCCGTCTTGAAGCGTCCGAACTTTCATAGAATGAATGCAATGACCGAGCGAGCTTCCTCTCCCACCAACCTTCCTCAGTCTCCCGCGAGTCGGGCGTGGCGTCGTTTCCGCAAGAACCGTCTGGGCTACTGGAGCCTCGTGCTTTTCAGCCTGCTGGTGGTGCTGAGTCTCGTGGCCGAACTGATCTCCAACGACAAGCCGCTGCTGGTCAAGTACGAGGGCCAGTATTACGTGCCCATGCTGCACAGCTACCCCGAGACCACGTTCGGCGGGGACTTTCAGACTCCCACCGATTACCTCGATCCATTCATTCAGGAAAAGCTCTCCAGCAACGGCAACTGGGCGCTCTACACCATCAACCGTTATGGGCCGGAGACGCTGAACTACTTTGCCAAGTCGCCCAATCCTTCGGGGCCGACGATGGCCAACTGGTTCGGCACGGACGACCGGGGTCGCGATTTGCTCGCGCAACTGATCTACGGCTTTCGCGTGAGCGTGCTGTTCGCGCTGGCGCTCACCGCAGTCGGCGTGGTGCTGGGCGTGCTGGCAGGGGCGATTCAAGGGTTTTTTGGCGGCAAGGTCGATCTGGCGTTTCAGCGCTTCATCGAAATCTGGGGATCCATGCCGGAGCTGTATCTGCTGATCATCTTCTCGGCCGTGTTCGCACCCAGCATCAGCCTGCTGCTGGTGCTGCTGTCGCTGTTCGGCTGGATGGGGCTGTCGGACTATGTGCGTGCGGAGTTCCTGCGCAATCGCCAGCTCGACTATGTGAAGTCCGCGCGCGCTCTGGGCGTGAGCAACTGGCAGATCATCTGGCGGCACATCCTGCCCAACAGCATGACGCCGGTGGTGACCTTTCTGCCTTTCCGCATGGGCGCGGCGATTCTGGCGCTGACGTCGCTGGACTTTCTTGGCCTGGGTGTGCCGCCCGGAACGCCGAGCTTGGGCGAGCTGCTTTCGCAGGGCAAGAACAATATCGATGCGTGGTGGATTTCGCTGTCCACGTTCGCGGTGCTCGTGATCACCTTGCTGCTGCTGACCTTCATGGGTGACGCGCTGCGTGACGCGATGGACCCGCGCAAGATGGACAAGTGATCCATGGCTTCCCGTTCCAACCCATCGAAAGACTCCTCGAACATGCGCGCCACCGATCCAATGTCTCCGGCTTCTTCTTCGTCATCGACGCCGCTGCTGTCGGTGCGGGATCTGCATGTGCGCTTTGGCCAGAAAGAGGTCGTGCACGGCGTGAGCTTCGACATCGCAGCGGGCGAAAAGCTGGCGCTGGTGGGCGAGTCGGGTTCGGGCAAGACGATCACCGCCTTGTCGCTCTTGCGTCTGGCAGGTGAAGCTGAATTGTCCGGCCAGGCGATGTTCAATGGCCGCGATCTGCTGGCCTTGAGCGAGCGCGAAATGCGTGGCGTGCGCGGTGGCGATATCGCCATGATTTTTCAGGAGCCGATGACGGCGCTGAACCCGCTCATGACGATTGGCGAGCAGATCGCCGAAGTGCTGCAGCTCAAGCAGGCGCTGACCAAACAGCAGGCGCGCGATCAGGCGATCGAGTTGCTGGCCAGCACCGGCATTCCTGAGCCAGCAAGGCGCGCAGCGGCGTTTCCGCACCAGCTCTCGGGCGGGCAGCGCCAGCGCGCGATGATTTCGATGGCCCTTGCCAGCAAGCCCAAGCTGCTGCTGGCCGACGAGCCGACGACGGCGCTCGACGTGACCTTGCGCGGGCAGATTCTCGATCTGCTGAGCGACCTGCAACGCCAGACCGGCATGGCCGTGCTGCTGATAACGCACGACCTGGTGCTGGTGCGCCGCTTTGCCGACCGCGTGGCGGTGATGGAGCGCGGCTTGCTGGTGGAGCAGGGCGCGGTCGAGTCGGTGTTCAAGCACCCGCAGCATGCCTACACGCAACGCCTGATCGGCAGCACGCCGGTGCGCGATGTGATCGAGGTGAATGAATCCGTGCCGGTCACTGATTTTGCGGCGCAGGTGAGCGATCTGAATGTGAGCTATCCCGTGCCGCTGGCTGGCATCAAGGGCTGGTTCAGCAAGGGCCACTTCGATGCGGTCAAGCACGCGAGTTTTGTGATTCCGGCTGCGCAGACGCTGGGCGTGGTGGGCGAGTCGGGCTCTGGCAAATCCACACTCGCGCAAGCCATGCTGGGGCTGTTGCCGTTTGTGGGTGAGATGGAGATTTCCAAGCAGCACTGGCAGCAGCCTGCGCAGCGCAACACCGCCCACAACAAGGCGCTGCGCAGACAGGTGCAGGTGGTGTTTCAAGACCCGTTCTCGTCGCTGTCACCGCGCTTGACCGTCGAGGAAATCGTCGGCGAAGGCCTGAAGGTGCATGCGTCGCAACTCACCGAAGACCAGCGCCGCGAGCGCGTGAGCAAGATGCTCGCCGACGTGGGGTTGACTGAGGAGCAGTTCCCCGGATTGCTGTCGCGCTACCCGCATGAGTTCTCGGGCGGACAGCGCCAGCGCCTCGCGATTGCACGCGCGCTCATCGTCGAGCCGCAAGTGCTGGTGCTCGACGAGCCGACCAGCGCGCTCGACGTGACCATCCAGCAGCAGGTGCTGGGCTTGCTGCAGCGGCTGCAGAAAGAGCACCAACTGTCGTATCTGCTGATCACCCACGACGTCGCCGTGGTGCGCGCCATGGCACACAACGTGATCGTGATGAAGGACGGCGAAGTGCTCGAAGGCGGCTCCGTGCGCGAGGTGTTGGACGCGCCACGTCATCCGTACACGCAGAAGCTGGTGGCGGCTGCGCAGGTGTAGACAAACGCGGGCGAAATGCCCGGCGCTTGATCTTGATCACGCTCTCAAACCCTGCTGCATGACATTGCCGGGCCGAGGCGTTTGCTTTCAATCCTATGATGGAAGCATTCGTTCCCCGAGTTGACTATGGCGCAGACGCGAACCGGCTTCCGTCCGCAGCCGTTGATTCATTTCCAGAGAGAGGCAAGACAAGCACATGCACAGCAGCGAACTCGGTGAGTTGTTCCCCAACTTCCAAAGTCATTTCGTCCCCGTCCATGGCGGTGTCCACATTCATGCATTGACCGGCGGCGAAGGCCCGCCATTGCTGCTGCTTCATGGCCATCCGCAGACCTCGGCGATCTGGCACAAGGTGGCGCCGGAGCTGGCCAAGCACTTCTCGCTGGTGATCGCCGATCTGCGCGGTTATGGCGATTCGTCCAAGCCCAATGGCGGCGCGCGCAGCATCGACTACAGCAAGCGCGTGATGGCCAGCGACATGGTGCAGGTGATGCGGCATTTCGGTCACGAGCGCTTTCGCGTGCTCGCGCATGACCGTGGTGCGCGCGTGGCGCATCGGCTGGCGCTCGATCATTCGGCGGCGGTCGAACGCCAGGTGATGCTGGACATTGCGCCCACGCTCGCCATGTATTCGCAGACCACCGAGGCCTTTGCGCGTGCGTACTGGCACTGGTTCTTCCTGATTCAGAAGTCGCCGTTGCCCGAGCGCCTGATCACCGCCAATCCATCGGCCTACGTGCGCGATGTGATGGGCAATCGCAGTGCGGGGCTGGCACCGTTCGATCTGCGCGCGTTGGCCGAGTACGAACGCTGCATCGCCTTGCCCGGCACGGCACATGCGATCTGCGAGGACTACCGCGCGTCTGCGGACATCGATCTCGAACATGACCGCGAAGACATCGCCAGCGGCAACCAATTGAGCGTTCCCACGCTGGTGCTGTGGGGCGAGCAGGGCGTGGTGAATCGCTGCTTCGAGCCGCTCAAGGAATGGCAGAAGATCAGCACCGACGTACGCGGCCACACCTTGCCATGCGGGCACTACATTGCCGAAGAAGCGCCCGACGCCTTGCTCGAATCGGCCCTGCCGTTTCTCTTGAGCAAGGGCTGATCGGGCAGCGGGGCTTCTCGTTCAGCGCAGCACCAGCACCGGCACCGAGCTCAATCGCAGCAGCGCGGTGGTCGTGCTGCCGACGATGAGCTGGCGAATGCGCGAATGGCCATAGGCCCCGAGCACGAGGAAGGTGTCGGCGCGCGTCGAAAGAAAGTTGGGAATGGCTTCTTCCGGCACGCCGGGAATGACCTGCGTGGTCACCTTGAAGCCGGATTCTTCGAGCAGTTGCTGCGCGCGCAGCATCTGATCGCGCATCTCGGCGGTGGGATCGCCTGCCATCACCAGTTGCGCCCCCATGCCGCGCAGCAACGGGCTGCGCGCAACCGCCTGCACGGCGCGCATGGAGGTCGCGCTGCCATCGAAAGCCACGACGAAATGGGTAGGCGGAACAAAGGTGCCCGACGTGATCACCAACACAGGTTGCTTGACGCTGCGGATCACGCTTTCCACGCGATGATCAAGGCGCAGTTTGCGCGATTTCGTGGCCTTGAAACCCTTGCCGAGCACGAACAGCCGCGCGCAGGGTTCCTGCTCCAGCAGCACATCGGTGAGATTGCCGTCTTTCAGGTAGGTGTGCAGCGCAGGAACGCTTTCGGGATCGATGTGCTTGAGCGCTTCCTGAATCATCTGCTCTGCCGCCTGATGCGCGACCTTGGAGCGTTCTTCGTCCAGCTCGTTCAGGCGCTGCAGCAGCACTTCCTGCGCGCCCACGCCGATCAGCCCGCTGTAGTCGCCCACGGGCGGCAACGGGTCGGGGCGCTCCAGCGCATGGAGCAAGGTGATGGGGGCGTGCAGCCGACGCGCGGCCCAGGCGGCGCTGTCGATCACGGATGCCGTCGCATCGAGTCCATCGATGCAGGCATAAACGGTGTCTGGGGTGTTCATACGGCATTTCCTCCTATGCAAGCACAACCAGCCAGCGTGTGGCTTCGGCGAGGTTTGCAGGGCTCGCATCCGAAGGGAAAACGATGCGCCTGCAACAAGTCGGCCCGAGTGTAGCGCCGAAAAATGGAGCATTGACGCTTAACCACGCTCGGTATGGGAACTCAGGGCATTCACCTACTTTGGCTTGTTCTCCATCAGCAGCGAATACATGGCCTGAGCCGCCACCGACAGGCTGCGATCACGCCTGCGCACCAGATAGATTTGGCGCGTGAGTTCGGGCCAGTGCAGCGGGCGCGTGACGAGCCCTTGCTGCTGAAAATGAAACAGCGTGAGCGCAGGAATCGCGCTGATGCCCAGACCCGCGCGCACCATGCCCATGACGGTGGCGAGCTGTTCGACCTCCATCACGCTTTTCATGGGCTGCGGGTGCAGGGCGGCTTCGAGAAACTGGCGCACGCTGCTGTGCCGCGCCATGTGGATGAAGGGCCACTGCACGAGTTCCTCTACCGTGACGGGGCGCTTGCGCGAACCCTTGGCGAGCGGATGATGGCTTGGGCAGACCAGATGAAAGTCGTCGCTGCAAAAAGGCTCGGCCTGCAGATCGGGCGTGTCGGCGCGGATGGCGGCGAGGGCGAAATCGGCCTTGCCCGTGGCGACCAGTTCGATGCAGGGCTCGGACAGCACATCGGAGATTTCCAGTTCGATGCCCGGAAACTGCGCGTGAAACTCCGCCAGTCGATCCGGCAGCCAGCCTGCGGCCAGCGACGGCAGCAGCGCAATCGCCACGCGCCCGCGTCGCAAGGTGGCGGCGTCGCGCATGCTCGACAAGGCCAGATCCACCTCGCTGCGAATGCGCTGGGCGGACTCCATGAAGTTCGTGCCTTCGGCGGTCAGCTCGACATGGCGCGTGCTGCGGTCGAACAGGCGCACGCCCAGATCATCCTCCAGCGCCTTGATGAGCGCACTGAACGCGGGCTGCGACAGATGGCATTGCGCCGCAGCGCGCGTGAAGTTGCGCTGCGCGGCCAGCGCGAGAAAGGCGTCGATCTGGCGGGTGGAGATATTCATTTGAAAATCAGATCAATTCATCTTGATTATCGATTTCACAGAATAACCCAAGACCTCTACATTGCCCATCAGGAGACAAATATGACACAGGCAAATGAGCAGCCCGGCCAACCGAAAGGTGTTTTGCGGATCGGCTGCGCGGCAGGTTTTTCGGGCGACCGCACGGATGCGGCCTGGCCCGTGGTTCAGGATTTGATCGCTGCGGGCAAGCCTTCGGTGCTGATGTTCGAGACGCTGGCCGAACGCACCTTGGCGCTGGCGCAATTGGCGCGGCGCGAGAACCCGGATGCGGGTTACGAGCCGCTGCTCGATGATCTGCTGCGGCCTGTCCTCGCGCAGTGCTTGCAGCACGCCATCCGCATCGTGAGCAACTTCGGCGCGGCCAATCCGCGCGGTGCGGCCAAGCGCATTCTGGCGTTGGCCGAAGAACTGGGCGCGCGTCGCCCGAAGATTGCAGTGGTGGAGGGCGATGATCTGCTCGCCGACCGCTTTCGCCCCATGCTGGTCGACGCGCTGGGCGATCGACTGCCCAAGCAACCCATCGTCAGCGCGAACGCCTACATCGGCGCACAGCCGATTGCCGATGCGCTGCGCGCCGGTGCGGACATCGTCGTCTGTGGTCGCGTGGCCGATCCTTCGCTGGTGCTCGGCCCCACGCTCGCGCATTTCGGCTGGAGCATGGACGACTGGGATCGCCTGGGCCGCGCCACCATGGTCGGCCATCTGCTCGAATGCGGCTCGCAGGTGAGCGGCGGCTACTTTGCCGATCCGGGCTACAAGGACGTGCCCGATCTGGCGCATGTCGGGTACCCGATTGCGGAGATCGATGCCGATGGAAACTGCACGGTGTCCAAGCCTGCGGGGACAGGCGGGCG
Source organism: Diaphorobacter sp. HDW4B (assembly GCF_011305535.1). Lineage (GTDB taxonomy): Bacteria > Pseudomonadota > Gammaproteobacteria > Burkholderiales > Burkholderiaceae_C > Diaphorobacter_A. The sequence continues at coordinate 4,995,194 of NZ_CP049905.1, forward strand.
CATCGACAGTTGCACGGTGAAGGAGCAATTGCTGTATGAACTGCACGATCCGGCGGCTTATCTCACGCCCGATGTGACGGCGGACATCACCGAAGCGCGGGTGCAGGAAGTCGGCGCGAATCTGGTGCGTGTCGAAGGCGTGAAAGGGCATGAACGCCCCGCGACGCTCAAGGTGAACGTCTGCTTTGAAGCGGGCTGGTTTGCCGAGGCCGAAATCTCCTATGCCGGAGCGCGTGCCGGTGCGCGTGCCTTGCTCGCAGCCGATGTGATTCGCGAACGGCTGGGCGCGCAGGCACCGATTCGCGTCGATCTGATCGGCGTGAACAGCATCTTTGGCGACGATCACAACGAATGGCTTTCATCGGCGAACGAGTCGCAAATGCAGGCTTTGCGCGAGGCACGCGATGTGCGGCTGCGCCTGTCCTGGCAGCGTGATGATCGCAACGAGGCACAGCGTCTGACGCGCGAAGTGAACGCGCTTTACTGCGCTGGACCGGCAGGCGGTGGAGGAGTGCGCTCGTCGATTCGCGCGCGTCTTGGCACGGTGTCTTGCTTCGTGCCGCGCGAGGCGGTGGAGCAGCGTTTTGCCTTTGTCGATTGATTGAGCCAGCGAGATTTCTTATGAACCAACCAATTTCAGATGCGCCACTCGTCCCGCTGCATCGCCTTGCGCACGGACGCACCGGCGACAAGGGCAATCGTTCCAACATCAGCGTCATCGCCTGGCATCCCGCGTTGTGGGATCTGCTGGTCAGCGAGGTGACCGAGGCGCGCGTGGCCGAGCAGTTTGCGCTGCGCCATCCGAGCCGCGTCACGCGCCATCTGCTGCCGAATCTGCAGGCGATGAACTTTGTGCTCGACGATGTGCTGGATGGCGGCGTGAACGACGCGCTGAATCTTGACAGTCACGGCAAGGCACTTTCCTTTCTGCTGCTCGACATCCAGATTCCCGTTCCGCCGGAGCTGCAACAGCATCTTGCCGGGCCAGGCTGACGCCACTTTTCCATCACCGATTCATCCACTTGACAACAACGGAGACAACTCGCATGACCAAGAAGAACATTCACCGACGCAGCATCCTCGCGCTTTCCATGGGCGCTGTGGCGCTGGGCTTTGCCGCGCATTCGCAGGCGGCGGACTATCCGGCCAAGCCCATCAACTTCATCGTGCCGTTCGCGGCGGGCAGCGCGACCGATCTGCTGGCGCGTGCGCTCGGCCAGTCGGTGACGGCGGACGGCAAGCAGTCGGTCATCGTGGACAACAAGGCGGGCGCGAGCGGCATGATTGCCGCGCAGCATGTGGCCAAGGCTGCGCCGGATGGCTACACCGTGCTGATCACGACGAACACCACACAGTCGGCCAACGAGCATCTGTACAAGAAGCTGCCCTACGACCCGGTCAAGGACTTTGCGCCCGTGACGGGGCTGGGCAAGGGCGGTCAGGTGCTGGTGGTGAACTCGGCGTCGGCATACAAGAACGTGGGCGAGCTGCTGGCTGCGGCCAAGAAGATGCCGGGCAAGCTGTCGTTTGGCAGCGGCAGTTCATCGAGCCGCGTGGCGGGTGAAATGCTCAAGCAACTGGCGGGCGTGGACATCCTGCATGTGCCGTACAAGAGCAATCCGCTGGCGATCACCGACCTGCTGGGCGGGCAGATCGACATGATGATCACCGACACCTCCACCGGCATTCCGCAGATCAAGTCGGGCAAGCTGCGCGCTCTGGGTTACTCGACCAAGACGCGCAGCGCGCAACTACCCGATGTGCCCACGCTGGAAGAAGCGGGCGTGAAGGGCTACGACATGGGCTACTGGTTTGCGGCCTATGTTCCGGCGGGCACGCCCAAGGAAGTGGTTGCTCGCCTGAACGAGCTGCTCAAGAACGCGACCAAGAGCGCTGCTGCCACGTCGTTCTATGCCACCGCTGGCTCCGTGGCCTGGACCACGACGCCGGAAGAGCTGGCGCAGTTCCAGGCGTCGGATGCGCTCAAGTGGGGCAAGGTGATCAAGGCAGCGGGCATTCAGCCGGAGTGATCGCCCTGAATTGAAATTTGAAATGCAAAGGCCCGACACCGCAGATGGCAGGCGTCGGGCCTTTGTTGTTCAGCGCCTCAAAAGGCGAGACTCTCTTCTCTCTTACTTGTTCACGCTGTTGTTTTCGAGCGCCGAAATCTCGGTTGCAGTAGTCCCTTCGTTTTCCTCATCACCGGCCGGTGGCGAGAACAGGTCCCACACGGCGTTGAAGAGTGCCGCCACCATGGGGCCGATCACGAAGCCGCTGATGCCGAAGATCGCCATGCCGCCCAGCGTGGAGATCAGCACCACGTAGTCGGGCAGCTTGGTGTCCTTGCCGACGAGAAGAGGGCGCAGGATGTTGTCCACCGATCCAATGATGCCCGCGCAGAAGGCGACCAGCACGACGCCTTGCCACGTGGCTCCGGTGGCGAAGAAGTAGATGGCGACGGGTGCCCAGATCAGCGCTGCACCGACGGCGGGCAGCAGCGACAGGAAGGCCATGATCACGCCCCAGAGCACGGGGCCCTGAATGCCGAGAATCCAGAAGATCAGCCCGCCGAGCGCCCCCTGCACGGCGGCCACGGCGATGTTGCCCTTGACGGTGGCGCGGATCACGGTGGTGAACTTGGCGGCCAGCTTGCGCTTGTGCATGGGGTCGAGTGGTACGGCGTCGCGAATGCGTGCGGCGAGTTGCGAGCCGTCGCGCAGCAGGAAGAACAGCAGGTACAGCATCACCCCGAATCCGACCACGAACTGCAGGGTGTTCGAGCCCACGTCGACAGCCTTTGTGGCAAGAAACTGACTCGCTTGCGCGCCAAATTTGGAGAGCCGATCCTCGATTTCCGCCATGGAGGTCAGGTGAAAGTGGTCCAGCAACTGCATGGCCCAAGCGGGCAGGGCCTTCGAGACGGTCTGCAGATAGCTGCCCACATTGAGCTGACCGGATTTGAGGCGCTCGTAGATGGCACCGGCCTCGGTGACCAGCGAGGTGACGATCAGCAGCAGCGGCAGAATCACCAGCAGCAGACAGACACTCAGCGTGATCAGCGCCGCCCAGTTCTTGCGCTTGGGCATGCGCTGCAATAGCCACTTTTGAAGTGGGGCAAAGAGAATCGCCAGCACCACACCCCAGAACACGGCGAACGCATACGGCCAGAGGATCCCGAAGAAGGCAAGGGTTACCGATATCAGAATCAGCAAAAAGGTGCGTTGCTGCAGGGTTTGTGATTTCATAGGGCGCAATTGAGGCGAATTCCGGCAAATGTACGCGAGTTGACGCCTGAAAAGTTATCGAAAAGGTATTGCGCAGTTACGAATAAGTGCATGTCCGACATCAAGCCGCCACACGCGCCATGAACTTCGATGGCACAATAGCGCCCGTACTTAGGCCCTTCCCCTGCCACAGTCGCATCCGCCAACCGGTTCAGCCGTGACGCGGAAGGTTTACTAACCAGCTAAAGCTTCCTGAAGGGAAGCAGAGGTGAGCGGAACAATGAGCGAACCCACATCGGTATACAAAGCCTACCAAGGCAACACGTATCTCTTCGGCGGCAATGCCCCCTACGTGGAAGAGATGTATGAGAACTACCTGGCCAACCCCGGCAGCGTTCCTGATTCCTGGCGCGAATACTTCGACGCACTGCAGCATGTGCCTGCAGTCGATGGATCGAACGCCAAGGACGTGCCCCACATGCCCGTCATCAACGCTTTCGCCGAGCGCGCAAAGCAGGGCGGAACACAGGTAGTCGTTGCCTCCGGCGCTGATTCGGAACTGGGCCGCAAGCGCACCGCCGTTCAACAGCTGATCGCCGCTTACCGCAATGTCGGCCAACGTTGGGCTGACCTCGATCCCTTGAAGCGCACCGAGCGCCCCGAAATTCCTGAGCTGGAACTCTCGTTCTACGGCTTCACCGATGCCGATCAGGAAACCGTGTTCAACACCAGCAACACGTTCTTCGGCAAGGAAACCATGACTCTGCGCGAGCTGATGAATGCTCTGCGCGAAACGTATTGCGGCACCATCGGTGCTGAATACATGTATGCCACCGACCAGAACCAGAAGCGCTGGTGGCAGCAAAAACTCGAAACCATCCGCAGCAAGCCGGCTTTCGACGCTCCCAAGAAAAAGCGCATTCTCGACCGCCTGACCGCTGCCGAAGGCCTTGAGCGCTACCTGCACACCAAGTACGTCGGCCAGAAGCGTTTCTCGCTGGAAGGCGGCGAATCGTTCATCGCTGCGATGGACGAACTGATCAATGCAGCGTCCCTGAAGGGCGTGCAGGAAGTCGTGATCGGCATGGCCCACCGTGGCCGTCTGAACGTGCTGGTGAACACTCTGGGCAAGATGCCCAAGGACCTGTTCGCCGAGTTCGATCACACCGCTCCTGAAGAACTGCCATCGGGCGACGTGAAGTATCACCAGGGTTTCAGCTCGGACGTGTCCGCCGCTGGTGGCCCGGTCCACCTGTCGCTGGCGTTCAACCCATCGCACCTGGAAATCGTCAACCCTGTGGTCGAAGGCTCGGTGCGCTCGCGCATGGACCGTCGTGCTGACCCACGCGGCAAGCAAGTGTTGCCCGTGCTGGTGCACGGCGACGCGGCTTTCGCTGGCCAAGGCGTGAACCAGGAAACCCTGGCACTGGCCCAGACCCGTGGTTATTCCACAGGCGGCACAGTCCACATCATCATCAACAACCAGATCGGTTTCACGACTTCCGATCCACGCGACGCACGCTCCACGCTGTATTGCACCGACATCGTCAAGATGATCGAGTCGCCCGTGTTGCACGTGAACGGTGACGATCCAGAAGCCGTGGCGCTGGCCATGCAACTGGCGCTTGAATTCCGCATGGAATTCGACAAGGACGTGGTCGTCGACATCATCTGCTTCCGCAAGCTGGGCCACAACGAGCAGGACACTCCCGCTCTGACCCAACCGCTGATGTACAAGCGCATCGGCGCTCACCCCGGCACCCGCAAGCTGTACGCCGACAAGCTGGCTGCACAAGGCCTCGGTGAAACGCTGGGCGACGACATGGTCAAGGCGTTCCGCGCCGCTCTGGACGAAGGCAAGCACACGGTTGATCCAGTGCTCACCAACTTCAAGAGCAAGTACGCGGTGGACTGGAGCCCGTTCCTGAACCAGAAGTGGACCGACGCTGGCGACACCGCCATCCCTCTGACCGAGTGGAAGCGCCTGTCCGAGAAGATCACCACCATCCCCGAAGGCGTGACTCCTCACGCACTCGTGAAGAAGGTGTACGACGACCGCGCAGCCATGGGCCGCGGCGAGATCAACGTGGACTGGGGCATGGGCGAGCACATGGCTTTCGCATCGCTGGTGGCTTCGGGCTACCCAGTGCGTCTGTCCGGTGAAGATTGCGGCCGTGGCACGTTCACCCACCGTCACGCTGTGATCCACGATCAGAAGCGCGAAAAGTGGAGCGAAGGCACCTACATTCCGCTGCAGAACGTGGCTGACAACCAGGCTCCGTTCGTCGTGATCGACTCCATCCTGTCCGAAGAAGCTGTTCTGGCCTTCGAATACGGCTACGCATCGAACGACCCGAACACCCTCGTGATCTGGGAAGCCCAGTTCGGCGACTTCGCCAACGGCGCGCAAGTGGTGATCGACCAGTTCATCGCATCCGGTGAAGTGAAGTGGGGCCGTGTGAACGGCCTGACACTGATGCTGCCACACGGCTACGAAGGTCAAGGCCCAGAGCACAGCTCGGCGCGCTTGGAACGCTTCATGCAGCTGGCTGCTGACACCAACATGCAAGTGGTGCAGCCGACGACCGCCAGCCAGATCTTCCACGTGCTGCGTCGCCAACAGGTTCGCAACCTGCGCAAGCCACTGGTGATCATGACGCCGAAGTCGCTGCTGCGTAACAAGGACGCCACTTCGCCACTGACCGAATTCACCAAGGGTGCATTCCACACCGTGTTGTCGGAGCAGGACGACGCCATCGTCAAGAACGCCGCCAAGGTCAAGCGCATCGTCGCCTGCTCGGGCAAGGTGTACTACGACCTGGTGAAGAAGCGCGCCGAAGCCAAGATCGACGACGTGGCCATCATCCGCGTCGAACAGCTGTATCCCTTCCCACACAAGGCCTTCGCTGCCGAAGTCAAGAAGTACAGCAACGCTACCGAAATCGTGTGGTGCCAGGACGAGCCACAGAACCAGGGTGCCTGGTTCTTCATCCAGCACAACATCCACGAGAACATGCAAGATGGCCAAAAGCTGGGTTACTCCGGTCGCGCCGCCTCCGCATCGCCTGCCGTGGGTTACTCGCACCTGCACCAAGAGCAGCAAAAGGCGCTGATCGATGGCGCTTTCGGCAAGCTCAAGGGTTTTGTCCTGACCAAGTAAGGCTGGAAACCCACTCATACCTATCAGTACAAAACACGAATTGGAAATTTAAAAATGGCTATCGTTGAAGTCAAAGTCCCACAGCTGTCGGAATCCATCACCGAAGCAACCATGCTCAACTGGAAGAAGAAGGTTGGCGAAGCAGTTGCAGTGGACGAAATCCTGATCGAAGTCGAAACCGACAAGGTCGTGCTCGAAGTGCCAGCTCCAGCAGCTGGTGTGATCACGGAAATCCTGCAAGGCGACGGCGCAACCGTCATCGCCGAGCAACTGATCGCCAAGATCGACACCGAAGCCGTTGCTGGCGCCGCCGCTGCGGCTCCTGCAGCAGCACCGGCCGCCTCAGCCGCTGCACCAGCAGCCGCTCCTGCTGCCGCCGCTGCAGCAAGCAACAACAGCAAGGCTGGCGTCGCCATGCCAGCAGCCGCCAAGATCCTGGCCGACAACAACCTGTCGGCTGCGAACGTGGCGGGCTCCGGCAAGGACGGCCGCGTGACCAAGGGTGACGCACTGTCCGCCATCAAGGGTGGCGCTGCCATCCCGACCGGCGTGCCTACCACCGCGCTGCCGCAAGTGGCTGCTCCAGCCGTGAGCCTGGGCGATCGTCCAGAGCAACGCGTGCCAATGACACGTCTGCGTGCCCGCATCGCCGAGCGTCTGCTGCAATCGCAAGCCACCAACGCCATCCTGACCACGTTCAATGAAGTGAACATGGCTCCTGTGATGGACATGCGCAAGAAGTTCCAGGACTCCTTCGTCAAGGAACACGGCGTGAAGCTGGGCTTCATGTCCTTCTTCGTGAAGGCTGCTGTGCACGCTCTGAAGAAGTTCCCGGCAGTGAACGCTTCGATCGACGGCAACGACATCGTCTACCACGGCTACTTCGACATCGGTATCGCTGTCAGCTCGCCACGTGGTCTGGTGGTGCCCATCCTGCGCAACGCCGATCAGATGAGCTTCGCCGACATCGAAAAGAAGATCGCCGAATTCGGTCAGAAGGCCAAGGACGGCAAGCTGGGCATCGAAGACATGACCGGCGGTACCTTCTCGATCTCCAACGGCGGCACCTTCGGCTCGATGATGTCCACCCCCATCATCAACCCACCACAATCCGCCATCCTGGGCGTGCACGCCACCAAGGACCGCGCCGTGGTGGAAGACGGCCAGATCGTGATCCGTCCGATGAACTACCTCGCCATGTCGTACGACCACCGCATCATCGACGGCCGCGAAGCCGTTCTGAGCCTGGTCGCCATGAAGGATGCGCTGGAAGATCCTTCGCGTCTGCTGTTCGACCTGTAATCACTGCAGTTCGAGATTCGATGAAACCCACCTCCAAAAGCGGTGGGTTTTTTCCAGCAATACAGAGAAAAGATTCACATCATGAGCAAGCAATTTGACGTCGTCGTCATCGGCGCAGGCCCTGGCGGCTACATCGCTGCAATCCGCGCAGCACAACTGGGCTTCAACGTGGCCTGTATCGACGAGTGGAAGAACGCCTCGGGCGGCGCGGCTCCCGGCGGTACTTGCACCAACGTGGGTTGCATCCCATCGAAGGCGCTGCTGCAGTCTTCCGAACATTACGAACACGCCAAGCTGCACTTTGCGGATCACGGCATTTCGACTGGCAAGGTCGAGATGGACGTGCCCAAGATGATCTCGCGCAAGCAAGGCATCGTGAAGCAGAACAACGACGGCATCCTGTACCTGTTCAAGAAGAACAAGGTCACGTTCTTCCACGGTCGTGGTTCGTTCGTGAAGGCTTCCGAAGGCGGCTACGAAATCAAGGTTGCCGGCAAGGAAGAAGAAACCATCACCGGCAAGCAGATCATCATCGCCACTGGCTCCAACGCCCGTGCGCTGCCTGGTGTGCCTTTCGACGAGGAATTCATCCTCTCGAACGACGGCGCTCTGGCGCTTGAGAAGACGCCCAAGTCGCTGGGTCTGATCGGCTCCGGCGTGATCGGTCTGGAAATGGGTTCCGTCTGGCGTCGCCTGGGCTCGGAAGTGACCGTGCTCGAAGGCATGGACAAGTTCCTGCCCGCAGTGGACGAACAGATCGCCAAGGAAGCCAAGAAGGCTTTCGACAAGCAAGGTCTGAAGATCGAGCTGGGCGTGAAGGTCGGCGAAGTCAAGACCGGCAAGAAGGGCGTGACCATTGCCTACACCGATGCCAAGGGCAACGCCCAGACGCTGGAAGTGGACAAGCTGATTGTCTCCATCGGCCGTACCGCCAACACCATCGGCCTGAACCCCGAAGCCGTGGGCTTGGCTCTGGACGAGCGCGGTCAGATCGTCGTTGACGGCGACTGCAAGACCAACCTGCCAGGCGTGTGGGCCGTGGGTGACGTGGTGCGTGGCCCGATGCTCGCGCACAAGGCCGAAGAAGAAGCCGTGGCCGTGGCCGAGCGTATCGCTGGTCAACATGGCCACGTGAACTTCAACACCATTCCGTTCGTGATCTACACCAGCCCCGAAGTGGCATGGGTGGGCCGCACCGAGCAACAGCTCAAGGAACAAGGCGTGAAGTACAAGGCCGGCTCGTTCCCGTTCCTCGCGAACGGTCGCGCACGTGCTCTGGGCGACACCACCGGCATGGTGAAGTTCATCGCTGATGCTGAAACCGACGAAATCCTCGGCGTGCACATGGTCGGCCCCATGGTCTCCGAGCTGATCTCCGAAGCCGTGGTGGCCATGGAGTTCAAGGCATCGAGCGAAGACATCGCCCGCATCTGCCACGCTCACCCATCGCTGTCCGAATCCACCAAGGAGGCCGCTTTGGCGGTGGACAAGCGTACTCTGAACTTCTGATTCGCTTCTTTTTGAAGCATCGGTTCTGAGCAAAAATGGCTGCCCGCGCTTGGTTTTCAGGCGTTGGCGGCTATTTGTATTTTTGAGGTTTGGGAGAGACGACGGTGAATGTGAAAGAGGCTTACGAGGCAGCGCTGGTATCCAAGGGGTTCAATAGTGACCCTGCACAGCTGCGCGCAGTGGATGCGTTGCAGCGCTGTGCCGATGAATGGGCGGCCTACAAATCCAAGCGTTCCAACGCGCTCAAGAAGCTGATCAATCACCCGGATCTGCCCAAGGGCGTCTACATGTACGGCGGAGTGGGGCGCGGCAAGAGCTTTCTGATGGAGTGCTTCTACAACGCCGTGCCGATCAAGCGCAAGACGCGTTTGCACTTTCACGAATTCATGCGCGAGGTGCACCGCGAGCTGCACCTGATGCAGGGCACGCAGAATCCGCTCGACGTGCTCGGGGCCAAGATCTCTAAGCGCTACAAGCTGATCTGCTTTGACGAGTTCCACGTCGCCGACATCACGGACGCGATGATTCTGTATCGCCTGCTTGATTCGCTGTTCAAGAATGGCGTGGGCTTTGTGACCACGTCCAACTTCAAGCCAGACGATCTGTACCCTGATGGGCTGCACCGCGACCGCATCCTGCCCGCGATCGAGCTGCTCAAGGAACACATGGAAGTGATCAACGTCGACAACGGTACGGACTACCGTCGTCGCACGCTGGAGGATGCCAAGCTGTATCACACGCCACTGGGCCCCGAGGCTGAGGCGGCCATGGAGGCCACGTTCAATCAACTCGCCGAAGTGGCGGATGAAGAACCTGTGGTCCAGATCGAATCCCGCCGCATTCAGGCCAAGCGCCGTGCGGGCGGTGTTGTCTGGTTTGAATTCAATGAACTGTGCGTTGGTGCGCGATCGCAGAACGATTATCTGGAGATTGCCACGCAGTTCCACACGGTTTTGCTGTCCAATGTTCGCCATATGCCGGTGAACATGGCTTCGGCTGCGCGGCGTTTCACCTTGTTGGTGGATGTGCTCTATGACCGTGCGATCAAGCTGATCATTTCAGCCGAGACCGCGCCCGAGGGCCTCTATACTGAAGGCCCCTTGGCGCACGAATTCCCGCGCACCGTGTCGCGTCTGAACGAAATGCAATCCAAGGAATATCTGGCGCTGGAGCGCCGCACGGTTGATACCCATCTGACCTGATATGAAGCCTCGCACGAGTCGCACCCGCTGGACCGCCAGCCTTATAGCCTTGCAACTGCTTTGCATGGGCGGCGTGGCGTTGGCTGCGGAGCCCAAAGTCAGCGACGAAGCGCAGCGTGTGCAGGACGCTCGCGATGCGGAACGCACGCAGATCCAGAAGCAACGCACGGCCATCGAGCAGCGTTTGAACAAGGAAGAGGCGACCTGCTACAAGCAATTCGTCGTGGATTCCTGTCTGCGCGAGGCGCGCGCCAAGGCCCGTGCGGAAGATGGTGAGCTGCGTGGTCGCGAACTGCGAATCAACGAGGCCGAGCGCCGCGAGAAGGCTGAGGAGCGCCGCAAATTCATCAGCGAGAGCGAAGAGGCGCAACGCGACAAGGCCGAAGCAGGTCAGGCCCAGATTCGAGAGGCCAACCCCGAAGCCCAGGCCGCATCGCGCGAGCAGACCCGTCAACAGCGCGCGGACGAGGCACAGCAACGTGCCCAGCAGCAGAAGTCCCGCGAAGCCGCGAATGCCCAGGAGCAGGCGAAGCGCCAGAGCACCCAGCCCAGCAAGGTCGAGCGTGCGCGCATGCAATACGAAGCCAAGCAGCGCAAGGCCGCTGAGCGTCGTTCCAAGCACGAGAAGGATATGCAGGACTCGGAAAAGCTGGGCAAGCCCACCCCGGCGCCGTTGCCCGATCCCTCGGCACCAGGCGTTCGGTAAAGCGTTTGTCGTCTCGGAGGAAGCTGCGCCGTTCATGCGCAGCTTTTTTCATGGGGCGGAGATCAGCGCTGCGGCACGTAGTTGCCCACGCTGTGGCCTTCGGAGCGGGCCAGTTCGGCGAGCGAAGGCACCTTCTTTTCTTCCTCCAGCGCTTCCACTTTCACGATCACCAGCGACAGGTTGTCGCCCGTGCCGCGTGCGCGAGCGCGCGCCTTGTCGATCAGGAATTCGGTGGCTTCGCGCGGCGTGAGCGAGTTCACGACGGAGGCCAGTTCGGTGGGCGCGAAATAGTGCCAGACACCGTCGCTGCAGGCCAGAATCACGTCACCGGGGTGCAGCGACGGAATCATGTGCGTGGTGGCAGGCGGGTCGTTTTCCGTGCCGAGACAGCCGACCAGAATGTTGGAGTGCGGGTGGTTGTGCGCCTCGGCCTCGGTCAGCTCGCCGCGATCGACCAGCGTCTGCACGTAGGAGTGATCGCTGGTGCGGGTGATCATCTGGCCGTTCTGCACGTGGTAGATGCGCGAATCGCCCGCATGCACCCAGTGGCAGTCGCCACGCGGCGTGATGAGGAAGGCAGCAAGAGTGCTGTGCGGTTCCTGCTCGGACGAGATGGCCGTCAGGCGAATGACGATGTGCGCCTCGGTCGCGATATGCTTGAGCATCGTCGGCGCATCATCGACATCGGGGGAAAAACGATCAAACAGTTGCTGCGCCGTGAGCATTACCTGATCGGAAGCCTTGCGCCCGCCGCTGCGTCCGCCCATGCCATCTGCAACAATGCCGAGCACGCAACCGTTGTACCGGGGGTGCGAAAACAGCGCGACCCGGTCTTGCTGGTACTCCCGATCCCCTTTGTGGATTCCGGTGGAGGCGGTCAGTCGAAAGGCTTTGGACATGGCGGACTATTCTTGTGTTTATCTTCTGTTTCGCTCTGTAGCGCTCGACGCCAAGTTTAATCGGTCGATCGCCGCGAACTCCTCTTGCGTCGATTGTTGCGGCAAAAGTGTTTCCGAATCTAATGAATTTTGCTAATTTTCCGCAGTTTGGCGCGAAACCCACGGGTTTGGACGCCGTTGAATGCATTTCCCGACTTGCAAGGTTGAGCGCATGACCCCGTTGGAAGACGATGTGCTGCCACTGTTTGACGAGGGCGGGGCGCTGGCACAGTCGTTTCCCCATTTCCGACGCCGCGAGGAACAGCTCGCCATGGCGCAGGCGGTGGCGCAAACCATCGTTTCCGGTGGCTGTCTGGTGGTGGAGGCGGGAACCGGCATCGGCAAGACGTTTGCGTATCTGATTCCCGAGCTCTTGAGCGGCAAGCGGGTGCTGATTTCCACGGCCACCAAGGCGTTGCAGGACCAGTTGGTGCACCGCGATCTGCCCAAGCTGCAGGAAGTGCTGGGCAAGCACCGCGCCGTGCATCGCCGTGTGGCGCTACTCAAGGGACGGGCGAACTATCTGTGTCTGCACCGGCTGGATCAGGCGGTTGCCGGTCTGCTGGATGCCGGGGTGAGCCAATCTCCGATTCTGGCCGTGCGTGCCTGGGCGCAGGCCACGCGCAGTGGCGATGTGGCCGAGCTGGGCGATCTGACATCGGAGCCGCATCTGCAGGCGCAGATCACCTCCACGCGCGACAACTGCCTGCGCGGGCAATGTCCGCGCTACGACGACTGCCATGTGTTTCGCGCCCGCAGGCAGGCCATGGCTGCGGATGTGGCGGTGGTGAACCACCATCTGTTCTTCGCCGATCTGGCCGGGGCGCAGGAGGGCGGTGAATCCGACCTGCTCGCCCATGCGCAGGTCGTGGTGTTCGACGAGGCGCATTCGCTGAACTCCGTAGGGCAGCAGGCGTTCGGGCTGGAGTTCAGCACGCGCCAGCTGGTCGCCTTTGCGCACGATCTTCAACACACCGGCCAGCAGGAGGCGCAGGGCTGGCGCGACTGGACAGCGCTTGCGATGGAGCTGCTCGATGCCGCCTACGCCTTGGTCGCCAGCTGCGAGCGCCTGCCGGAAAACAACCGGATCGCCTGGCAGGACGAAGCGCCGGACGGCGTCTCGGCCGCCCAATGGCTGCAGGCATGGATGGCCGTCGAAAACAACCTGCGCGCCACGCTGGTCGAACTCGACGCCGTGACCGAGGCCTCGCCCGATCTGCTGCGGCTGCACCAACGTGCGGTGGTGATGCTGCAAGGCCTGATGGCGCTCTCGTCTAACGAGGATGACTCGCGCGTGCGCTGGCTCAGTCGCAGCGCAGACGGCATTCACCTTTCGCAAACGCCATTTCGCGCAGGGCCGGATCTGCAGAAGCTGTGGCTGACAGCGCAACCCGCCGAGCAGGAGGGCGAAGAAGAAAGCGCTTGGGACGATGACGAGACCGAAGAGGAACCCAGCAAGGTACGCGCCTTCATCTTCACCTCCGCCACGCTTGGCACCAATGATGCGCTGGATTGGTTCACCGAGCCGCTCGCGCTGCAGCAGGCAACGGTCATGCGGCTGCAAAGCCCGTTCGACTACGCCTCGCAGGCCACGCTGTTCATTCCCGAACATCTGCCGACGGCCAACGATTCGCAGCATGCGGCGGAGTTGGCGCACTGGCTGGCTGACTCGCTGGTGCGACTGGGTGGGCGAACGCTGTTTTTGACGACCAGCCTGCGCGCCATGTCCGAGGTCGCTCGCGTCCTGCACGAGCGCTTGGCCGATCAGCCGCAAATCGAGTTGCTGGTGCAGGGGGATTTGTCTTCGAGCCGCATTGCCGAGCGCTTTCAGGCATCTGCGCGGAGTGAAGTGAGCGGCGTGCGTTCAGGCTGCGTGCTGGTGGCTTCTCACACTTACTGGCAGGGTTTCGACGTGCCCGGTGATGCGCTGCAGATGGTGGTGATCGACAAGCTGCCGTTTCCCGTGCCCACCGATCCGCTGGTGGAGGCCTACGAACAGTATTTGGTGGGACAGGGCCGCAATGCGTTCAAGGAATTCGCCTTGCAGGAGGCGGCCATGGCATTGCGCCAGGGAGCAGGGCGGCTGATTCGCGGCGAAACGGATTCGGGCATGCTGGTGGTGGCCGATGCGCGCCTTGCCAAGGGATACGGCAAGTGGCTGCAGCGCCAGTTGCCACCCATGCGTCGATTGGCTTCGGAAGCCGAATTTCAGGCTGAAATCGAGCGGCTTTCCGAAGGCGTCAGTCGGGCAGGCTGATCACCAGAACTTCCACCAAGGGTCGCCCTTGGCCTGGAAGCCCGACTTGAGCAGCGTGCTGTTCGGGTACGAGGCTTCCATCACGCGGCGGGTGTCGTCGCGCAGTTGCTCCAGACCCAGCGCGTCGTAGGAGCGCATGAGGATGTACAGCGCCTCTTCGACGGCAGGCACTTCCTTGTAGTCGGCCACGGCAACCTGCGCGCGGCTGATGGCGGCCACGTAGGCGCCGCGCTCGTAGTAGTAGCGGGCGACGTGCACTTCGTACTGGGCCAGCGAGTTGACGATGTACGTCATGCGCTGGCGGGCATCGGGTGTGTAGCGCGATTCGGGGAAGCGGGTCACCAGATCGCGGAACGACTCGAACGAATCCTTGGCAGCCTTCTGGTCGCGCTCGGACAGGTCCTGACGCGACAGCCACGAGAACATGCCGAGGTCTTCGTTGAAGTTGACCAGACCCTTCAGATAGAGCGCGTAGTCGGTGGCGGGGCTCGAGGGGTGCAGTTTGAGGAAACGGTCCAGCGTGGCGACGGCCTGAGCCTTGTCGTTGTTCTTGTACTGGGCGTAGGCCTTTTCGAGCTGGGCCTGCTGCGCCAAAGGCGTGCCGGCGGCGCGGCCTTCGAGCTTTTCGAACAGCGGAACGGCCTTGTCATAGCTGCCGGAACTCGCTTCGTCGCGGGCTTCGGAGTAGATCTTGTTGGGGCTCCAGCCTGCGGTTTTATCTTCGGTAGTGCTGGAGCAACCCGCCAGAAGGCCGGCAGCCAGCAACGCAGAGAACAGGGGCAGAGTCAGACGCGACATAACAGCAGTATTTCCCGCAGAGGAAGAATTGAGCATCAGTTTAGCCACCGGCCGCATAGGGATATGCAAAACCTGCGGTCGGGCGGCAAATCGTTGGCAAACGGTCATTGTATGCGCCACCGAAGGGTTCGGGTCTTTGCGTAGACAACGGATGCCGCACAAGTTTCTACAATCGAGCCATATGTTTGTTCACCTGCGCCTGCACACCGAGTTTTCCGTGGTCGATGGAACCACACGCATTGACGAGATCGTCAAAGCGGCTGCCAAGGACGGCCAGCCCGCCATGGGCCTCACCGACCTCAACAATATGTTCGGGGGCGTCAAGTTCTACAAGGAAGCCCGCGGCAAGGGCGTCAAGCCCGTCGTGGGCACCGAAATCAGCGTTCCGATGGAGGGCGATGGCAGCGGCTTCGCCCGCATGATTCTGCTGATCCAGAGCAATCAGGGTTATTTCAGCCTCTCTGAAATCCTGGCCCGTGCTTGGACCAGCAACGTGGTCAAGAACGTGCCGCTCGTGAAATGGGAGTGGCTTGAAGAGCTTAACGAAGGCCTGATCGCGCTGGCGGGCGCGCAGGCGGGGCCGGTCGGCCAGCCGCTGATGCGCGGAGACCAGGCCACGGCCACCGACAACGCGCTGCGACTGGCGAGAATTTTCCCGCACCGCTTTTACATGGAGATACAGCGTGCGGGCCGCAGCGATGACGAGTTGCACGTCACGCAGGCCGTGCAACTGGCTTCGCGCCTGAACTTGCCGGTGGTTGCCACGCACCCGATCCAGTTCGCTTCGGAAGAAGAATACGAAGCACATGAGGCGCGTGTCTGCATTGCCGAGGGCGAAATTCTGGGCAACCAGCGCCGCATCCGCAAATTTACGCGCGAGCAGTATTTCAAGACCAGTGCGGAGATGGAGGCGCTGTTTGCCGATGTGCCGTCCGCCATCGAGAACACGCTCGAAATCGCCAAGCGCTGCAGCCTGACGCTGGTGCTGGGCAAGCCGCGTCTGCCGGATTTTCCGACGCCCAACGGCATGCCGATCGACGACTATTTCCGCTACGCCTCGTATCAGGGGCTGGAGGAGCGTCTGGTCTACCTGTTCCCGGACGAGGCCAAGCGCGACAAGGAGCGTCCGCGCTATGTGGAGCGGCTGGAGTTCGAGCTGCACACGATTTTGCAGATGGGCTTTCCGGGCTACTTCCTGATCGTGGGCGACTTCATCCAGTGGGCCAAGAACAATGGCTGCCCCGTGGGGCCGGGCCGTGGATCGGGCGCGGGCTCGCTCGTGGCCTATGCGCTGAAGATCACCGACCTCGATCCGCTGCAATACGCGCTGCTGTTCGAACGTTTTCTGAATCCGGAACGCGTCTCGATGCCCGACTTCGACATCGACTTCTGTCAGGGCAACCGCGACCGCGTGATCGACTACGTGAAGCAGAAGTACGGCAAGAACGCCGTGAGCCAGATCGCCACCTTCGGCACGATGGCGGCCAAGGCTGCGATCCGCGACGTGGGCCGCGTGATGGACATGAGCTACACGTTCTGCGACGGCATCTCCAAGCTGGTGCCGGGCAAACCGGGCCAGAGCTATACGCTGGCCTATCCGCCCGAGGTCAAGAAGGAAGGCGACAAGAACAATTACGCGCTGGAGCTTGAACCCATCCTGTACGACCGCGTGCGCAACGAGGAAGACGTGCGCACCGTGATCGAGATGGCGCAGAGGCTTGAAGGCGTGACCCGCAACATCGGCATGCACGCCGGGGGCGTGGTGATTGCTCCGGGCAAGCTGACCGACTTCTGCCCGCTGTACCAGCAGCCGGGCAGCGATTCGGCCGTGGCCATGTATGACAAGGACGACGTGGAAGCCGTCGGCCTCGTGAAGTTCGACTTCTTGGGTCTGGCCACGCTCACGATTCTGGAAATCGCCCGCGAATTCATCCAGAAGCGCCACAAGGGCAAGGAAAACTTCGCCTTCGAGGACATTCCGCTCGACGATGCGAAGACCTACGACTTGTTCTCCGAAGGCAAGACCGAGGCCGTGTTCCAGTTTGAATCGCGCGGCATGCAGGGCATGTTGAAGGAAGCGCGTCCCAGCCGTCTGGAAGACCTGATCGCCCTGAACGCCCTGTACCGTCCGGGCCCAATGGACCTGATTCCCAGCTTCGTGAACCGCAAGCACGGCAAGGAAGTGGTGGAGTATCCGCATCCGCTGGTGGAAAACGTGCTGTCCGAAACCTACGGCATCATGGTCTACCAGGAGCAGGTGATGCAGACCGCGCAGGTGCTGGGCGGCTACAGCCTTGGCGGCGCCGACTTGCTGCGCCGCGCGATGGGCAAGAAGAAGCTCGAAGAAATGGTCATGCACCGCGAGATCTTTCGCAAGGGTGCGGCCAAACAGGGCATCGACGAGAACAAGGCCGATGAAGTCTTCGACTTGATGGAAAAGTTCGCGGGCTACGGCTTCAACAAGTCGCACGCGGCTGCCTACTCGCTGCTGGCCTATCACACCGGCTGGCTCAAGGTGCACTACACGGCGGAGTTCTACTGCGGCAACATGACCGTGGAAATGGACGACACCGACAAGCTCAAGGTGCTCTACGAAGACGCGGTGAAGAACTTCGGCATCACGTTCGAGCCGCCAGATGTCAATCGCGGCATGTACCGCTTCGAGCCGGTGACCGACAAGGTGATCCGCTACGGCCTTGGTGCCATCAAGGGCACGGGGCAGGCGGCCATCGAGGCCATCATCGCCGCGCGCGAAGGCCGTGGCGAAGGTCCTCAAGGCCATGTGGAAGGACCGTTCACCAGCCTGTTCGACTTCTGCGTGCGCGTGGATCGCAGTCGCATCAACAAGCGTACGGTGGAAGCCCTGATCAAGGGCGGGGCGTTCGACTCCATCCACATGAACCGCGCGGCCCTGTCGGCATCGCTCGACACGGCGTTCGAGTTTGCCGCCGCCACCCACGCCAATGCCAACCAGTGCGGCCTGTTCGACATGATGGGTGACGACGCGCAGGGCTCCAGCACCAAGGAGCCGGAGCTTGAGGATGTCACCCCGTGGGGCATCAAGGAGCGCCTGACGCTGGAGAAGACGGCGATTGGCTTCTACCTGTCGGGCCATCTGTTCGACGAGGTAGCGCACGAGGTGCGCAAGTTCGTTCGCACGCCCATCGAGGAACTGCAGGACAACCGCGAAGTGCAGACGATTGCGGGCATCGTCACCGACTACCGTGTCATCAATGGTCAACGTGGCAAGCTGGCGCTGTTCAAGCTGGACGACAAGAGCAAGGTCATCGAGGCCTCGGCCGACGAAGGTGTGCTGACCGCTTCCGGGCCGATCAAGGATGACGATTTCGTCGTTGTCTCGGGGCGTCTGCAGCTCGACCATTTCAGCGGCGGGCTGCGCGTCAAGGTGCTGCAGTTCTCTGATCTGGCCGCCGCCCGCGCGAAATATGGAAAGTACCTGCGCGTGGCTGTCAAGGACGAGGTGCCGGATGTCGTCTCCATCGTGCGGGAATTCCCCCCGAAAGTGGAGAACACCGAGCACGGAGAAACCCTGCGTCGGGGCCTGCGCGTGCGCCTTGACATGCTGGTGAAATCAGAGCGCGGAGCCGCCACGGCGGAGCTGAATCTGGGTGACGCGAGCAGCTTTTTCCCCACGGATGCGGCGCTTGCGGCCTGGAGCAGCATGGCGGGATCCGATTCGGTCTCCGTGGTCTACGACCATGGGTGAAGCAGTGCCCCTTGAAAATCACTAATATGGCTTCAATTGATTCCCGAATCGATGGTTCAAGCTGGCTAGAATGATCTTCATGGCAACAAAACCTCCCTCTGCTCCCAAGGTACCACCTGTCAAACCGTCTCGAGATGACGGCGGCTCGGTGGTATTGGAGCGGCGCACCCTGCGGACGGAACCACCGCAGATGTTCCAGGTCGTCATGCTCAATGACGACTACACACCCATGGAATTCGTGGTGGTGGTTTTGCAGGAATTTTTCTACAAGGACCGCGAAGCTGCCACGCAGATCATGCTGAAGATTCACCTCGATGGAAAAGGCGTCTGCGGGGTTTACACCCGTGACGTGGCCGCAACCAAGGTCGAGCAGGTACTCGACGCGGCGCACAAGGCAGGGCATCCTTTGCAATGTGTGTGCGAACCCGTTGAATAAACGCCAACGATCCCGATCTATTTGTCATCCCTGAAACGCAAGCGAAAAAGGAGTTCTCACATGATTGCCCAAGAACTGGAAGTCAGCTTGCACATGGCCTTCGTAGAGGCCCGCCAGCAGCGCCACGAGTTCATCACCGTGGAACATCTGCTGCTTGCATTGCTTGACAATCCCAGCGCAGCCGAAGTGCTGCGCGCGTGCGCCGCAAACATTGATGATTTGCGCGCGTCGCTCACCAATTTCATCAAAGACAACACTCCGCAGGTCGCCGGGACCGACGAGGTGGACACCCAACCCACGCTGGGCTTCCAGCGTGTGATCCAGCGTGCCATCATGCACGTGCAGTCCACGGGCAATGGCAAGAAGGAAGTGACCGGCGCGAACGTGCTCGTCGCGATCTTCGGCGAGAAGGATTCGCACGCTGTCTACTATCTCCACCAGCAGGGCGTGACCCGTCTTGATGTGGTGAACTACATCGCCCACGGCATCAAGAAGGGTGAGCCACCAGAGCCCACCAAGGCCGAAGGCCAACCCGAGCAGGAAGAGGGCGGTGGCGAGCGCAGCGAAAAGGCGTCGCCGCTGGAGCAATTCACGCTCAACCTGAATCAGGCCGCCAAGGAAGGCAAGATCGATCCGCTGATCGGTCGCCAGTACGAGGTCGAGCGCACGATCCAGATCCTCTGCCGTCGCCGCAAGAACAACCCGCTGCTGGTGGGTGAAGCCGGCGTGGGCAAGACCGCGATTGCTGAAGGCCTCGCATGGCGCATCACGCAGAACGACGTACCGGAAATCCTCGCCGAGGCCACCGTGTACTCGCTCGACATGGGCGCGCTGCTGGCCGGCACCAAGTACCGTGGTGACTTCGAGCAGCGTCTGAAGGGCGTGCTCAAGTCGCTCAAGGACAAGCCGAACGCGATTCTGTTCATCGATGAAATCCACACGCTGATCGGCGCAGGCGCTGCATCGGGCGGAACGCTGGACGCCTCGAATCTGCTCAAGCCCGCTCTGTCGAGCGGTCAATTGAAGTGCATCGGCGCGACCACGTTCACCGAGTATCGCGGCATCTTCGAGAAGGATGCAGCGCTGTCCCGCCGCTTCCAGAAGGTCGATGTGGTCGAGCCCACCGTGGCCGAAACCATCGACATCCTGAAGGGGCTGAAGTCGCGCTTCGAAGAGCACCACAGCGTCAAATACGCCCTGGCGGCACTGCAGGCTGCGGCCGAGCTGTCGGCCAAGTACATCAACGACCGTCACCTGCCCGACAAGGCCATCGACGTGATCGACGAAGCCGGTGCTGCCCAGCGCATTCTTCCGCCGTCCAAGCGCAAGAAGACCATCGGCAAGGCCGAGGTCGAGGAAATCGTCGCCAAGATCGCGCGCATTCCGCCCGCCAACGTGTCCAATGACGACCGCAGCAAGCTGCAGACGCTGGAACGCGACTTGAAGAGCGTGGTGTTCGGTCAGGACAAGGCGCTCGACGTGCTGGCTTCCGCCGTGAAGATGGCGCGTTCGGGTCTGGGCAAGGGCGACAAGCCGATCGGCTCGTTCCTGTTCAGCGGCCCCACCGGCGTCGGCAAGACCGAAGCGGCCAAGCAACTCGCCTACATCATGGGCGTGGACCTGATCCGCTTCGACATGTCCGAATACATGGAACGCCATGCGGTGAGCCGCCTGATCGGCGCGCCTCCGGGATACGTTGGCTTCGACCAGGGTGGCCTGCTGACCGAAGCGATCTCGAAGAAGCCGCACTCCGTGCTGCTGCTCGACGAAATCGAAAAGGCACATCCGGACATCTTCAACGTGCTGCTGCAGGTCATGGACCACGGCACGCTGACCGACAACAACGGACGCAAGGCCGACTTCCGCAACGTCATCATCATCATGACGACGAACGCGGGCGCCGAGACCATGAACAAGGCCACCATCGGCTTCACGAATCCGCGCCAGGCGGGCGACGAAATGGGCGACATCAAGCGCCTGTTCACGCCGGAATTCCGCAACCGCCTGGATGCCATCGTGAGCTTCAAGCCGCTCGATGAACAGATCATCCTGCGCGTGGTGGACAAGTTCCTGCTGCAACTGGAAACACAGCTCGCCGAAAAGAAGGTGGAGGTCACCTTCACCGACGACCTGCGCAAGCACCTGGCCAAGAAGGGCTTCGATCCGCTCATGGGTGCCCGTCCAATGCAGCGCCTGATCCAGGACACGATCCGTCGTGCACTGGCCGACGAACTGCTCTTCGGTCGCCTGACCGACGGCGGCCGCCTGACGGTCGACATCGCCCACGGCACCGACGACAAGGGCAACGAGACTTCCGAGGTCAAGCTGGACATCACGCCGCTGCCCAAGAAGGAACGCACCAAGTCGGAGCCTGCCGAGCCTGAAGAGGCGACCGCGGACTGATTGAGTCGGAACGCCAAAAATGAAAGCCGCTGCTCGAAAGAGCAGCGGCTTTTCTACTTGTACTTGCCTCTCCTCATTCGCGTGGATGCTTCCAATCTTCCAATACGGGCAAGCAAGCACAAAGCAAGTGCCGCATGCGGAGCTGTAGGCGCAGCGGCAGACGGAGTTTGTCGCTGACGCGGGCATATTCAAAGCAGGCAATTTCCAGTGCCAGATCTTGATCAGCCATGTCGGCTGCATGGCATATTTGGATTTTGCTAAATACTGTATATTTAACCAGTATTCAATGAAATCCACATTGCCCCATGACTGCATCTCGTCCCTTGCTCCCTGCTCAGGCGGAAGCGGCTCGCAGGTTTGCTGGCGCCGAGCCTGCAGACCTGTTGCGGCTGGGCGTGTGGAAGGGTGGGGATTGGCAATCGGCCAATGACGAATCGCATGGCTCGCGGGTGCTGCCGTCTGGGCATGCGGGGCTGGATGCGGAGCTTCCTGGTGGGGGCTGGCCTATAGGGGCGATGTCGGAGATTTTGCTGCCTGCGCTGGCGCATGCGGAATGGAGTCTGGTGGGCCATGCTTTGGCGCAGGTGTTGGGCCAGCAGCCATGGCAACGCGCGGTGTTGGTGGCGCCGCCGTGGCAGGTGTTCACGCCGTTTGCTGAATGGGCCGGGATTGCTGCGCGGCAGTTGTGCTGCATTTATCCAATGCAGACATCCGGGCGTGCGAGCAAGGGGTGCAGCGCGGACGCCGACAGTGTGTGGGTGAGCGAGCAGGCCCTCAAATGCCGTGACGTGTGCGCCGTGCTCGCATGGCTGCCGCACGCGCAATCGCAGGCCTTGCGCAGGCTGCAGTTGCTGGCCGCGCAACAGCGGCAGTTGCTGTGGGTGTTCCGGCCCGAGCAGGCGCGTGCGCAGTCGTCACCTGCGCCCTTGCGGCTGTGCCTGAAGGTGCAGGAGAAGACGCTGCAAGTGCGGATGATCAAGCGGCGCGGTCCGCCGCTGGACAAGGTGATCGAGCTGCCTTTGTTGCGCGAGCTATTGCTTGCCGAATTGGCGGCGCAGGCCTGGCGCAAGGAGCGTGATCGTGTGGACGCGGGGGCGTTGCTTGGCAGGCTCAAGCGCCCGTTGCAGGAGGTGCCCCATGCACTGGATGGCGTGGCGCTTGCCGCTCGGTGAAGAGCAGATCGCGAACATGCCTTCATCGGCGGTGCAGGCCCATGGCTGGTGGGCGCTGCATTTCACGCCCAATGTGGCGGTGCTGGATGAGGCGCTGATGCTGGAGGTCGCGAGTGCCGAGCGGCTGTGGGGTGGGCGCGCTGCATTGCGGCGTTTGCTGCTTGCGCATGCGCCGCGGCCGAGTGCCATCCCGGATGAATCGGTGAATCACCGTGACCGTTGGGCCGAGGGGCCAACCGCCTTGCAGGCGCTGGCGCTGCTGCGACACAAGCAATCTGCAGAGCTGCGGCCTCGCCAGGTGCCGCAAGGGCTGCCGATGTCCACGCTGTCTGCGCTGAGGCCGCATCTCCCCGCATTGAACAATCTGGGCTGCCGCACGCTGGGCGATGTGCGCGCACTGCCGCGCTCGGGTGTGGCGCGAAGGCTGGGGGCGGAATGTCTGCTGGCACTGGATCAGTTGTGGGGCGAGCGTGCTTGTCCGATGCATTGGATCGCGCTGCCGCAGCATTTCGATCTGGAGCATGAACTGCCATGGATCGCGTCGTCGTCGGCCGATCTGCTGCACTCGGCCGAGCATTTGCTGACGCTGCTGCAGGCCTGGTTGCGCGCGCGTCATCTGGGCGTGCTGCGACTGCAGATGCGCTGGCGCAATGACCTGCGACGGCTCGATGGCGTCGATCTGCCAGACTGGGGCGAGATGGAACTGCGCACCGCCCAGCCGCTGCAGGATCTGTCGCACCTGCGTCGTCTGCTGGCCGAGCAGCTTGCGCACCAGCGACTGGCCGCGCCGGTCAATCGGCTGGCGATGAGGACGCTGGAAATCCAGCCCATGCCACAGCAGAGCGCAAGCCTGTTGCCACGTTCGTCCAATGAAGCGAATGGCGAGCCGTGGAACCAGTTTGTCGAGCGGGTCAGCGCGCGCTTGGGTGAGGACTGCTTGCGCGTGCCGCAGCGGCAGGCCGATCACCGGCCTGAGCATATGCAGATCTGGCAGAGCGCCAGCGTCGCCATGCGGCAGCCGGAGGGCCGAACGGCTGCAACGGATATCGACCCGCGCGCTGCGCTCTGGCCCGCATGGCTTTTGCCGCAGCCGCAAGGGCTCGCGGTGCGCCAGCACAAACCTTGTCTGCACGGGCAGATGTTGAGTCTCAAGGCTGGGCCGCAGCGTTTTGAAAGCGGCTGGTGGGAGGCTGCGGAGGCATCGCTCCGTGATGGCGTCGTCGGGCCACAAGCCGCGCCGGGCTTGAGCAAACGCGAGTATTTCGTTGCGCACAACCCGGCGGCAGGCTGGGTCTGGATCTTTCGCGTCAACGATACGCACGACTGGTTTCTGCATGGCTTCTATGGATGAGCGCCATGGATTACGAGCGCACGAAATCTCCTTTACCCGCTTCGGCCTTGCCGGACTATGTGGAGCTGCATTGCCTCACCAATTTCAGCTTTCAGCGCGGGGCTTCGCATCCGGCAGAACTGGTCGAGCGCGCAGAAGCGCTGGGCTATGCCGCGTTGGCCATTACGGATGAGTGCTCGGTTGCCGGCGTGGTGCGTGCGTGGTTGGCCGTTCAACATCTGACGGAAAAGCGCAAAAAGGACATGGTGGATGGCAAGGAGACACGCGAGTTCGACCTTCCCTTGCTCTACGGAAGCGAGTTCCAGTTTGGCGACCTGTGCATCGTCGCCATCGCGCGCGATCTGCAGGGCTGGGGCGATCTGTGCGAGTTCATCACCGCCGCGCGCGGGGCTGCGCTCAAGGGCTCTTATCGTTTGACCTCGGCGTCGCCCTGGCACTTGCTGCATGGCTGCGAGTTGTTGATCGTTCCCAGTCGCGCGGCCTTCATGAAGGAGGTCGGAGATAGCGCGCAACTTGAACAGGCGTTGGAGAGCGCTCGCGCCATGCTGAGCTGCGATTTCTCGCTGGCGTTGGAACTGCACAAAGGTTCGGGCGACAGCCTTTGGCTGCAAATGCTGGAGCAAGTGGGCGAGCGTTTGAATGTTCCGCTTGTGGCCGCAGGCGGCGTGCTCATGCACTCGCGTGCGCGCAAGCCGTTGCTCGATGTGATCACCGCTGTGGGTTTGAATTGCAGCGT
Source organism: Diaphorobacter sp. HDW4B (assembly GCF_011305535.1). GTDB lineage: Bacteria > Pseudomonadota > Gammaproteobacteria > Burkholderiales > Burkholderiaceae_C > Diaphorobacter_A. The sequence goes on from NZ_CP049905.1 coordinate 5,020,115, forward strand.
GGCGGAATGCGGTTATGCGCTTGCGCCCAACGGCGAGCGCCGCTTGCGCCCGCGCACGCAACTGGCGACGACGTATTCCCCCAAGCTGATGGCGGCCACGGTGGAGGTGGCCAGCCGCTGCCATTTCAAGCTGGAGCAGATTCGCTACAACTACCCACTGGAGACCGTGCTGCCCGGCAAGACAGCGCAGCAGACCTTGACTTGGTTGACGTGGGAGGGCGCGCGTGCGTGGTATCCGCAAGGCATTCCGCTGGATATTCAGAACCAGGTTTTGAACGAGCTCGATTTGATCGGCGAGCTGGGTTATGCGATGTATTTCCTCACGGTCCACGACATTGTTCGTCAGGCACGCAGTTGGGGAATCCTGTGTCAGGGGCGCGGATCGGCGGCCAATTCGGTGATCTGTTTCTTTCTCGGCATCACGGCAGTAAGGCCCGAAAAAGGCAATCTTCTTTTCGAGCGTTTCATCAGCAAAGAGCGCAAGGAGCCGCCCGACATCGACGTCGATTTCGAGCACGAGCGGCGCGAGGAAGTCATCCAGTACATCTACGAAAAATACGGCCAGGAACGTGCCGCCATCACTGCCGTCGTCATCACGTATCGCCTGCGCAGTGCCTTGCGCGATGTGGGCAAGGCGTTGGGCGTTGCGCCCGTGTTGGTCGATGCGTTCGCCAAGGACCATCACTGGTTCGACGACGCGGCCGCAGCCGAGCGACTGCAAGCGCTGGCGCACGATGTGGGCACAACCATCGGCACACATATCGCGCAACTGTGGCTGGCATTGAGCGAGCAACTGTGCGGCTTTCCGCGCCATCTCAGTCAACACGTGGGCGGCTTCGTCCTTACGCAGGACAAGCTCACACGCCTCGTTCCCGTAGAGCCCGCGAGCATGGAAAAGCGCTCCATCATCCAGTGGGACAAGGACGATCTCGATGCGATGAATCTGCTCAAGGTCGACGTGCTCGCGCTTGGCATGCTCACCGCGCTGCGCCGTTGTCTGGCCATGCGCAACGAGATTCGCGAAGAGCGCTGGGACCTGCTCAGCAACATTCCCGAGGACGATCCGCGCATCTACGACATGATCTGCGCGGCCGACACCGTGGGCACCTTCCAGATCGAAAGCCGCGCGCAGATGAGCATGCTGCCGCGCCTGCTGCCGCGCGAGTTCTACGACCTGGTGGTCGAAGTCGCCATCGTGCGACCGGGGCCGATTCAGGGCGGCATGGTGCATCCGTACTTGCTGGCGCGGGAGCGCAAGCGAAACGAGCAACCGCTGGAATTGGAAAAGCCCGAACTCAAACCCGCGCTGGAACGCACGCTGGGCATTCCCATCTTCCAGGAACAGGTCATGCAGATCGCCATGGATGCTGCCGGTTTCGACGCGGGCGAGGCAGACGCGCTGCGCCGCTCCATGGCCGCGTGGAAGCGCACGGGCGGCGTGCATCACTTCAAGGATCGCGTCATCGAAGGTATGGTGGATAACGACTACCGCCGCGAATTTGCCGAGCAGATTTTTCAGCAGATGCTCGGCTTTGGCGAATACGGCTTCCCCGAAAGCCATGCCTACAGCTTTGCGCTGCTCGCCTACGCCAGTGCGTGGCTCAAGCGGCACGAGCCCGCATGCTTTCTGGCCGCGCTGCTCAACTCGCAGCCCATGGGTTTCTACACGCCATCGCAACTCGTGCAGGACGCGCGCCGACACGGCGTGCGCGTCCTGCCGGTCGATGTGACGACGAGTGACTGGCTCAGCACGCTCGAAGCACCTGCGCAGCCGATTCGCGGCGTGGACGAGCCACAGCCCGCCGTGCGCCTGGGCCTGAACTTCGTCGCGCAACTAGAAGCCTCGGCCGCAAAGCGCCTGCTGCAAGCCCGCGCGCAAGCCCCGTTTGAAAGCACGCAAGACCTGGCCCTGCGCGCCCAACTCGCGAAACACGACCTGCAGGCACTGGCCGCCGCCGACGCACTTGCGCACCTCTCCGGCCACCGCCGCCAACAGATGTGGGACGCCGCCGCCCAACTGCGCGCACCCCCCTTGCTGCGCGACGCGCCCACGCACGAAGACCGCCTCGAACTGCCCGAAGCCAAAGAGGGCGAAGCCATCCTGTTCGACTACGCCGCCACCGGACTCACCCTGCGCAACCACCCCATGAGCCTGCTGCGCGAGCGCCTCGACCGCTGGAAAATCCGCACCGCCGAACAACTGCTCCACGCGCCCAACGGCCAACGCGTGCGCGCCGCAGGCATCGTCACCGTCCGCCAACGCCCCGGCACCGCCAAAGGCACCATGTTCGTCTCACTCGAAGACGAAACCGGCACCGTCAACGTAGTCGTCTGGCCAAGCATGCTCGAACAATGGCGCGACCCCCTGCTGCGCTCACGCCTGATGGCCGTGGAAGGCACCTGGCAATCCAGCCGCCCCAACCCCAGCGCACCGGAGCACGCGGCGCGCCATTTGATTGCGGAACGGGTGAAGGATTTGACGCCGTTGTTGGGGAGATTGGCTCCTGTGCTGAATGGGAGTCGGGATTTTCATTGATGCTGGTTTGATTTTAAATTGCGTTTAATTACTCTTTAATGAAAATATGGTGTAAATAAACGCTATTTGATAAGATGCCATTCACCATGAAAAAGTCATCCGACACCGCCATGCTGCCGTTCGAGGCCGAGGACGCGGCCAAGATTCTGGCCGCCAAGATCCGCACGGCCAGAATCGTGCGCGGCTGGACTCAGGACGAACTGGCCCAGCGCTGCGAGATTTCCAAGCGCACCATCTCCAATATGGAGGCGGGTGCGGTCAGCGTGCAATTCGGCTTCGTGCTCAAGGTCTTGTGGGCACTGGATCTGATCGATGATTTCATCCGGCAGATCAGAAGCGTGGGTGTGAATGACCATGAATTCGCGCTGCTGGAGGCATCTCAGCCTTTGCGGGTGCGCGAGAAAGGCAGAAGCGCATGAGCGACGACACCGTCAAGCCCGTCTGGCTGTGGCTCCCCGAAGCGACGGAGCCTGTCATCGTTGGTGAATATCGGCTTGGCGAGGCGGGCGGTCGGCCGCTGGGTTCGTTCCGATATCAGGAAGGCTACAGGGACCAGCCTCAGGCCATGCCGCTCGATCAGCGCCAACTGGTTCGCTACAAGGGTGTTGCCAAGACGACTGACTACGAAGGTCTGTTCGACATCTTCAGAGATGTGAAGCCCGAAGGCTTCGGTTTGGACATGCTTCAGCGTCGCCGGAACGTCGCCAGCCTCAGTCACCTGGACGCACTGGAGCACTCGCCCGGCGATGCCGTGGGAGCGTTGGAGGTCTGCGAGAACATCGCCGACAAGGCCCGTTTTGTGCCGCATTCTTCACACGCCATGTTCGATGCGATGGATGACCTGGACCCCGCGCAGTCGAGCGCCCATGTCATCACCAGCGTGGAGGGCGGCATCACCACCAGTCTTGGCGGCGAGCGCCCGAAGATGACGGTCCTGCACAAGGGCCAGCAGTGGATCGCCAAGTTTTCTGCGCGTCAGGACGACCCAACGGCGACTCTGCGCGAATTCGTGAGCATGCGGCTGGCCAGCCTTTGCGGCATTGATGCAGCCGAGGTCGAATACATCCACAGAAACAACCGCGGTGTGGTGCTCATCAAACGCTTTGATCGCGTGATGCGGGAGGACGGTCGCAGCCAACGTCTGTACTTTGCAAGCGCCGCCACGGTGCTTGGCGCAACTGCAGCCCAACGCGACAACCCGAACCGCACCTACATCGGCTTGGCCATGAACGCGAGCCGGTGGGGTGTGACGGAACACCATGCCGAACTGTGGCGACGGATGGCATTCAACGTGCTCATCGGCAACGGCGACGATCACCCCAGAAACCACGGCTTCCTGCGCACGCAGGACGGCTGGCGCATATCGCCCGCCTATGACATTGCGCCTTACACGCCAGCGGGTGGAAAGGTAACAGACGTGCGTGCACTGGCCATGGGCTTGCGCAGAAACGGCGACGCGGGTGCCACTGCGGACAACCTGCTCATCGGAGCCAAGCAACTCGGGATTGCTTACGCAGAGGCCAACGATTACCTGGACGCCGCATTCGAGACGATTCGGAAGTGAATCGCCCCGGGTTTTCTAGACACCTCTGAGCCTCAAATCTAAGGCCCAATAGGAGGTGCTATGAGTAACCAAAGATATCCCCAAGAATTCAAGACCGAAGCAGTCAAGCAGATCACTGAGCGCGGCCATAAGGTGGCCGATGTTTCAGCCCGACTAGGCGTAAGTCAGCACAGCCTTTATCAATGGATCAAGGCTCAAGGAACGCCTGCCCATGATCGGCCGGCACAGGTGTCACAAACCGAGGAGTTGCGACGACTGAAGGCTGAACTCAAGCGAGTCACAGAGGAGCGCGACATCCTAAAAAAGGCCGCAGCGTACTTTGCCAAGCAGTCCGGGTGAAGTACGCATTCATCAAGCGCCATGAAGGTGAGTACAGCATTCGCCGACTGTGCAAGGTCATGGCTGTACACCCTAGCGGCTACTACGCCTGGAAGGCGCAACCGATGAGCCTGCGTGCAAAGGACGATCAACGTCTGTTGGGTCTTCTCAAGCATGCGTGGCTCGAGAGTGGTGGCGTCTATGGCTATCGCAAGCTGACCATGGACATGCGTGATTTGGGCGAGAGCTGCGGCAAGCATCGCGTGGCACGACTGCTCAAAATCGAGGGGCTGCGCTCACAGACGGGCTACAAACGCCGTGCAGGCATGCGTGGCGGCAAACCTGCCATCGTCGCGCCCAATCACTTGCAGCGCCGCTTCGCAGCGGCCGAGCCCAACCAAGCTTGGGTGACTGACATCACATACATCCGCACCCATGAAGGTTGGCTGTATCTGGCGGTGGTGGTTGACCTGTTCTCACGTCAGGTTGTTGGCTGGTCTATGGGCAGCCGCATCGATACTGGCTTGGTGCTCGATGCACTGTTGATGGCCTTGTGGCGTCGCAGGCCTAAGCTGCCTGTCATGGTGCATTCGGATCAGGGTAGTCAGTTTACAGGCCATGACTGGCAGGGCTTTCTGCGAGATCACAATCTGGTCTCCAGCATGAGTCGTCGCGGCAACTGTCACGACAACGCCGTGGCCGAGAGCTTCTTCCAGTTGCTCAAGCGCGAGCGTATTCGCCGCCAGATTTACCCGACGCGCGATGAGGCCAGGGCTGATGTCTTCAACTACATCGAGATGTTTTACAACCCGAAAAGGCGTCATGGCACCGCCGGAGATATCTCTCCGGTAGAGTTCGAAAGACGGCATTCCCAACGGCTCAACAGTGTCTAGGAAATCCGGGGCGATTCACAGTACTAGAAAAACCGACAGCAATACTTATTCGCAAGCTCATCATTGAGCACGCTGACCGCTATGTTTTTGAAAAGGAACCAAGTGATGTGCATCGCGTTCGCCCCAGAGTTGTCAGTCCGGATCAGTTCAGAGCTGAGCAGAACGCTTGGGCAAACTGGCATCGGGAGCAAAGCGATGCCGAAGGAAGCTTGTCTTGAGTGACATGTGATGGCTAAAGCATCAATTGGGCTTGCAAGGCATGGGAAGAACAATGAAAGAGGCGGGGGCTAGCATCCCCGTTCCAACTCAACTACCAAATCTCAAATCAACACATCCCCGACAAATCCCCCGCAGCATCCATCCCCCAAAGCGCCTTAGACAACACCGCGCTGCGCGCCGCCCCCAACACCGGCACAGCCAACTCCACAAACTTCTCATCCAACTCCACATCGGTCAGTGGCATGTCCGGGTCGCCTTTGCGGGTGGGTTGGAGCATCGAAAACTGCTGTCCGTCCTTGGTTTGAATCGTCACTTGGGCCGAGCGTTGGCCGGGGAATTTGGCGTCGGCGGTGGGGTCCACTTGCAGCGTTATGCGTGACATGAGCGCGCGGATGGTGGGGGAGGTGAGGCGTTCGGATTCGAATGCGGCGAGGCGCACGCTGCCGTGCAGGAGTGCGGTGGCGACGACGAAGGGGATGCTGAAGCGGGCTTCGGGTGCGGTGGTGGGGTGGGTGTTGCCTGCCACGGCGATCGCGGGGGAGTAGGTGGCGATGATGACGCGTTCGATGTGCTCGGCCTTGATGCCGTGTTGTTGCTGCAGCGTGAGCGCGCCGTCGATGGGTGCAAAGGTGTGGCCGCAGCAGGCGTGGTTCTTGAAGGTCATCGCGTTGATGTTGAACTGCGTGTGCAGGTCGTCGAGCGCGTGGGTCCAGTCCGGGCCGTTGCTCATGGCTTGGCCTAAGCCGACTTCGCCTTCGAACACGTCGAGCGACGAGATCATGCCTTGCTGGGCCATGAGGGCGGCGGTGACGCCTGCTTCGGCGGCGCGGCCGGAGTGCAGGGGTTTGGCGAGAGAGTCCATCTTGAAGGCTTGCTGCAAGCCTGCTGCGAAGGTGGCGGAGAGCGCGATGGCGTTGGCGGTTTGCGATGCGTTCAGGCCCAGCAGGTAGGCCGCTGCGGTGGTTGCGCCGAAAGTGCCGACGGTGCCTGTGTTGTGCCAGTGCTTGTAGTGCGTGCGGCCCATGGTGCGGCCGATGCGGGTGGAGGTTTCGTATCCGGCGATCGAGGCTTTCAGAAACTCCATGCCGCTCACGTCGAGCGCCTGACCGACGGCTATGGCGGCCGAGAACGTGGGCGCGCCGGGGTGGTAGATGGCTTCGCGGTAGATGTCGTCCACCTCGGCGGTGTGCGAGGCCGTGCCGTTGATGAGCGCGGCGGCGCGCGTCGATGCGGCGCGGCCCAGCGGCAGGCGGGCCTTGCCTTGGTCGAGTTCGAGGGCGAGTGATTTTTCGACCATGGGCGTGGGGGCCATGGGGTAGCCGGCGAGCAGGGCGCCGTACCAGTCCACCAGCGCGCGCTTGGCGTGGTGAATGACGTCGTAGCTCACGGCTGCGTTGTGGAAATCGGCGGTGTACTGGCCCAGCTTTTCGCTCACGAACATGGTGCAAATCTTTCTACGGGTGGACAGATGGGCAGGTAGGCTGAGAGAAATTTTCTCTGCCTCTGCGGTGGTCTGGAATGACTTGATCATCAGGCCAAACGCAGGCGTGCGGGAGGACGAGTTGTCTGTGAGATATGTGTTTTGGTTATTTCTGGCGGCGTAACCGGAAGAACTGGAATGCGGCATGCCATTGCATGATTTGCCCATCGAAAAACACCGCTTTGATGAGGCAACTACATGGACTTCACTCTCTCCCAGGAACATCAGGAATTTGCGGACAGCGTCGCGCGCTTTGCCAAGGACAAGCTCGCTCCCAGCGCGCTGGAGCGTGCACACTCGCCGCACTATCCGTGGGAGACCTCCAAGATGCTGTCCGAGCAGGGCCTGCTGGGCATCACGTTCTCTGAAGAAGACGGCGGCCAGGGCGGCACGCTGATGCATGCGGTGCTGGCGATCCAGCAAGTGGCGCTGCATTGCCCCAAGAGCGCGGACATCGTGCAGGCGGGCAACTTCGGCCCGATCCGCACGTTTGTGGAATACGCATCGCCCGAGCAGAAGCAGCGTTTTCTGCCCGATCTGCTGGGTGGAAAAAAACTCATCTCTTTGGGCATGACCGAGCCGGATGCGGGCTCTGCCGTCACCGAACTCAAGACCAGCGCCACGGAAGACGGTGACCACTACATCATCAACGGCAGCAAGGTGTTCTCCACGCATAGCCCCGAGGCCGAGCTGTTCCTGATCTACGTGCGCTTTGGCCCCGGCGTGGGCGGCATCGGATCGGTGCTGATCGAGAAGGGTACGCCCGGTTTTGTGGTGGGCCAGCCTTCGAGCTTCATGAACGGCGAGCAGTGGTCGCAACTGTATTTCGAGAACTGCCGTATCCCGAAGGAAAACGTGCTGCTGGGCGCGGGCGGTTTCAAGAAGCAGATTTCGGGCTTCAACGTCGAGCGTCTGGGCAATTCCTCGCGCGCTTTGGCGCTGGGCCGCTATGCGTTCAACCACGCCCGTGAACACGCGCTGACCCGCAAGCAGTTTGGCCGCGAGCTGTGCGAATTCCAGGGTCTGCAATGGAAGTTTGCCGACATGTGGATGAAGCTGGAGCAGGCGCAGATGCTGCTCTACAAGGCCGCGCTGGAAGGCGAAACCGGCCTGCCGAGTGCGCAGAGCACGGCCATGGCCAAGCTGGCTTGCAACATGGCGGGCTGGGAATGCTCCAACGAGGCGCTGCAGGTGATGGGCGGCATGGGCTTCAGCCAGGAAGCGCTGATCGAGTACTGCGTGCGCCGCACACGCGGTTGGATGATTGCCGGTGGCTCCATCGAAATTTTGAAGAACCGCATCGCCGAAGGCGTGTTCGATCGCACGTTCTCGCAGCGCGCCGCCAAGGCCTGAGGCCAAAAAACGTACCAAGCCGCCATGGCGCTGAACAGGCACGTCGATGTGCCTGTGGCAGCGCCTTCGACAACAGAAAATGGAGACCAACGTCATGAACAAGAGAAATCTCATCACCAAGCTGGCCCTGGCATCGCTGTGCGCTCTGGGTCTTTCCGCCGCACACGCCGCGCCCGGCGACAACTATCCATCGCGTCCTGTGAAGATCATCGTCGGCTTTCAGGCCGGTGGTCCTACCGATGTGACCGCGCGCCTTGTCGCCAAGGCGCTGCAGGATGAATTGAAGGGCGCTTTCATCGTCGAGAACAAGCCCGGCGCGACCAGCAACATCGCCTCCGAAATGGTGGCCAATGCGCACCCGGATGGCTATACGTTGCTGGTGGCTGCATCGCCGCTCACGATGAACAAGTATGTGTTCCCGCAGCAGAAGTTCGATCCGATCAAGAGCTTCGAGCCTGTGTCCAAGATTTCATCCGCGCCCGGCGTACTGGCGGTGAGCCCGAAGCTGCCGGTGAAGAACTGGCAAGAATTCGAGGCGCTGGCCAAGAAGAAGCCCGAGAGCCTGTCATACGGCAGCACGGGCCAAGGCGGCACGCAGCACATGGCGATGCTGCGTCTGGAGCAGCTCACGGGCATCAAAATGGTCCACGTGCCTTATGGCGGAACGACGGGCGTGATCAACGACCTGATGGGCAGCGTGATCGACGTGGCGTTCATGACATCGACCGGCGCGATGCCGAATCTGGAAGCAGGCAAGGTGCGCCCCATTGCGATCGCGGGGCCGCAGCGTCTGCCGGGCTTGCCGAATGTGCCCACATTCAAGGAACTGGGCGTGCCGGACATGAAGTCCGAATCGTGGAATGCGCTGCTGGCGCCTGCGGGCACACCCAAGCCGATCATCGACAAGCTGGCCGCCGTGATTCAGAAGGCCGTGAAGTCCAAGGCCTTCAAGGACACGCTGATTCCACAAGGTTCGATGTTGATCGGCAATTCTCCGCAAGAATTCAAGGCTGAGCTGAACGAGGAAGTGGCCTTCTGGGCCGACCAGTTCAAGAAAGCCAACATCGGAAACTGATCCGGGAACTGATATCCATGTCGAGTACACACTCCACCAACACCTCCGACCTGTGCAAGGCGCTGCTGTATCCGGGTAGCGTCGCGCTGGTCGGCGCATCCGACGACACCAAGAAGACGGGCGGTCGTCCCCAGCAGTTTCTGCGCCGCGCGGGCTTTGCGGGCAAGGTCTATCCGATCAACCCGAACCGCGCGCAAGTGCAGGGCGAGCAGGCCTGGCCTTCGCTCGCGGCGCTGCCTGAAGTGCCGGACACGGTCTTTGTGCTGTCGTCCACCGACACGGTGGTGGACACCGTGCGCGAATGCGCGCGCCTTGGCGTGAAGCTGGTGGTGATTCTGGCCAGCGGCTTTTCAGAGACCGGCCCCGAAGGCGCGGCGCGTGAAGAAGAGCTGCGCCAGATCGCCAGAGAAACCGGCATCCGCCTGCTGGGCCCCAGCAGCCTGGGCGTGGTCAATCCGTCCAACGGCCTGATGCTGACGGCCAATGCCGCGTTTGCCGAGCCCGACATGCCTTCCGGCAACGTGTTCGTCGCATCGCACAGCGGCAGCATGATCGGCGCACTGGTCTCGCGCGGCAAGGCGCGCGGCGTGGGCTTTGCGGGCCTGGTGTCGGTCGGCAGCGAGGTCGATCTGAGCGTCGGTGAAATCTGCATGGCGACGCTGGACGATCCCAAGATCGAAGGCTATGTGCTGTTTCTGGAAAGCCTGCACCACGGAGACAAGCTCAAGGCATTCGCGCGTGAGGCCGCCAAGCGCGGCAAGCCGGTGGTTGCGTACAAGCTCGGCCGATCGAGCGCTGCGGCAGAAATGTCCGCGACGCACACCGGCGCGTTGGCGGGCGAGGACGACATCGCCGATGCCTTCCTCAAGGATCTGGGCGTGGTGCGTGTCGAGATGCTGGAGACGCTGTTTGAAGTGATGCCGCTGGCCAAGAAGCTGCCGCTGGCGCGCAAGAGCGCAAGCAAGCGCGTCGGTGTGGTGACGACGACCGGCGGCGGCGCGGCCATGGTGGTGGACCAGCTCGGCATTCGCGATGTGACGGTGGAATCCGTCTCGCCCGAGACGCTGGCCAAGCTGCAGGCCGCCGACATTCCCGGCACCGCAGGCCGCGTGCTCGACCTGACGCTGGCAGGCACCAAGTACGAGGTGATGAAGAAGGCGCTCGACATTCTGCTGGAGGCATCGGAGTTCGATCTGGTGGTGGCGGTGGTCGGCTCATCCGCGCGCTTCAATCCCGATCTGGCGGTCAAGCCCATCATCGACAGCGCGAATCACGACAAGCCGCTGCTGGCGATGCTGGTGCCCGACGCGCCGAACGCGCTCGCGCAACTGACCGAAGCGCAGATTCCATGCTTTCGCACGCCCGAGGCTTGCGCCGACGCCATTGCATCGGTGTTCGCTCGCCGCCAGCCGGGGCAGGACGCGACAGCAGGTCAGGTTGCAGACACGCATTCGCTCAAGGAGTCCGATGCTTATGCGCTGCTCGACCAGTTGAATGTGCCGCACGCGCCCGCAGCCACGTTTGCAATGGATGCTGCGCCCACCGATCTGCCATTTGCTTATCCGGTCGTCGCCAAGGTGTGCTCCGCGCAGATTCCGCACAAGACCGAAGTGGGCGGCGTGGTGCTGGGCATCCAGAACGCCGAGCAGCTTGCGCAGGCCTTTGGCACGCTCAAGAAGAATCTGGCGGAACGCGCTCCGGACATCGCCTGCAACGAGGTGCTGGTGCAGCCCATGCGCCGGGGCCTGACCGAGGTGCTGGTGGGCTACCGCGTTGATGTGGATGCAGGCCCGATCATCATGCTCGCGGCCGGTGGCATCTGGGCCGAGGTGATGAAGGACCGCAGCATTCGTCTGGCTCCGGTGAGCGTTGACGTCGCGCGCGAGATGATCGGCGAAGTCCGCATGCTGCAGACCGTGGCTGGTTTGCGCGGCACGAAAAAGGGCGATCTGGAAGCACTGGCGCAGACCATCGCCAACCTGTCGCAGCTTGCCGTGCGACCGGACTTGAAGGTCAGCGAAGCCGAGGTGAACCCGCTCATGGTCATGCCCGAAGGCGAGGGCGTGCTCGCGGTCGATGCTCTGATTCTGCAGGCTTGACGGACCCATGTGCATGAGCGAAAAAATGCTCAATAAAGTGCTCAACAAACTGCCCGACACCATGCCTGCGGTCGCTCGCGATCTGCAGGGCAGGGCGCGCATGCGGACCACGCAACACACCACGCAAAATGCGGGCTGCACGGTGCAGTGGCGCGAGTGGGGGCCGCAGGACGGCATTCCACTCGTCGCGCTGCATGGCGGCCATGGCTCGTGGCTGCATTGGCTGCGCAATGTGGACGCGTTCGCCGACAAGTACCGCGTGCTGCTGCCCGATATGCCGGGCTTTGGCGACTCCACCGATTTCGACCTGCCCGCACGCGATCCGGCGCGGCTGGATGCGTTGGTGCAAGTGCTCCAACACGGCATCGAAGACCAGTTGGGACAGACGCCGTTTCATCTGATCGGCTTCTCGTTTGGTGGACTCGTCGCAGGCAAGGTCGCGCAGCGCATGCCGCAGATTCGCACGCTCAGCCTGCTAGGCAGCGCAGGTCACGGTCTGCGCCGTGCGAGCGAAGTGCCCATGCGCAATTGGCGCGAGTTCGAGGGCGAAGAGCGCGCATTGGTGCTCAAGGAAAACCTCAAAGCCTTCATGCTCGCGGGCGCGGCCGATGCGGACGCCTGCTGGATTCACGAGCAATCGTGCGAGAAGACGCGCTTTTACAGCAAGACCTATTCGCGCGGTGCTTTGCTGGCCGACGTTCTGCCCGATGTGCATGCGCCCATGTTCATGCTCTGGGGCGAAGAGGACGTGACCGCCGAGCCCGTGAAGGCGGCGGAATTTCTCGCACAGAACCGCCAGGAGCGCGAGTGGACGACCATTCCGAACGCCGGGCACTGGGTGCAGTACGACGCGGCCTCCACCGTCAACGTGCTGCTCAATTACTGGCTCGCCCAGCGCTGAGCCCACACTGGAGCGCGCCTCTGGCGCTCCTACAATCAAGCCATGTCGAAAAAGCTGCCTCCGCTCAATCCCCTGAAGGTTTTTGACGCCGTCGTGCGCACCCAGAACCTCACCAAGGCCGCGCAGGAGCTGCACATCAGCCAGTCCGCGGTGAGCAAGCAGCTCAACGTGCTGCAGACCTATCTCGGCATCGAACTCTTTCGCCGCGAGCGCCACGGCATCAGCCTCACGCAGGCCGGCGTGCTCTACGGCGAAGAAATCGCTCCGGCCTTCGAAGCCATCTCTAAGGCCACTTCCAGCATCATGCGCAGCGGCTCGGACAACACGCTGCGCATCCAGACCTACACCACCTTCGCTGCCAAATGGCTGATCCCGCGTCTGTCGGATTTTCATGCGCGCTACAAGGACATCTCGGTCGTCATCACCAACTCGGTCAAGCCCGTGGACTTCGACCGCGACAACGTAGACCTCGCCATCCAAATGGGCAACGGTGCATGGCAAGGGCAGGACGCCGACTTCCTTTTCGAGGACATCATCGAGCCTGTCTGCAGCCCCGACTTCTTCAAGAAACACGCGCCCGATTCCGCCTACCCACGCGCATTGCTGCGCACCTGCCTGCTGGTATCGCACTACCGCCAGGACGACTGGCCCACCTGGACCCGTCTGTGCCGCTACGACGAAGACATAGCGAGCACCGAACGCATGCGCTTCAGCACCTCCGTGCTCACATGGCAGGCAGCCGTCGAAGGCCTCGGAATCGCCATCGGCCAGACCTCCTTGCTCGCCGACGATTTGAAAGCACAGCGACTGGTGCGCCCATTCAGCCTGCCGGTGCGCACCGGCGCGTCGTACTACCTCGTGCGCCCGCAACTGCAGCGGCATGCACGCAAGGTGATGTTGTTCAGGGATTGGATCAAGGAGCAGGTAGCGTGGTCCGCTGCTTGCACAACGGGGATGCAGCCAACGGTTGCGACGATGCGGTAGCGGATGCCGCGCAAGCGCGTTGAAAGCATCCACCCATGGTTCAACGCATCCGGGCGCCTTGAAATGGCTCGCGTCAGCCATTGAAGCTCGCAGCGCTTGAATTGATTCCTCGCGCGATTTGAAGGAACGGCCTCTCTTGACAAAAGGAGAGGCCGTTTTTTTCAAACTGAGTACGAGCGTATGGGCATCAAAGCTGCATCAGCCTTGACGATTTCCCATATGAAGCACATGTTTAATTAATGCAAGCTATTGAAAATCCGAAGTCAATATCGAATAAGCTCAAGTGAAGATACAGGTAAATTGTGTGTGTTGTAAATTTTTGTGTAAATTTACAAATATCGCAAATGATTGATTTGTAGCTTGGCCATCAGACAAGCCGACCAGACCAGGAACAAGAGCGGGAGCTACATGCAGACTTTCAAAAAATTCTTCTACAGCCTCGCGCTTTTGCTGGTGGCGTTGGTATCGGTTTTGGCGGCGCCCAATGCGATGGCGCAGGTGTTGAAGGTCAGTCAGTCTTGGCCGGATCGCCCATTCGCAGCCGGTCAGGTGGTGAACTTCAGTGTCACGATCAACAACATCGGCACGGTGAATGCGCCAAATGTGCGCTTGATCAACACGACAACGGCAGGCATTTTTTCGTCGGTCAACTGGACTTGCACTTCAACTTCACCCACTGGCCAAACGTATTGCAATACCTTCAGCGCTACTACAGCGTCCACAACGACGCCTGTTGTGAGCATTCTGGAGCCAGGGACGAATATCGTCTTCAATGGTGTCGCGACCGTGGTGTCGCCCGTGGCCGTGCCACAAAACAATAATGCTTACACGAACAACATTGTTCGTCCAGAGTAACGGCAATGCTTCGTTTTGCAGGAACTTTTCCAATCAGACGGTGGCATGCAACAAGACAACCAGTCTGGGTGTTGCCCTTGATACCGCGAAGCCCATTCCCACGCTGACCTGTGCATCAGACCCTGCGATCTTCAACACCGGGATCAACAACGTCAGGGCCGATTCGGACAATACAGGTTACACATCAACGAGTACCAAAAAGCCTGCTAATGCGTATGACGACCACTGGTCCTACATCCGCACGAAAAATGATGTGACCACATCGTCGAGTGCTGCCAATCCCAACCCCTTGCCCTCCGATCTCACTGAGTTCAATTTGGCGGCGTATCAGCGTGCAGTGGTCGGCAATAAAGTAGTGGGCACATGGATCGCCTCAACCTTTCCCAACGCAGAGTGGCTGGGCTTTTGGGATTTCACAGGCAATGACAATCTGGACCAGCCTCCCTATTTCGCACGTAACTACACCATCTTCCGCTACCAGTTCAATATCGCCAGCCAGGAAGTTGCTGATCAATTCAATGTGACCTTGAATGGGAGCACGGACGACTTCTTGCGTAGAGTTTTTGTCAACGGAACTTTGGCACTTGATTACTCTGGGATCAATCCAGCCGCGCCGCACAGTGGCGTAGGCGGTTTTTCCGCAGGCAACAAGGTGACGTTCCAGTTGGGCAGCGGCTTGTGGCAAGTAGGTACCAACAGTATCTACCTTCTGATTGCGAACCTGACGGACCCATCAGGTCTCTTGCTGCAAGCCAACGAGACGGCATTGTGTCAACCCAAATTGAGTGTGACAAAGCAGGCGGTCAACAGCAATGGCACGCCATTCACAGGCACGGTGACCAATGGTTCGCCGCTGTACTACGACATCAAGATCGCCAATTACGGCACGGTGGACGCTTCAAATACAACACTGACCGATCTGATGCCAACGGGCTTCACTACCTCCACAGCGGCAACCTGTAGTGTTCCCAGGGGGGCGTTGGCTGTTTGCCCATCCGTCATTCAGACTCCTGCTGGTGGATACATCTTCAATCAGCAGGCTTTGAAGACCACATCAGGAGGTATCACCACGGGGGCCTTGCCGGCAGGCAGTCAGATGACATTCCGAGTGAGTGGATCATTCACCTCCAATGTGCCAACCCCAGTGAATGTGATCACCAATACAGCCACCATCACGCCACCCTCGAGCTTCAGTTGTGCGGCGGTGAACGGTGTGACGCCGTGCTCTTCGTCCGATACGGTGTCGACGAATCCGCTGATTGCTGTCACCAAAGATGTGCAGGAGACCGGGCCACTCTATCCCGGTCAGACCGCCAACTATCTGATCCGTGTAATGAACAAGGGCGGCTTCGCGCTCACCAATGTGGTGGTCAGCGACCCGCTTCCTGCGGGCTATGCGTCTGCCACATGGTATTGCCAGAAAGCAGCCGGAGACCAGACTCCGTGTCCCACGGGAACAAGTGCGGGAGGTTCCCTGGGGGCAGGAGGTACTTTGACTTCCACCATTGCCTCGCTGCCTGCGGGCAAGAGTCTGGAGTACGTCGTGCAGGCGCTGGTCCAGGACGAGAACACCTTGGTGAACACAGTGTCCACCAACAACACGGTGACGGTGACACCAAGCAACGCAACCTGGTTGTGTCTGGATCCCAATACGGGTTTGGACAAGGCCAAGCCTTGCACTTCGTCGGCTCCGATCCTGCTCGTTCCCAAGGCCAAGCTGGCCATCACCAAAACAGTTCCAGCGACTCCGACGGTCTACTACGCAGGCAACACTGTGAGCTACACCGTGACGGTGAAGAACGTGGGCGGAGGGCCGATCGGCAATGTGAAGGTGGACGACACCGTTCCCGGCAGCTTCAGCAGCGTGACATGGTCTTGCTCGCCTTCGGCCAACCCCATTTGCGATCCGGCGACCTTTCCGGGCATGAGTACCGGATCGACCTTGGCGGTGACAGGTTTGAGCCTTGCCGCGAGCGAATCGGTCGTCTTCACCGCACAGGCCGTGGTGGGTAGCGTCTCTGGTGTCAATGGTGTGACCAACATTGCCACGGCCAGCTCGACCAGCACAACGGCTCCCTGGACTTGCGCGGACATGGCGGGCGTGGTCGATGCTGCCAAGCCGTGCTTGGCTAGCGTGCTAGTGGTTCTGTCGGCTACGCCGCAACTGGGCATCACCAAATCGGCTTCAGGCCCAGGTCCTTTCTACCCAACGAATCAATTCACCTATACCGTGCGCGTCGAGAACAATAGCTCGGTGGCGGCCTCGAACGTGACGGTGACGGATCCACAGTCTGGCGCATCCAACTTCTCCAGCGTTGTTTGGGCTTGCACGGCCTCCAACGCCGCGTTGTGCAATGGATTCGCGAGCACTGGCGCTCCTTTGAGCTGGAACTTGCCTGCAGCGCTTCCCGGCGCTGGCGGTTGGATTCAATTTGTGGCCACTGCGACAGTCGCTCCGCGCAGCACGGTTGCGACGGTTCCCAATACCGCTCAGGTGACAGCCGCTGCCCCCTGGACTTGTGCGACTCCACTGGATTCATCAAACCTGTGCACGG
This sequence comes from Diaphorobacter sp. HDW4B, assembly GCF_011305535.1. Taxonomy (GTDB): domain Bacteria; phylum Pseudomonadota; class Gammaproteobacteria; order Burkholderiales; family Burkholderiaceae_C; genus Diaphorobacter_A. The sequence goes on from NZ_CP049905.1 coordinate 5,036,947, forward strand.
CCACCGCCAATGTGACGCTGTCGCCCAATGCGGGGGTCTCCATCGCCAAGGCGATTGCAGCGACGCCGACACCGCCCAGCATCTACTACACGGGCGATACGGTGCACTACACCATCACAGTCAGCAGCACCACACCTGTGGCGCTGAGCAATGTGTTGGTGACCGACGCACTGCCCACGCCAGACTTCGCGAGCGTGAACTGGACATGCTCATCCTCGGTCAGCGCGAATACGTTCTGCTCGGGCTTCAGCAGCTCGGCGCTGACGCTGAATGCGACCCTCCCGACTTTGGCGGGCAATGAAGTTGTAGTGTTCACCGGCGCAGCCAAGCTGGGCACAGTCGATGGCTCCAAGGCCAGCCTGCCCAATACGGCGACGGTGGCGCCATCGGCGACCAATCCGCCTTGGGCATGCGCTGCAAGCGGGTGCTCGGCATCGGTGCCGATCACGCTGTCGGCCAAGCCGCAGCTCTCGATCGTGAAGGCGATTGCCACTACGCCCACGCCGCCCGCCGTTTACTACACGGGCGATACGGTGAACTACACCATCACGGTCACCAACCCGAGCACCGCCATTGGTGTGAGCGATGTGCTGGTGACGGACGCGTTGCCCACGCCGGACTTCGCGAGCGTGGTGTGGTCTTGCACGGCGAGTGCGGCCACCAACACGTTCTGCACCACGTTCAATGCGGATACGACAGCCAACACCGCGCTCTCGCTGGGCACGACCATTCCGTCGCTGGGCAAGGGTGAGTCGGTGGTGTTCACCGCCAAAGCCAAGCTGGGCACGGTGGATGGAAGCAAGGCCACCTTGCCCAATACCGCAGAGGTGAAATCCACGAGCACCACCGTGCCGTGGGAATGCGTGCCAGCCACGACAGGCGCTTGCCAGTCCACGGTGCCGGTCAACCTGTCGGCCACGCCCAAGCTGTCCATCGAGAAACTGGTGACCGGTGGAGTCGGCCCGTACTACAGCAACCAAGATGTGACCTATACCATCACGGTGAAGAACCACGGCCCGGTTGCGGTGAGCGACATGCTGGTGAACGACACATTGCCAGCGGCCTTCGCCAGCGCGGCCTGGACTTGCGCAGCGAACGGCACGTCCGCTTGCCCCACCTTCAGTCCCACAGGGTTGGCACTGAGCGTGAGTGATCTGGCGTTGGCACCCAATGACTCGGTCACCTTCACGGCGGTGGCCAAGCTGGGCAGCATCACAGCCAATGTGAACGGTGTGGCCAACACGGCCACCGTCGGAGCCATCACCAAGTCCGGCAAACTGACCAAGGCGGCCACCACCACGTTTGCCTGCGTGGCAACCGACGGTACGACAGCGTTGACGATGCCGTGCCAATCCACCGCGCTGATCAATCTGGCGGTCGACCCACAACTGGCCATCGTCAAATCGGTGACCACCACAGCCACCACCTACTACGCGGGCGACGCGGTGAGCTACGCAATCAAGGTCTCCAACCCCGGCAACGTCGCGCTCACCAATGTGGATGTGACGGACACGTTGGTCACGGGTCTTGAGGCCGGCACGTGGAGCTGCGTGCCAGGTGCCACCACGCCATGCCCAAGCGGCATGCCAAGCGGTGCGGCGCAGGTGCTCGCCGTGATGCTGCCTTCGTTGGCTGCGGGCGAGACGGTGACTTTCAACGTGACCACCAAGGTGAGTGCGACGCCTCCGGCCAGCATTCCGAACACGGCCACGACCAAGTCGTCGGACGCGCAGACCAAGTGCGTTGGTGGCGCATCAATGGCAATGCCTTGCGTTTCCTCTGTCAGCATCACCACCGGCACCAAGCCAGCAACGGGCGATCCCAAGCCAGTGCCGCTGGACCAACCCTGGATGCTTGCGCTGATGTCGTTGGCACTCATCGGCACGGCAGGGGCCATTCAGCGCCGCCGCGCTCGTAGCTCGGCGCATGGCAAACGTTGATCCGGGCTGCGCTGGCAGATGTCGCTTTGAGGATCGAATGATGCTTTGAGCCACTCAACCAGCCTGCCTGGAGATGCTTCAGGCAGGCTGCGCTCCACGCAAAACGGCGGTACTTGAAAACAAGTGCAGCCGTTTTTTCATTCTCAAGTTCGTCCATGTGACACAGGCACTTTGCCCGTCAGCTCACCGCTGCCCCACACTCCGGTCCTTGCGCCATTCCTGCGGAATGAACTCGTACAGCGGCGTTTGGTCTCGCACGAAGAGCAGCGGGGTGGGCTGGGTCGAGAAGCTCAGGATAGCGCCTTCCGCCGTCACGTCCATGCTGGCGAGTTGGCGCATCCAGGCGATGTTGACGGAGCCGCCGGGGGCCGGGCGGGAGTAGATGAGTTCGAGCATGCGGCGGGCTGGTTGGTAGCCGGCTGCGGCGGCCATCTGGTAGAAGCGGATGGCTTCGGTGTAGTTCGATGGCACACCGTCGCCGCGGTGATAACGGCGGGCTTGGGCGAACCAGTCTTCGGCGCGGTCGTTTTTGGATTTGCTGTTGTCGGGCTGCTGTGCTTGTTCGATGCGCACGCTCAGCAGTTTGGCGTTCGATGCGGCGGCAGGCGAGCGTTTGGACGCGGTGGTGAATTGCTGCATCGCCAGCTCGTAGCGCGATGCGGCGACGTTGCCCAGCCCCAGTTCGTTGATGGCCGAGGCATTGCCTGCTTGCGCTGCTTGCTGCAGCAGTTGCATGCGCTGCGCTTCGGGGCTGGAGTGGGGGGCTTGCGCACCGCCCATGCCGCCTGCGCCGTGCACGGGGGCCATGCGTTCCTGAAGGCTCCAATCGAGAAACAGCGACAGGCCGGGGTTGGCGCTTTTGAGTGGCCCGAGATAAGGGCGCGCATTGCGCGGAGCCGGTGGGCCGCTGCAGCCGTCGATTTCGCACCAGGCCAGACCTGCATTGCCCATGGGCTCGTTCAATGCTTTGGCACGCTCGAACCATTTTTGCGCTTGTGTGCGGTCGACAGGTGCGTGTTCGCCATGCAGCAAGAGCAGGCCAAGCAGCCATGAGGTGCGCGCCGCCAAACGCTCTGCGGCGCTGCCGCGTTTGGCGTTGGTGAGGGCGGTGGCTTCGAGTTTGCGGATGCGCTCGGCGTCGGTGTCGTTTTCGTCCGGGTCCATCAGCTTGGGCGCGGCGGATCCGGGTTGGCCCGATGGTTTGATGGGCGGAGGTGCTACGGATGATCCTGCAGGCTGGATGGTTCCGGGTCTTGCCACACCGGCGGGCTGGACAGGCGCTTGTTGACCGTTCGATGTGTTCGGGGCCTGTATGGGCGCGCCGGGAATGGCACGCGTGACGGCTTGGGCTGGGCTGGCCTGGCTCATCAGAGCCAGCAGCACAGACAGACACAACACAGGCAAGCGGGGCGTCGTGGAGCCAAGGCGCAGGCTGGCGGCGGCGAAATCTTGGCGCATCTGCTCCTCCTCTGGTGAACGGGCTTGTCGTCTGCTTCAGGTGGCCCGGATCGGGCCGGGCTCTTTGTCGGTCAGGTGATCAACCTGCGGCCAGCGATGCTCAGGTCGTGGGCGCGGGCTTGAGGGCCGTGGGTTGCTGCTGCGCGGGCTGAGCACGCTTGGGAATCACGCGCCATTGCACCTCGGCCTTGGAGAAGGGCTCGTCACCCAGTGCATGGCGGAAGGCCTTTTCCACATCTTCGATGGAGCGGTAGCCGGGAACGTTGACCACACCAGCGCCTTGCAGCGGAGCAGGCAGCTTGTCCATCACGTCTTCGGCGGTGGCCAGGCACGCCAGGCGTTCGGTGCCGGGCTGGCTTGCATCCATGATGAAGGCGGGGTTGGGCACCAGCCAGTCGGGCAGGCGAAGCACGGTGTTGGCTGAGACCAAAGAGTTCGGATTCACGTTGTTGGGCGTGAGGCGCATGACGTTGCCGACAGCATCGTTGAAGTAGCAGTAGACATGCGAAGCGCGCGACACGGTGGCGGCAGCGAAGACTTGCTCGCCGACTTCGAAGGTGGGCTTCTCGCCGGGCGGCAAGGGGTTCTTGATCTGCAGATCGATGTCGCGTTCCAGCGCGGTGGTCGATGCGAGCTGCAGTTCCTTGGCGTTCTTGACCGGCAGGTAACCCGCGTAGGTCTTGGTTTCTGGCGCACCGCCGCTCGGGCCGGACGGCGTCCAGCCGATCTGCTGCATGCGTCCCGAGTTGTCGAGCACCACGAAGCGGTTCAGCGCACGTTCGTAGGTGCGGAAGTCCATGGTGCCGTTGGGGACCAGACCATTGTCGGTTTGAAAGCGCGAGAGCGCATCGCGCAGTTCGCGTGAATCCTTGTCGAGCATTTCGGTGCCGGGTGCGATATAGCCTTGTGCGATGAGCGAACTCTGAATCAGTTTGGCCTGCGCGACGCCGCCGCTTTCGAGGTACCAGTCACGCATCTGGCGTTGGAAATCAGGATGGGTCTGATCGAGCGTGAGGCATTGCCAGTAGGGCACGCGCGACCATTTGCCAACCAGTTCGATGGTGGCCAGATCGACCAGCGTGCGCATGGCGCCACCGGCACCTTGCGCATAGTCTCGGCCCACGTTGAAGGTCACACCATACGTGCCGATGCGGCCCGCCAGATCAAGGCCCTGACCACCGCCGCCGATCACCACTTCGTTGGCCGAATCGAGACCGGGAATCAGCGTGCGGGTGCGGAAATCGCCCACGTGCATTTCCAGCCCGATCACCGTGGCGCTGCGGCTGTCGCTCACGCCCAGATCGATGCGCGGCCCCGAGAGCCCCGCATCGCGGCGGTTGCTGATGACGTTCTGGTCGACGAAGGCAATGGCACCGGACATGTACAGCGCAGGGCGCTGCAACTGCATCTGGTTGTTGTTGAGCAAAATGGTGGTGAGGTTCTGCACCGTGTCCTGCTGAACGATGTTGACCTCGTAGTCCACGTAGCGGAAGGCATTGGAGCGGCGCGACATCTGCGACAGCGCCGTGATGATCATTTCCTTGATGCCCACCGGCACGCGTGTGGAGTAGTCGGTGAACTGCTTGCTGGTGATGAGCGTGGTGGGCAACTGCGCTGCACGCAGCATTTCATCCATGCACATCAGCGAATCGGAGAAGCTGGAGATTGAGCGCACGGGGCGAATCACCGGACGATCGGCGAGGAGGGCGGTCTCTTGGTAGGCCGCATCCTTGCGCGGGTCCATCGGCGTCGTGCATGCGCCAAGAAAAAGCACACTTGCTGCACAAGCCAGCCAGGACCAACGTCGCGCCGAGCCTCTGGGTGAAGCCTTGTCGTGCGAGATTGAAGTACCGTGAGTCATGGCGTGCCTCCCTTGTTTGTGCAGCAGTGAGAGTGTGTTTTGTGGCTTGGTTCGAGTCGCACTGCGGGTGTCGAAACCAGGCTTCGGCGACTGCCCTTGTCACGCTGTCCTCAACGGATGACGTGAGTTCCCTCCAGTCGCTCGAATCCTCTTTGCAAAACCAGTTTCAGAAACAGACGTTGACCATGTCTCCGCGCAAGACGACGACTTGGTCACCCGACGCGCTGACGGTGCCCTTGGCAGCTCCAACGGCGGATGCCGTCGCAGTGCTGCCAACGGATTGCGAGCAGGTCACCTTGCTGCCCTGTGTATTGACGGATTGCACTACATCCTTGTCGGTGTAGATGCCCGTGGTGTCGGCAGAAAAAGCTTTTGCCGTGTAGCGAGACATCTTGGCCTGTTGCCAAGCTGGTATGCCCAGATCATGGGTGATCTGGTTGCTTGCCTTGTTCTGGTTCAGCGGCAACATCTGCACCTTGACCTCCTTGTTCAGAACAATGGGGTCTTCGCCAGGTGCCTGAGCCAGCGTACACAGAGGTGCACTCAGACAGACAGCCGTTGCCATCAGCAAATAACCGCGGATGCGGTGGTTCATGATGCGGCCTCCTCAAGAGTTGAAGAAAGAGAAGACATCGGGTCGCCAAAACCCGATGTCACCCTGGCTGTCAGTGGCAGCGACCACCTGGGCAAGGATCTTCCGCGCAAGCATCGTTGGACGAGATGTTCTGCACGGCTGTCGAGAGCGAGCCCTTGGCCAGATTGATGGCGGCGGAGCGGCCGGTCAGACTGGCGTACTGGTACGAGGTGGCGTTGGCAGCCACAGTCACATTGCCGAAGTTCGACGCAATGTTTTGTGTTGCCTTGGCACCTGCGCCATCAGCCATGTTGGAGATCATTGCCTTGTTGGCGTTCACGTATTGTGTGGACGTGCCCTTGATGTCCACTTCGCCATTGTTGCTGGCGATGTTCTGACGTGCCACCGAGTAGTCGCCCTTGGCTTCGTTGCGAACGTCGGTTTCCTTGAGGTCGGCGGTCTGGTAAGACTTGCCGGAGCCGAAGACTTCTACGTCTGCCGCATTGCTGGCCACATTCTGCAGGGCCTTGTTGTTGGTGCCCGATGTGTTCTTGACGGTACTATCGTTTGCGTACGTCTTTTGTTCGCTCACACCGGAAATGGTGATGGAACCTGGACGCACGGGGCCTGCTGCAAAAGCTGCGCTGGCAACGGCTGTCAAAGCGATAAATGCAATAGCTTTCATGACTGTCTCTCCTGTAACGTGTCGTGAAAACCGCGTATCCGGATGGTTTGTGGTGGACCAGACACTGCGGCGGAATGGACAAATGCATTTGTTGAACCCTCGTGCATTTGTCTGGCTTCAGTGTCTGTTGCAGTTGGTTTGGTAGTAATCACCAGAAATGGGTAGCCAGAATCTGCCTGGCCGACAGGCCTGCAAGGCCTTGTCCCACAGAGAATCCGCCGTTCTTTGCTGTGGACCGATGGGTAGTGATGGTGCAAAAACTGGTGAGTGACTGTGTGTAAGAAGCGCAATTCAAAGAAAGAAAGAGCCAAAGTTCCGTTTTGAATGTATCGAGCGCTTGAAAAGTGAATCAGAAAATTGAAATTGCAGTGGTTAACAATTCAAAAAATGTCTTGATTCAGGCAATTAAGTTACCGAATACTTCTTTTTTATATCTCGCACAGAGTGTGTTTGCGCGTTTTCATACCTAATTATGGGTAGTTTATATTTGTAACTTCAGCAGTTGAATATTAATTTTCTCGAAGACGCTGGATAATTGTTATCAATTCATTTAACGTGACAGCACTGCATAGCGAACCTGAATTGATCTCGCATACAAATTAGTAAATTTCTGGGATCATGGGGTCGCTACTCGAAATCTACTAGTGAGGGATGGAGGGAAAGATGTCATATCTTGGATTGTTTGGAAACGCAAGCAGTGACGGGCCAGTGGCGCAGCCCGGTGTCTTGCCAGAACGTGCGCGCGGCAGCAGCTCGATGATCTGGCCCAATTTTCTGGTGGGGCAAGACGAGAAGCCCGTGCGGGTCATCCTGATCGATGACGACGAACACATGCAACGTGTGGTCGCGCAGGAGTTGATGGAGGATGCGCGTACGCTGCTGGTGGGCATGGCATCCAGCGTGAAGGAAGGGCGCCGACTCATCAAGCAGCATGAATTCGACGTGATGCTGGTCGATGTGAATCTCAACGATGGACTGGGCTTTTCGCTGATCGAGCTGATGAAGTTCCAGCGGCCTTCGGCCGAGGCCATCATGTTCTCCATCATGGAGAGCGATGAACAGGTGCTGCGTGCATTCGAAGTGGGTGCCACGGGTTATCTGGTCAAGCATTCCTGGTTTGGCAACTATCCGCAGGCCGTGCTGCAGGTGGCCAATGGCGGTGCGTACATCACGCCGCATCTGGCGCGTCGCCTGATTCAGAAATTCGACGCGCGCAACAGCTCGGCGCCTCGCGCTTCCAGCGGCCGATCGAGCGAATCGGAGTTGCTTTCCGAGCGCGAAAAGGAAGTGCTGCGCAACGTGGCCAACGGCTACACCAGCGCAGAGATCGCGACGCGGCTGGAGATCAGCATGCTCACCGTGAATTCGCACATCAAGAACATTTACCGCAAGCTGCGTGTGAAGACCAGGGCGCAGGCGGTTCAGTTCGCTGCGCTGCGAAAGCTGTTCTAAGTTGCCAACGCGTCGTCGTGTGTTCGCAGCACACGACCAACGGTGTCGCAAAGGCTAACCATGGTTCACGTCAGTCATCTGGCCATCCTCATTTTTTGCATGCTTGCATGGTTGCTGCAGTTCGTGCTGAGGCTGATCTGGCTTTCTCAGAACGTATCGGGAGACAGCGTCTGGCCGTGGATGCTGAGGCTGTCCTTCATGTTGGATCTTCTGGTCGGGGGGGCCTTGGTGCTGCTGCTGGTTCGCGCGCTCTACTGGCATCCGCGCAGCAAGGCGCAAGTGGCGGCGGCTGTGCGCAAGGAGCGCCAACGCATTGCGCGCGAGCTGCATGACCAGGTGGGCTCGCAACTCGTCAATGCGATGATGTTGTTCGACTCGAAAGAAGACAAGACGCATCCGGTCGTGCAGACACTGGAGCAGTGCATGCTGGATCTGCGTCTGCTCGTCGATGTGATGGGCGATCAAAAGGGCAATCTTGCCGAAAAGCTGGGCACGCTGCGCCACCGCTTGCAGCCAGTGCTCGACAAGCGCGGCATTCAACTCTACTGGGTGGTGAACGCAGAACCCGCCGACCAACTGCCCACGGGCATGCGTGCACGCGAGCTGTGCCGTCTGGTGCAGGAGGCCATCAGCAATGTGCTGCAGCATTCCAAGGCATCGCAGTTGATGGTCGAGTTGCGTCCTTTCGTCGAGGGAAGCGATGGCGACTGGCTGCTGCGCGTGGTGGACAACGGGGTGGGCCTGCAGCAGAGCGCGCGCGATGGCTATGTCGGTCGCGGTCTGGCGCACATGAAGCGGCGCGCGGCCAAGGCGGGGGGCACGCTGAGCATTGTCTCCGAAGGAACTTCGGGCACGCAGATCATCGTGGTGGTCAGCAGCAAAGACTTCGTGCCGACGGTGTCGACTGCCTGACGGCTGCTCTTTGGCTGTCATTCGCCGCCATGCGATGAATGATCAAGAACGCCGCCAGCCACAGTCAATGCGCTGAGACGGGCTGAATCTATGCTTCTTTCACGCGTCAACCGTGCACACGGTCCATGACGTGCATGAAGCACCAAGTGCAGCACTACACCGTCTCAGGAGACTTTCCATGGATTCCGCCATCGCCCCCCATCTGCGGTGCCCACGCACCCGCACGCGCCGCATCGAAGAAGATTACCAACCGCCGTTTCCCGCTTGGTCGGCACGCGGCGACGCGAGTCGGACGCGCATGGTGGTGGGCATGTTCGGCGTGCAGTCCAAGGGCGTCCAGCAGCGCGAAACGGCCCTTGCAGCGCTGCGCAGAATGCAGACGCAGATGCGCTTTCCCGATGGTTCACTGCATCACGATGTGGCGCACGCGCTGGATGCCGATGGCTTCGACAACCATGTGCTGATCGCCTATTGGTCCGACCCGGTGGCGTTCATGCGTTGGCAGAATTCCGACGTGGTGCGCATCTGGTGGGAGTCCGAGGCACGCGAGAACGAGGGTCTGGGCTACTTTCGCGAAATTCTTTGCCCGGGAATGACCCATTTCGAGACGCTGTTCAGCACAACTGGCCCACTGGAAGGGGCTGCTGTGACCATGGGGCAACTCAGCGACGAGGTGCAGGAGCATGGTTACTGGGGGTCGATGCGTGACCGCATCCCCCACTCGCAGCATGACGCGCTGCTGCCTGCGGGCTTTCGCACCATCGTCGCGCCGACGACAGCATCGGGGCGGCGGGTGCGCGTGACGGGCATTCGAATATGGCATGGATACGTTCAGGACAGGATTGGGGAGAGACGCAGGGGAAGGAGCGCTTGTTGTATCTGGAGGAAATGGAGCCCATTTTGCGCGAGGGCATGGGCTTTCTGAGCGAGCAGGGCGTGGGCATCGGCTGCTACAGCAACCGCTACATGCACCACATCAGCAGTCAGGGAGAAGTGCAGGAGAAGTCGTTTGGCCTGAGCTTCTGGCGCTCATTGGCCGACATGGAGCGCTGGGCGGAATCGCACCCGACGCATGTGTCCATCTTTGGTGGATTCATGCGCTATGTGCAGACACTCAACTTCGATTTGAAACTGAAGCTCTATCACGAAGTGGCCGTGCTGGCTCCCGATGAGCAGCAGTATGAATACATCAACTGCCATCCACGCACCGGCCTCATGGCGGGGCTTATGGTCTGCCAGGCTTCGTGACGGCGGCGAGCAGGGCCTTGCAGTTCGCATCGTCCTGCGCCGCCGGCACGGTGACCGGCACGAGTGCGAGCGCCACCGGCGCGGCCACGGCGGCGATGACGGCTGCGCCCGCTCGCAGGATCAGCGGGCCTTTTTCCAGACCCACGTTGGGCTCGGCAAAGCTGCCTTTCACATACAACGGCGTGCGCAGCGAGAAGAACTTCCACTTGAGCGATTCGGGCTTGATGTTCAGGTCCAGCGTCTCGTTCTTCAAGTTGATGCTGCCCGTGGCTTCGATGATGGCTTCTTCGGTGCTGAGCTTGGCCACGCGCGTGGTGGCCAAGCCATCGCGCACGGCGAAGTCCGCAACCGCGCAGCGCAGCTGAACTTCCTTTTGCGCGCCGAAGAGTTTGGTGACGATGACGCTGCCCAGATTGAGCGCCGCCAGATCAAGCATTTCCTTGCTGAGCATGCCATCGCGCACGAACAGCTTGACCTCGCCAGTGCTGCCGCCCAGCATGCTCGCCACCGAATTGCCTTGCGTGACCAGCGAGAAAGCACCGTCGAGTTGGCCGAAGCTCTTTTTCATCAGCTCCACTTTGGGGAACAGCGCGCCCAGTTGCAGATCGTTGGCCGAGCCGTTCAATCGCACCTTGAGGGACTTGTTGCGGCTGTCCAGAACGAGGTCCGCGTTGATCTTGCCCTTGGCCACGCCAAAGCGCAGCGGCGACAGGCTCAGTTGCGCATCCTTGAGCACAGCGCGCGTGCTGAGGTTCTCGATCGGCAGATTGGCAGGGCGCACGATCTTCTCGCCAGTGAATGCGATGTCCAGATCCATGGCATTCCAGCGCCCGGTGTCGAAGGGCGTGTCGGGCAGCACGCGGCCCTTGCGGCGCAAGGCGACCTCCTGCGTGGACGAGTTGCCGACCAGCGGGCCCAGATCGACCAGCCGCAGCTTCTTGGACAGCATGCGGCCTTCGAGGCGAGGGCGCGGCTGGGCGGAGGTGTAGGTCAAGCTGCCATGCAAGTCGCTTGCGCCGACGACGCCATCGAAGTCCCGGTATTCCCAGATCGCTTTACCGGGGCCGAGATCGCCGAGCAGGCGTCCCCGTGTCTTGAAAGCGGGCGTGCTCGGCAACACCAGACCCGTGAGCGGATAAAGATCCGCCATGCTTGCGCCGCGCAGCGACACCTGCATGTCCAGCCCCGAAAGCTCGCGCGGATTGGCCAGAATGCCTTCGGCCTCGGCGCGCAACGAGCCCGCTTGCAGCTTGAGGTGAATCGGGTAGTCAAGCGATGTCTTGCGCAGCGAAAGAATCGGTCCGGCAAGCCCTTCGCCTTCGATGCGGGCCTTGCCGTAGCGGCCTTGCAGTGTCATATGAACGCCGTACTGAGGGCGGCTTTCGTCCTTCGCGTCCTGCTCGTTCTCATCGTCTCCCTCTGGCTCGAACGTGTCGATGTAGGCACGAACCGCCAGATCCTTGGCACCATCGGCATAGCCAAGCCAACCGCCGCGCACGATGAGCTGGCCCAGACTCAGACTCCACGGTTCACTGGCTGGCTGACTGGACTGCTTGAACTCCCAATTGGTCTCGCCTTGTTGGTTGCGCGCCAGTGCGATGTCCGGTGCAGTCAGCACGATGGTGTCGAGCGCAATCGTTCGCTGGAGCAGCGGCAGCAGACGCAATGTGGCGGTGGCGCGCGCGATGGTCAGCATGGTGGAAGGCGTGCGCGGCGGCGCTTCGACGTCGAGCGCCGCGCGTTCGCGTTGCATCAAACGGCGGGCGTCTTCGGCATCGGCCTGCTCGCTGGGGGCGTTGTCGACAGCGCCCGCCAAGAGATTGCTGACCAGATGGGGCGAGGGCGCTGACGTGGATGCGACAGATGCAGCGGCAGCGGCGGATGCCGGCCGGGCGGCAGAGGCCGCAAGCGCCGAGGGTTTGCCGGAAGGCCGTGTCTTGGCCGGGAGCGCGGGCAAATCGGCCTGGCCGCGCGCGGGTTCGTCCTCCACCAGAAATCCTTCTGGATTGCCCAGAAGAATGTTCTGTGCCTGCACCGTGACGCCGGGAATCCAGCGCCTGAAGCCCTGTTCGAGCGGCTGCGGCCAGTGCCAGTCCGCCGACAGATCGCCTTCGATCCTGAACTCTCTCCCCGTGCTTTTGCTCACCTGCTGCGCGACCCAGGGACGCGCGCTGTTCCAGTCCCAGTGGGTGATCACGACCATTGCCAGCAGCATCAGCAGCACACAACCCACAAGCAAGCCCACCAACCAACGCAAGGCACTGAAGCCGCGCTGTGAAAGCCGTGACCTGTTGCCGGTCGCGGCGTTGAAATGGATGCTCGTTTTTGCCATGGAGGTCAATTGGTGATTGTCGTGAGTGAAGTGGTTGCAGTCGGTGGGCCGAGCGAAATCCTATGCGCTGAACCAGCCGGGTCATAGCCAAGGCGTAACGAAGCTGTCAATGAGAACTGCTCAGAATTTGTTGCACTTAACTGAAACATCCTTGATGTAACTGCCTTCTCAGAGGCGGTTTTTACAAATTCAGGGACTGTTGGATTCCGCACGAACCCAACAAAGATTTCAGGATGAAAGCGGTTTTTACGTAACTGTCACAAGTTTGTTTGATTAATAATGTCTATTAATCTCTCATAATGGTAGCTATCATGATTCCTCTCACTAGCGAAAAGGTGCAAGGCGTCCTGGATGACGCTACGTATACCGCGACCCTGTGCATGGCTCGCGACGGGAAGCATTTTTTCTTCAGCGCGATCTCGGTGGACGGGTCTGTGGTGAACGCCCCCAACAAGCGCTGGAACAGCCGACAGGCGGCCATGCATGCGCTGGCCGACATTGCGGCAGCCAACCGAAACCCGGAAGGTGCGGCGGCAGCCTCGCCATTTCTTGGGCTGACGGATGACTTGCTGTTTCTTACTGAAGACCCGCTGATCGGCGACACCGAGCCGGAGCCGGAGACAGTCGCGCCCGAGCCCTTGGCCGAAATGGGCACGTCAAGAAAGACAAGGTCTCGCAGGAAAGTGCCTCCAACGCATTGACGGCGGCGCTTGGGAGCGTTCCTCGGTACGCTCCCAAGGCGGCTCTACAATCGCCGCCCATGCACAACTCCCACGACCCGCGCGTGCTGCCCATGCGCGACGGAATCAATCCCAGCTGCGTGGTGTTGCCCACGGTGGGCGAGGGCAACCTGATCGACTTCTTTGCCACCCGCCTTCCCGCCGTGTCGCGGGGTGACTGGCTGCGGCGCATGCAGATGGGCGAAGTCATCGATGAATTCGGCCAACCCGCCACGCCCGAGCGTGCGTTCGTGCCCGGTGTGCGCTTTTATTACTACCGCGCACTGGATCAGGAAGCCGAGATTCCGTTCGCCGCGCACATCCTCTTCCAGGACGAGCACCTGCTCGTCGCCGACAAGCCGCACTTTCTGCCCGTGGTGCCGAGTGGCCATTTTCTGCAGCACACGCTGCTCGTGCGATTGAAGCGTGAGACGGGGCTGCAGGATCTGTCTCCGGTGCACCGCATCGACCGCGACACCGCTGGCATCGTGCTCTTCTCGATACAGCGGCAGACACGCGGCGCATACCAAGCACTGTTTCGTGACCGCAGCGTGAAGAAAGAGTACGAGGCCGTAGCGCGTTTTCGCCCTGATGTGACATTTCCGCGCGAGCACCAGAGCCGCGTGCAGGAATGTCCGGAGCAGTTCTTTCGCATGCAGGAAGTGCCCGGCGAGCCCAACAGCCAGACGCACATGGACATCATCGAGCAGCAGGGCGACTTCGCGCGCTATCTGCTCAAGCCAGTGACCGGCAAGCGCCACCAGTTGCGCGTGCACATGGATTCACTCGGCCTGCCGCTGATGGGCGATGCTTTCTATCCGGTGGTGAACGATCCGCCAGAAGGTGACTGGTCCCATCCGCTGCAACTGCTTGCACGCCGGATCGAGTTCACCGATCCGGTGACGGGCGAGCTGCGCCGGTTTGAAAGCCAGCGCAGCTTGCGCGCGCTGAGTGAGTTTGCGGATCATCCGCCAGCCAACTGAATCAAAAAAACGAGGGAGAGACAAATGACAGATGCCCAATGGAGTCGGGAGCAACTGCGTCGCGACGGGTATGTCGTGCTGCGACAGGCCATTCCTGCAGATTGGCTCGATGGATTGCGCACCGCATTCGACGCGAATGTGGTGCCATCCAACCAGTGGCCCGTGCCGCGCGATGCGACCTGGCGCTTTTCCATGCTGGATCTGGATGCCAAGGTTCAGGCGGTGTGTCGCTTGCCGACCCTGCTGGCGGCGGTGGGTGAATTGATTGGGGAGAACTTTTTCCTCTCGCAGGTCGAAGGGCGCGAACCGCTTGCGGGACACGGTCACCAGACGTTGCATCGGGACATGAACTTGCGCAGGCCCGGTGACACGGTGCATGCCATGGCGTTTTTCGATGACTACGGTCCGTACAACGGTGCTACCCGCTTGGTGCCAGGGACTCACCGCCCCACGCCGGATGAGCCGCCATATGACTTTCTGGACGAATCCCGGTCGCAGCAGTTGGAGGGAAAGGCGGGCGATCTGCTGGTGTTCGACTCCGACCTTGTGCATGCAGGCAGCCTGAATCCCACGGGCGGTCGCCGTCGATCACTGCTGTTTTGCTACTTCGCAGAAGTGCTCCATGCCGCGCACATGGAGACCGCGCACCTCAGGAACGTCCGGATGAAGACGACGGACCGTTTCACCAAAGAAGGATCGACTGTTCTCAAAGTCGCTTGAACTCCATTTCCCGCAAGATTTCTTGATGAGAGACATGCAAAGTCATGAGTAAAAACCCTTGCATGACGTGAAATATTGTGTGCAGATTACCCTGTTTAGGGGACATACAAACGAAAAATTGATGTGTATTATTGCGCTCATCACATGTTGAAACATTGTCAACCACGGTTCCATTCATGAGCGCATGTCTACGAAATTCGGTTGCAGCACTGCTCGCTGGCGGGCTGATGCAGGTGGCCTCTGCCCAGTGGGTTGTGTCATCCGGTGCCGCCTTTGACCTTGCTGGCGGCGCTGCCGATCTGGCTTGCTTGCCGGTGGACATCTCGGGCACATACAGCTTGAGCGGGGGCAGTGCGGCCAATGCCGGTCCATTGACCATCGCCGCTGGTGGAGTGCTCAATGCGCAGGGGCAGATGCTGCTGGGCGCGGACTTCAACAATCTGGGAACGCTGAATGCCGCCAACGGGGCTGTGACTTTGAATGGCGCTTGCGTGGCGGCAGGCGCAAGCATCTCGGTCGGCGGCACGGCGGTTTTCAATGACCTCACGATTTCTTCAACCAGCGGACAGACGTTCTCTTTCCAGCCCGGTACAAGCATTACCGTCAATGGCAATCTGACAGTTTCGGGTACCCCGGGCGCACCCGTCGCGCTGGTCAGTGCCTCGGGTGTGCCGATCACCATTCTTCTCGGGCCTGGAGCCCGTGTGACGCAGTCCAACGTCACACTCACCAACATCATCATCGGCGCGACGGTGACGCCGCCCGCTTCGACCACACCCGTGCCGGTACTCGACAATCTGCTGGTATCGATCTTGAGCCTGATGGTGTTCGTGCTTTCTTTCGGCGCTCTTCGTGGTCGCCGCAGTTCCAACCTCCAACGCAAACAGCCATGACTCTCGCCAAACCTCTTTCAGCCAGTCTTTGGGTCGCATACGGATCACTGGCCTTGGTGACCAGTGCGGCGCATGCTGCAGATGTCAGCATCACGCCGACAGCCGGATCTGGTTTTGTGATCAAGGACCAGGGCGGTGCAGAGCGGTTTCGCGTGCAGGGCACGGGTGAGACTTATGTGCCGGGCTTGCCCACGACGAGCACCACCACCGGTCAGTTGCTGTGCTTCGATCCGGCCTCGGGCCAATTGGTCAAATGCGCGCCAGGTACCGGCACGGGCGCAACAGGTGCGACGGGCGCCACTGGACCGACAGGTGCCACAGGGGCCATCGGCGCGACCGGAAGCACTGGTGCGACCGGTGCCGGTGCGACAGGGGCAACGGGTGTCACCGGACCTACAGGCGTCACGGGCGCGATCGGTGCCACGGGCCCTACGGGGGCCACAGGCGCTGGTGCGACCGGTGCAACGGGTGTACAGGGCATTCAAGGCATACAGGGTGTCACGGGACCCACTGGTGCAACAGGACCGACCGGTGCGCAGGGCATTCAAGGCGTGACGGGGCCCACGGGTTCGCAAGGGATTCAGGGCACCATTGGCCCAACTGGTCCGCAGGGTTCGCAAGGGATTCAGGGCCCGATAGGTACGCCAGGCACCACGGGTAGCCAAGGCCTGCTGGGTCCTACGGGACCGACAGGACCCACAGGCTCCGTTGGCTCGCAGGGCCCGACCGGTGTTCAGGGGCCAACAGGCGGCGTCGGGCCTGCTGGCTCGGTGGCAGCGTTGACCCCCGTAGAAGCATCGACTGCGACGGGTGCCACAGGCAGTGCTTGTGACATCACGGCTTGCTGCCCAGCAGGTCAGCGCGTGATTTCGGGAGGGTATTCAACGACCAACGGACAAACCGGGGACGCCGCATTCGATGTTCGCGTCGCTGCAAACTACCCGACCACCGGATCGTCGGCCTGCGGTGCTACGGTGCAGGGCTGGACTTTGCGTGCGCTCAACTCATACAAAAACGTGGCCTTGTCCTGCACGGTCTACGCGCTCTGCGGGCAATGATGCATCCAGCATCCTCCCACGGTGAACACGGCGAAGTGCACACGCAAGGTCTGCGGGTGCAGGGCGCTCGCTCCATGCGGCTGCCGTGGCGCTTTGATGCTGCGGCCGCATTGGACGAGGCTCGTCAGTTGCCTGCAGATCTGTGGCGCACGCATTTCAACCAAGGGCGGCACGATGGCGGATGGCAGGCGTTGGCATTGACCGTCGCACCGAACGCCCCCATCGATGTCATGCCCATGGATGCGGCTCCGCAAAGCTATGTGGCAGCGGATGCGCTTGGCCAGTGCCCGGCAATCCAATCGATCTTGCGCACGATGGCCTTGCCTTTCCAATCCGTTCGCCTGATGCGCTTGCTGCCGGGCTCCGAAATCATGGAGCACACCGATGCAGGCGTGTGCGCGGCCAACGGCGAGGCCCGTCTGCATATTCCCCTTCAAACGGATGAACAGGTGTTCTTTCACATCGCCGGCGAGCGCCTGCCCATGCGTGCGGGGGAGTGCTGGTACACGGATGTGTCATTGCCGCATCGCGTGCGCAACCGCAGCGAGCAGGCGCGGATTCATCTGGTGATGGATGCGCTGGTGGATGAGCAGTTGGCGCAGGCGTTTGTCGCAGGTGATGGTGGTCAGCCAATGGACGCCTCGCGTGATCCTTGGACGGAGTTCCAGCGTTTTCGTGCAGCAGTGTTCGATAACACCGTGTGGGCAGAATCGTTGATGGAGTGTACTGATCTGGCAAGCCTGCAACTGCGCAGTCTGGATCTTGGCAAGACGCACGGATTCGCTTTCGAAACCTCGGATGTTGAATCCGCCATGAGGGCTGGGCGCAATGCCTGGACGCAGCAATGGGTGCTCTGACTCTGCGCGGCTGGCGGCCGATCCGCATCTACTGGAATGGCAGCGAAGTCATGGTGGACTGGGCTCGCTTGGGCGATGCTCCGCACCTTCAGCCGTTCTTTCAGGACAGCGTGAGCCAGCAACTGCGCAAGCCATTTCACAACGCATTCCGACGCCAGACCTCGCTTGGCGAAATGATTGCATGGCATGAGCAATCTCCGGGATTGACGCCGTGTGCGGTGGTTTTTCATGTCTCGCGCTGCGGCTCCACATTGATTTCTCAAGCGTTGTCGCAAAGCGCGCACCATCTGGCGCTCTCCGAGCCTGTGCCGCTGGACGTATTGCTCCGTCAGGCACTGGTGGACGGTTGGCTCACGGAAGACGAAGTCATTGCGGCCACGCGTGCGTGGCTCAGTGCCTGGGCGCAGCGCAGTGATGCGGGCAGCCCGCCGCTCGAATCGGTATCGATCAAGCTGGATGCATGGAACACGCACCAAGCTCCGCTGATCGCCAAGGCCTGGCCCAACGCGCAGCAGATTTTTCTCACGCGTGATCCGCTCGCCGTGCTGGTTTCGCAAATGCAGGAGCGTGCGTTCTACATGGTGCCCGGGGCAATGGGAGCGCATTTTGGCCCCGCTGGTTTCAGTGTGTTGGAACAGGCAATCATGCCTTCTGCAGAATATTGCGCCCGCATTCTGGGACGCATCTATGCTGATATGGCGCGCGTCGCACATCCTGAAAATGCATTGATTCTTGACCACGCCGAACTGCCAGCAGCCATTGAACAGCAATTGCTTGAGCGCCTTGACTGGGAGCCCAACGACCACGAATTGCAAGCCATGCGCGAGCGCCTGTCACGTCATGGCAAGCGACCGACGGAAAGCTTTGTATCTGACGCCTCGGCCAAACACGCAAGTGCCAAAGAAGAGTGGCGTACGTTGGTCGCCAAGTGGATTGAACCGCATTACCGCGCCTTGCTGCAGCAGCGCGCGGACTACATGAAAAACATGACAGAGGCAGTGACATGACCGCCATACCAAGACGTCGCTTTCTCGCCTCCAGCACCATGGCTGCCAGTCCCATGTTGGGATGGAGTGCCGTACACGCGAGCACAGCGCCAGAGCGTTCAACGCACGCATCTTCCGCCAACCCATGGAAGCTGCTGGCCGTTGCACCCGCATCGCGCAAGATGCCGGAATTGGCGCGCGATTACCGCCGTGGTGTGGAGCTTGGTTTGGCTCAGCACCCCGAAGTGCCGCTGCAATTGCAATGGGTGGATGCACAAGCTGTTCCCTCCAAGGCCGCGCGTGAGATTGCCGATCAGATTGACAGCAGGTCGGATCTGCACGGTATCTTTGGCTGGATGCCTTCCGCACTCGCTGAGCGCGTGGTCGCTTACGCCAACGATCGCCATCTGCCTTTGTGGGTGAGCGACACCGGTGCCGATCTGCCAGCGAACGCAACGCGAAACAAGCCGCAAGCGCAACGCACTCACAGCTTGGAACTATGCGATTGCGCCGCCACCTTGGCGCGCGAAGTGTTCATGCAGAAGGGCGCGCGCGCGGTGCTGGCTGTGGGCTGGCTGGAGTCGGGCTACGATTTTGTGTATGCCTTTGAACATGCTTACCGCGCCTTGGGCGGCCAAGTGACTGCGCGCCATATTGGCGGACCGGTGGAGCCATCCAGAGAGTTTGACGGACTTCGCAGAACCATTCTTGAACAACGCCCGGACGCTGTCGTTGCCCTGTACTCAGGCGCGCAAGCCGTGCGCTTTGGGCAATGGTGGCGGGCGAATGCACAGGCTCAGGGACCTTGGTCTTTGGCGGGCCTGCCTTGGCTTGCACAAGGGGACGTGCCGGTCGATACGCTCATGGTGGGAGCATGGCCGCTGGCTGGTTCAGCCGCAGGTGGTGACTGGCAGCATCAGTTCGAGCGCGCTGGTCTGCAATGGTCTGCAACTGCGCTGCTGGGGGCTGAAGCAGGGTTCAGCATTGGCGCGTCATTGCGCGGCATGGGCGCTCAACCTTCCAACTCCGCATTGCGCGATGCATGGTCACAAGCCGCGCTGCAGGGGCCGCGTGGCCACAGGGCATGGAAGCCGCAGGGCAGTGCTGGGTCGCTTTGGGTTTCATTGGCTTCTTCTGTGGTGAGTGCGCGGGTAACCGCTGCACCACGCGTTGAAGCACATTCTTCCATCAGCGGATGGCTCAACGGCTATCTGCAAACCTGAATACTTTTGAAAAGGACAGAGATATGGCTGATCCGTTTGTTGGTGAAATCCGCATGTTTGGATTCAATTATGCGCCGCCCGGGTGGGCATTTTGCAACGGGCAAATACTTGGCATTCAGCAAAACTCCGCCCTGTTTGCGCTTCTTGGAACCACTTATGGTGGAAACGGTTCCACTTCGTTTGGGTTGCCCAATCTGCAGGGCCGCTTTCCCACGGGCATCGGACAGGCGGTAAGCGGGAGATCTTACACATGGGGACAGCAGGGCGGTAGTGAAGCAGTCACGCTGAACACCACGCAAATACCAGCGCATGCACATGCGACGGTTGCAACCACCAACGGGGGAACGCAGCAAGCGCCTGATGGCACTTCGGTGATTGCAGCGTCCAATCAGCGCGACTCCCAGTTCGCGCAAGCCAGTGGAGGAGGCCTTGTTGCGATGTCGGCTCAATCAGGTGCGCTCACGGGTGGCAATCAAGCTCACGAGAACATGCCTCCCTATCTCGCACTGAACTTTTCGATTGCACTGGTAGGCATATTCCCTTCACGCAACTGATGAACCCAGTGGGTTGATCCCATCGTTCAGATGGCACTGCGGATCAACGCGACAGCTTCAGCGACTGACAAGTTTGGAGCTGCGCTTAAATGCACCTCGGCTTGGATGGGTGGTTCATAAGGACTGTCGATGCCGGTGAATTCCTTGAGTTCACCGCGTCGCGCACGCGCATACAGCCCCTTGGGATCGCGCGCTTCGCAAGTTGCAAGTGGCGTGTCTACAAACACCTCGGTGAACTGACCCGGCGCAAACAGCGCGCGGGCCTTGGCGCGGTCGACGGCAAACGGTGAGATCGTCGACACCAGCACGATCAAGCCTGCGTCCACCATCAGCCGCGCGACATGTGCAATGCGCCGAATGTTTTCTGCGCGCGCTGCTGCGTCAAACCCCAAATCGGCGTTGAGCGTGTGGCGCACATTGTCGCCATCGAGCACACAGGTGAATCGGCCTTCGGCATGCAGCGCTTGCTCCAGCGCATTGGCCAAGGTGGTCTTGCCCGAGCCGGACAAACCTGTGAACCACACGCAGCGCGGTGTTTGCCGCATCAATTCCGCACGCATGACCGGCTGCACGGAGAAGCCCGTAGGAGTGATCAAGTGCTTGGATGGCTGCATGCGATTGGAACGGGTAGTGGTGGTGGTGATGTTGGCCGTTGTTGTCTTCAAGTCGCGATGCGCGAAATGGCTGGCCTGCTCATTTCAAGATAAGGCCCTTGCATTTCTCCGGCCACGAAACCGTTGCGTTCATACAGATTGCGCGCTGGGTTGTCTGGTTCGACGAACAGTCGCATCGATTGCCCATTCGCATCGGCCAGTGACGTGAGCCAGTGCATCAGCGTGCTGCCGATTCTTTGGCCGCGAAGGTGAGAGAGGATGGTGATTTCCATCAGCCCGACAAATTCAAGATCGGCATTGACGTAGATACGGCCAATGGCCTCGCGACCATGCGCTCCATCGCGCTCGATCACAAAGTAATGTGCATGCTCGTAGTGGCTGCGGTAGTGACGATCCTGCAACTCGAATTGCGAATCGCAGAATCCGTCTTTCTGCGCTTGCGGCCAGTCCGTGACCGAAAGCTCGCGCGCGCGCAAGTCACGAAAGAGGTTGCGCAGAAAGGGATAGTCGTCACTTTGAATGTCGCGCAAGTGCAAGCCATCCACATGCAGAGACGAGGGCAACTCAAGCGGCATGGGAGAACACGGCTTCGTAAACGTAGCCCTCCGGGAGCAGCCCGGTGGCACTGATGAACGTGGCGAAATCACCTAACGCTGGATGTCTTGTTCGGTAAGTCTGTGCGGGCAACTGCGGTGCCTTGGGGCCTTGAAACAGCAGGCTGAAGCGCTTCATTCCATCGGCATCTGGCTTCTCGACGAAAGCCGTCACATGAAGCTCTGCCGCATGCGTGTTGCCGGACAGATCGCCGTAGAACAGCTGCAGCGTCTGCCCAGAGAGTTGGCTTGCAATCTCATGGGTGATCGAGCGAGACCAAAGCGCGTCATCGATCAGATGAGTCGGAGATTCATGTGGCATCGGCACCTTGATGTAGTTATGTGGAACGGGTCTGTCAAATTCTACCGGCGCACTCCGTTGGAAACCACAGATTCACCAATCAATTGCGCAAGCCGCTTCACCAATGTCGGAATCCGAGATTCGGACGTGTTGCCATAACCCAGCACCAACCCGTTGTCGTCGCTCGTCGGTTTCAACGCAAATCGCGACAGCGGCGCAGGTGCCATGTCGTAAGCGCGTGCGGCGTCGCAGATGGTCGAGTCGCAGTATTCGTGTGGAAGTTGCACCGTCAAATGCATGCCGCTGTCACCCCCTGAAATGCGGTGCGGAATCTTCGAAAAATGCGTGGCAATCGCTTCGCGCAGCACGCTTTGGCGCGAACGATACAGCCGCCGCATTCGGCCCAGGTGACGGGTGAACTGGCCGCTGGCGATGAACTCGGCCAAAGCCAGTTGTTCAAAACGATGGCCGCCACGCAATGTCTCGCGCAGCAGCACTTGCGCGCGCTGGAGCAGTGCCTCGGGCAGCACGAGAAATCCAAGGCGCAGGGCAGGGAACAGCGTCTTGCTGAAGGTGCCCGCATAGAGCACGGGTGCGTGTGGCACAAGGCCTTGCATGGCGCCGATCGGCTCGCCGGAGTGGCGGAACTCGCTGTCGTAATCGTCCTCGATGATCCATGCGCTGTGCTGCTCGGCTTTGGCGATCAGGTCGAGCCGGCGCGCTGCGCTGAGCACCGAGCCGAGCGGGTACTGGTGCGATGGCGTGGTGTAGATGACGCGCGGGGGATGGGTTTTCCAGGCGGCTTCTGGTGCACAGATGCCGTCCTGATCGACGCGCATGGGCACGATTTTCAGGTCGCCGCAGGCCATGGCGGTTTGTGCGCCACGGTAGCCAGGGTCTTCGACCCATGCGGTGTCGCCGGGGTTGGCCACGAGCCGCATGCAGAGCGTGAGGGCTTCCTGCGCGCCTTCGGTGATGACGACTTGTTCGGGCTCGCAACGCACGCCGCGCGCAACGGCCAGGTGGTTGGCGATGGCGACGCGAAGTGCCTGCTCTCCGAGCGGATGGCCATAACCGAGCGCATTCACGCCAGCTTGTTGAATGGCCTTGTCGAGGCAGCGCTTCCACAGCGTGAGCGGAAAGCGCGAGAGTGCGGGAACGCCAGGGCGGAAGGCGAGCGACTCGGATGCGGACATGCCGTTGTCGCGGATGTGGGCCGCGCGCCTGGCGATGGCGGGCAGGGCTTTGTCGTTCTTTGCGCGTGCGGTTTTGCTGGTGCTTGCCTGCGTTTTGGCGAGCGCTGCAACGGTCGTGCCTTGGCGGCTCAAATGGATGAAGCCTTCTGCGCCCAACAACTCATATGCTGCAGTCACGCTGTTGCGCGAGATGCCAAGCGCCAAGGCGAGCGTGCGCGAGCCGGGCAGGCGGGTGTCGGAGGGCAGTCTGCCATTCAGAATCGCACTGCGGATATGCTGCTGCAACTGACGTTGAAGCGAGTCTGCGCTGGGCTGGCGAGACAATGGCGATTTGGTGAGCAGGGCGATCAGCGGATCGGCCAGCAGTTCTTCGGGCGGCATGGGTTTGGATGAATGGGCTTGGTGCTTTCCCGGGTGGGCGAGCAGATTCGGTGATTTCGTGGCACTATCAAATGTGCCTTGAGTGGCGCTGTATGGCAAGCCACGATGAGGATAGATTTCAGGGTGTTCGCTCATCCCGCTCACCTGTGACATCGACAAGGAAAGACTCACAACATGTCCGCACGCACCAACGAATTCGGTCAACCCATCGGCCCCGCCATGCCTGATTGGACGCCCCGCGCACAGCCCTCCGGCGTCACGCTCAAGGGGCTCTTTTGCCAGTTGGAGCCGATCGATGCGAGCAAGCATGCTGCCGAACTGTTCGCCGCTTACCGCACTGCGCCACAGGGCTGGACCTACATGGTCGCAGGTCCGTTCGAGCGCGAGGAGGACTACCGCGCCTACGCCGAGACTATCGCCAAAAGCACCGATCCGCGCCACTATGCGGTGATCGATCTGAAGTCCGGCAAAGCGGTGGGCACCTTGTCGCTGATGCGCATCGACCCGAACAGCGGCGTGATCGAGGTGGGCAATGTGATGTTTTCGCCGCTGCTGCAGCAGACGCCGATTTCCACCGAAGCGCAATATCTGCTCATGGCCTACGCTTTTGACCAACTGGGGTATCGCCGTTATGAATGGAAATGCGATGCGCTGAACGCACCTTCGCGCACCACGGCGGACCGGCTGGGTTTCACGTTCGAAGGAGTTTTCCGTCAGGCCGTGATGTACAAGGGCCGCAGCCGCGATACGGCGTGGTTCTCCATCATCGATGCCGAGTGGCCCAAGGTGAAGGCGGGCTTTGAATCCTGGCTGGCTGCGGATAACTACACTGCCGACGGCAAGCAGAAGCAATCGCTGAAGGCGCTGCGCGGTTGATCATTGGATGAAGGCTGCAAGTTCGTCATCGAGAAATCTGGCACTGGGCGCGCTCACCGGCGCCTATGTGCTCAGCCAGTTCTATCGCAGCTATGTGGCGGTGATCGCCACGCAGCTGATCGACGATCTTCGTCTGTCTCCGCAGATGTTCGGCCTGTTTGCCGGGGCCTTGTATTTCACCTTCGCGATTGCGCAGTTGCCACTCGGTCTGGCGTTCGACCGATATGGCGTGCGGCGGCCAGTGCTGCTTTGCATGGCGATTGGCAGCGTGGGCGCGCTGGCGTTGCCGCTCACGCACAGTGTGCCAATTGCGATTCTTGCGCACATCGGTTTGGGCATTGGCTGCGCGCCGCTGTACATGGGGTTGCTCAACTACGTGCTCAAGTCCGGCAACGGTGCGGAGCAGGTGCGCATCGTCACGCGCTCCAGCGCCATGGGCTATGTGGGCGCGGTGGCGGCAGGGTTGCCGTTGGCCTGGGGTGTGGCGACGATGGGCTGGCGCTGGTCGCTGGGCGTGGTCGGTTTGCTGATGGTGCTGGCCACCGTGTGCGTTGCGCTTACCTTGCATGAAGACGCCATGCCCGACAATGCAGAAAAGAAGGCTGCTTCGGAAAGTATGGATTCCGGCGGCATGTCGATGTCGTCACGCATTGCATTTGCTGCGCTCATTCCGGTGAGTTTTGCGCTGATTTCCGGCGGCACCTTCCGCATGTCCTGGGGCGGGCCTTACTTTGCCGACATCTTTCAGTTCGATGTGGTGCAGCGCGGATATGCGATGACCGCCGCCAGCTTGTTGGCCATGTGCTGGGCGCTGTCGATCTCGCGCGTGTTGCGTGTCATCACTGTGAAGACCTTGGTGCTGTGCGCGTTTGCGGTGGGCGTGGTGTCGGCGCTGATTCTGGCGCAGTGGCCCGCGCAAAGCGCGTGGATTGGCGTCACCCTCGTATGCGTGCTTTTCTGTGTGGGATCGATCCATTCGCTGGTGATGTCGCAGGCGCGTTCGGTGGTTCCGCAGCGTCAGCTTGGCCTGTGGCTGGGCGTGCTCAACACCATGGTGTTTCTGGGCGTGGCAGTGAGCAACAGCGCCTTTGGCTGGATCGCCGAACAGGCAGCACGCAGTGGAATAGCAGGCGGCGCCATGTATTCGCGGCTGTTTCTTTTCACCGCTTTGGTGATGCTCATCGGCTGGCTGGGTGCAACGCTCAGCCCGAACATTCCGCAGTCCCCACCTCAGCCGCGCAAGGGCTGATCCGCGGACACGCATCGCGGTGCGTAAATTTTTCGCCACCAAGCCACCACGCGCTATCAAAAGTGGTCAAATCAAAGGTAGCAACTGATGGTCTTCAGCGGCACTGAAATTTCGCTTACCGGAGATGGGGTAGATGCCCGAGGCAAAAGAGCAGCTCAGCAACCTGCTGTCGTACATATTGGAGCAGGACAAGGACATTGACCCGCGTGGTTTCAAACTCCAGGGCTGCAAGGACTTCATCATCGGGCAACACGAACTGGCGCAGTTGCCCGGTGTGGAGTTGAACACCGAAGATGAAGAAGGCGCGGTCTGGCTGGGTGTGCAGCGGCTGGTGCCGATTGCGCCGCCAGCGGTCGGTTATCTACATCATCGCGACTATCTGAATGTCGCGCAGGAGCCGAGCGGGCCGGTGCCGAGTCTCGATGAAAAGCGCATCAAGGCGCTGGACGCCTTGCGCGAGGAGCAGGACCGTCGGCTGATTGAAGAGGGCGTGATCGTCCAACGCGAATTCAACACCGTGGCTGACGAGGCTGCAGTGGTGCTGGAGCACTATCTGCCGCTCTGGCAATTCTGGGCCGACGAAGAGGTCGAGCGACGCAAATCGATTGCGCTCTACAGCCAGCTGTTTGCGCTCAAGACGCAGGTGGAACTGGAGACCAGTCTCAAGCCCATCGAGGTGGTCTGGGGCATGGCGATTGCGTCGTGGAAGCTCACGAGCGAGCGCCATGGTCGTGTGGATTACCAGTATCCGCTGCTCACGCAGGCGGTCGAGATTTCCGTCGATGCGGTGTCGCTCGCCATCGAGGTGCGCCCGCGTTCGACGGTCCGTCCGCGCCTTGAATTCGATGCGTTGACCAACTGCAATGTGCCGCTGGCTGCCGACATCGAAAACGCCGCGCGCAAGCTGCTGGTGGAGGGTGGCGAAATGCTGTCCCCATTCGAGCCCGCAAGCTACGAGCCGATCGCGCGTTTTGTCGCGGGCAATCTGCATGAGCGCGGCACCTACGATCCTGATCTGAAGACCTATCCGGCGATCAAGGACGAGTTTGTCGTATCGAATGCGGCTGTGCTTTTTGCGCGCCCCAAACCCAGCAACTATCTGCATGAGGACATTCAACGCCTGCAGCAGCGCATTGCCGTGGCCGATGATCTGCCCAGCGCCGCGCTGATGCTGGTGACGCCGCCAAGCGAGGAGGCCAGCGAGATTCAGCCGCTGAGTTTTCGTGGCATGTCAGGCGACACGCGGCCGGGCATGGGCAGTGCCGAGCCCGCGCGCGAGTTGTACTTTCCGCTTGCCTACAACCAGGAGCAGGTCACCGTCATCGAGCAGCTTGAGCGCACCGATGGCGTGGTCGTGCAAGGCCCGCCGGGCACCGGCAAGACACACACCATCGCCAACATCATCTGCCACTTTCTCGCGACGGGTCGCAAGGTACTGGTCACCTCCAAGGGCGAGCCCGCGCTGACCGTGCTGCGCAGCAAGATTCCCGAAGACGTGCGCGCGCTGACCGTGGCGCTGCTGTCCGGCGACCGCGAGGGCATGCGGCAGTTTCAGACCTCCATCGAAACCATCACGCACCGCATCTCGCAACTGCAACCGGCGCAGACCGAAACGCTGATCGCCAAGCTGGGCAGCGAAGTCACGCAGGCCCACGCACGCCTGTCCGACATCGACCGCCGCATCAACGCAATCGCGCGTCAGCAGCTCACCTCCATCGAGGTCGATGGCATGCCCATGCGGCCCGAAGCCATGGCGCAGTTGGTGGTCGATGGAGAAGCGGCCCATGGCTGGTTTCCCGATGCACTCACGCTGCGCCCCGAACATGCGCCACCTTTGAGCGAAGAAGAGGGCGCGGTGCTGCGCGATACGCGTCGCCGCCTGGCCTCCGACATCGGATTGCTCGGGGAGCAACTACTGCGCGCGGCAGATCTTCCGGCGATTGCCGATGTCGGCCAATGGCAGCAAGCGCTGCTGGCCGAGCATGAACTGGAAGATGCCGAACGCAGCGGCAGCCTGGAGCGGCTGGCGTCGTCATCGCCCGAATCGCTGGTGCATGCGCTGGAGCTCAAGACGCATATCGACAAGGTGCTGGCCGTGTTGCGCGAGCTTGATGAGTCGGGCGACGACTGGTGGCCGATGCTGCGCCAGCGCCTGGGGCAGAGCCGATTCGCCGTCGAACGACAGGCGCTGGAAGCCTTGTTCGACGATGTGGTGAAGCTGGAGTTGGCCCGCTCGGCCTTCATGCAAAAGCCCGTGACCGTGCCGCCCGGCGCGTTCGAGCAGGTCAAGGTGCGCGAGGCTATCGCCAAGGGTTCAGAGGACGGCAAGCCGTTTGGGTTTCTGTCGTTTGGCATGGGCGATGTGAAGGCGCTGGTCGGTGAAATCCGCGTGGCCGGTTTGGAGCCCGCAGGCGCTGCCGACTGGCAGCATGTGCGTCGTTATCAGCAACTGCACAGTCAGGTTCTGTCGTTCACCACGCGCTGGAACGAGGTGGCCGGACTGCTCGGCATTCCCAAATTTACGGGTGGCGTGGACATCCTGCGAGCGCTGTCGCTCACCGCGCGCACGGCCCGCACCGTGCATGATCTGGTGGTGCGGCTCGATGCCGATTCGGTGCATTTGGCCGAACAGGTTTTCGCCACACCGCCCATCGACAAGCTCAAGCAGGGGCAGCCAGATCTGCAAGCGATTCGAGTGCAACTGGACCGCCATCTGGGCCGCGCCCAACTTGCCAAGGCGCAGAGCGCTGTGGCGCGATTCAGGGAAACGCTGGCTGGCCAAACCGCACATCTGGTTCCCAAGTTGCGCGATTTTTCGGTGGAAATTCTGGGTGCTCGTGCGCAGACTGCGGCTCAGGTCGAACAGGCTTATGCGTCCATTCTGGATGAGGTGCGCCGAGTCGAATCGCTGATGCCGGACCTGCAGCAGCTCGATGCGCTCACGCGCCGCATTCACCAGGCCGGTGCCATGCAACTCGCATGGAAGCTGCGCACGCAGGCGCTCGCCGAGTCCGGCGACGATGCGGTCTGGCCCAGCAACTGGCGCGATGCGTGGCGTTATCAGCGCATCTCCGGGGCCTTGGGTGAATTCGCCGGAGCGGCGGAACTCAAGGCCTTGTCGGGCGAGCGCAAGGAGCTTGAAGCACGCCTGTCCAAGCTCTACACCGATCTGGTCACCGAGTCCGCGTGGCTTGCCACCAAGAACGGTGCTTCGCAAAAAGTGCTGTCTGCGCTCGAAGCCTACAAGGTCGCAATCCGCAAGATCGGCAAGGGCACGGGCGTGAACGTGGCCACGCACCGACGCGATGCGCAGAAGGCGATGCAAGATGCGCAAGGCGCGATTCCGTGCTGGATCATGAGCCACGCGAAGGTGTCGGAATCGCTGCCGCCCGATCTGGGTGCGTTCGATCTGGTCATCGTGGACGAGGCCAGTCAGTCCAGCATGTGGGCGCTGCCCGCGATCTTGCGCGCCAAGAAGATTCTGGTGGTCGGCGACGACAAGCAGGTTTCGCCCGATGGCGCGTTCATTTCTGCTGCGCGCATTCAGGAACTGCGTGATCGCTTTCTGGCAGATCAGCCGTTCGCGCCGGTCATGACCATCGACCGCTCGCTGTACGACCTGGCCTCCACCGTGTTCGCATCGCAGCGCGTGATGCTGCGCGAGCATTTCCGCTGCGTGCCCGCCATCATCGCGTACAGCAACACCGCGTTCTACGGCGAGCAGATTCAGCCGCTGCGCATCCCCAAGGCGTCGGAGCGCCTCGATCCGCCGCTGGTCGACATTCTGGTGCGCGGCGGCGTGCGCGATGGGCGCGACACCAATGTGCTCGAAGCCGGTGCCATTGCGAGTGAAATCGAGGCCATCGTGCGCAACCCCGACATGGCGGGACGCAGCATCGGCGTGGTGTCGCTGCTCGGCTTGGAGCAGGCCAAGCACATCGACACGCAGGTGCGCTCGCGCGTGGACGCAAAAGAGCTGCTGGAGCGCGACTTCTACTGCGGTGACGCGAGCATGTTCCAGGGCGGCGAGCGCGACATCATGTTTTTGTCGATGGTCGTGTCACCCGGCACCAGCACCGCACGTTCAGGCACCAGCGCCGAGCAGCGCTTCAACGTCGC
Organism: Diaphorobacter sp. HDW4B; assembly: GCF_011305535.1. Lineage (GTDB taxonomy): Bacteria > Pseudomonadota > Gammaproteobacteria > Burkholderiales > Burkholderiaceae_C > Diaphorobacter_A. The sequence continues at coordinate 5,066,731 of NZ_CP049905.1, forward strand.
CGCTAGCCGCGCGCGCGACCGCATGTACCTCGTGCGCTCGGTCACGCTCGAAGACCTCTCCGACAAGGATCTGCGCCAAGGCCTGCTCAAGCATTTCTCCATGCCCACGGCGGCGGCAGAGCAGGAGAGTGCGGATCTGTCCGCGCTGTGCGAGTCCGGCTTCGAGAAGGACGTGTTCAATACCTTGGTGTCGCTGGGCTACCGCGTGACACCGCAGGTCAAATCCGGCGCGTATCGCATCGACATGGTGGTGGAGGGCGGAGACGACCGTCGCCTTGCCATCGAATGCGACGGCGATGCATACCACGGCCCCGACCGCTGGCCCGCCGACATGGCCCGCCAACGCGTGCTCGAGCGCGCGGGTTGGACCTTCTGGCGCTGCTTCGCCTCGACCTGGAAGATGTCGCGTCAGGGCTGCATCGATGATCTGCTGCAGACCTTGAGCGCACTGGGCATCGCGCAACTGGGTGCGGTGGAGCGGATTCCTGCGCTGGTGGAGCAGCGTGTGTGGCCGGTTGTGCAGGAGGTGCTTTCGGAGGAAGCCGCAAATGAGTCGGCTACCGAGTTGGAGTTGGCATTGAAGGCTTGATTTGTTCGAGGGCAGGAGGACATGGGATGGTGCTTTAATTAAATTATTGCCTCATAATTTAATTAGTGAGAGGCATTGATAAAGCCGCCTTAACTAACCCCTGCAGGACAGTCTCATGCCCAAGCGCCGCGAGCCCGACACGCTTTCACAGGCCAATTCACGGATCGGTCGCTACGTCACGACTGTGGCATTTGACGAGACAGTGCGCGCTTATGTCCCGCCTGCGCTCCCGCCCGAGCCGCCGTTGGCGCTTTCCTCGCCATTGCTGAAGCTGCTGAGCGAGGCCGACCGAGCCATCGGGCGACTCGATGGCGTGGCCATGCTTTTGCCGGACAAGGCACTGTTTCTCTATATGTATGTTCGCAAGGAGGCCGTGCTTTCTTCGCAGATCGAGGGCACGCAGTCCACATTGGATGACTTGCTGCAGTTCGAGAATGCGGCGCTTGCAGGCAAACCGCTTGACGATGTGGCCGAGGTTTCCAATTACGTGGACGCCATGATGTACGGGCTCGGCGTTCTCCGCGATCCGGATGGGCTGCCGCTGTGTCTGCGCCTGCTGCGAGAAATGCATGCGCGTTTGCTGCAGAAGGGGCGCGGGCAAGGCAAGAACCCTGGCGAATTCCGGCGTTCCCAGAATTGGCTGGGCGGCACAAGACCCGGCAACGCGCATTTCGTGCCGCCTCCTGTGGCCGAGATGAAGCGCTGCCTGAGCGATCTCGAACGCTTTCTGCATGATGAGTCGAGCTTCATTCCTCCACTCATCAAGGCCGGATTTCTGCACGTGCAGTTCGAGAGCATCCATCCATTTCTGGATGGCAATGGACGCTTGGGGCGTCTCATGATCGCGTTGTTTCTGGTGGAGCAGAAGATTCTCCATGAGCCGCTTCTGTACATCAGTCTGTACCTGAAAACCCACCGCGAGCAGTATTACCAACTGCTGCAGGGCGTCCGGCAGCGCGGTGATTGGGAGGCGTGGACGGAGTTTTTTCTGGCAGGTGTGGCGGAGACGGCCAACAATGCCTACGAAAGCGCCATGCGAATCGTCGCGCTGTTTCAAGCGGATCGTGAGCGCATCGCAGACTGCGGCGAACAGACAAACTCGATGCTGCGAGTGCACGAACTGCTTCAGACACATCCGTTTCTCAACGCGGGACAAACACAGAAGCAGACCGGACTCAGCGCTCCTACCGTCAACAAGACGTTCGATGCACTGGAACGTCTGGGTGTCGTGAAGGAAATCACGGGAAAGCAACGCGGACGCGTGTTTGCCTATGCCGAGTTTCTGAAAATTCTGGAAAGCGGGACGGAAGTGCAGCCATCAGCGCGTTGAACACGCGGGGGCGTCAAGGCTTGGGCCGGACTCGATGATTTCGAGCTGGAAGAGATCTGGAGCGGGTGATGGGAATCGAACCCACGTTATTTGCTTGGGAAGCAAGAGTCCTACCATTGAACGACACCCGCGAAGCCTTTTATTCTAGCGCAGCGCGCACGGGCATCGAGCCCGGCGGTGCGCTTTTTTCATTCGGCGTGCGTCACGGCATCACTTCTGCACGTCGCCGATGCACAGGTACTTGATCTCGACGTAGTCATCCATGCCGTGGTGCGAGCCTTCGCGACCGATGCCCGATTGCTTGACGCCGCCGAATGGCACATGCTCCGTCGCCAGAATGCCGACGTTCACGCCGACCATGCCGTACTCCAGCGCTTCGCCCACGCGGAAGATGCGGCCCACGTCGCGGGTGTAGAAGTAGCTGGCGAGGCCGAATTCGGTGTCGTTGGCGGCGGCGATGGCTTCGGCTTCGGTCTTGAACTTGAAGACCGGCGCGAGCGGGCCAAAGGTTTCCTGCTTGGCGACCAGCATGTCGGGCGATGCGTCGGCCAGCACGGTGGGCTCGAAGAATTGGCCGGAGCCGAGCTGCTTGAGCTGATGACCGCCGGTGACCACACGGCCGCCCTTGGAGAGCGCGTCGTCCAGATGTCGCTGCACCTTGGCGATGGCGGCATCTTCGATCAGCGGGCCTTGGTTCACGCCGTCCTCGAAACCGTTGCCGACCTTGGCCGCCTGCACCTTGGCTGCGAATTTGGTGACGAACTCGTCGTACACGCCTTCCTGCACGTAGAAGCGGTTGGTGCACACACAGGTCTGGCCCGCGTTGCGATACTTGCTCGCGAAAGCACCTTCGACGGCCGATTCGATGTCGGCATCGTCGAACACCAAAAAGGGCGCGTTGCCGCCCAACTCCAGCGACAGCTTCTTGACCGTGGGCGCGCTCTGCGCCATCAGGATGCGGCCGACTTCGGTCGATCCGGTGAAGGACAGGTGGCGCACCACATCGCTTGCGCACAGCGCCTTGCCGACGGCGATCGAGTTGTCCGCATCGGCGGTGATGATGTTGATGACGCCCGCAGGAATGCCCGCGCGGTTCGCCAGCTCGATGGCGGCGAGTGCGGTGAGCGGCGTGAGTTCAGCGGGTTTGATGACCACGGGGCAACCTGCGGCCAGCGCGGGCGCGACCTTGCGGGTGATCATCGCGAGCGGAAAATTCCACGGCGTGATGGCGGCACACACGCCAATCGGTGCCTTCATCACCAGCAGGCGGCGGTTGTTGTCGAATTGCGGCAGTGTCTCGCCGTTCACGCGCTTGGCTTCTTCGGCGAACCATTCCACAAAGCTGGCACCGTAGGCGACTTCGCCCTTGGCTTCCGGCAGCGGCTTGCCTTGCTCGGCGGTCATGATGCGACCGAGGTCGTCCTGATTCGCCATCAGCAGGTCGTACCACTTGCGCAAGATGATGCTGCGCTCCTTGGCGGTCAGCGCACGCCATTGTGGCCAGGCCTTGTTGGCTGCGGCAATGGCGGCTTCGGCATCCTTGGCACCCAGATTCGCCACATCGGCCAGATGCTTGCCGGTGGCCGGGTCGGTCACGGCAAAACGCGACTTGCCCGAAACCCATTCGCCGCCGATGAAGGCATCGGTCTTGAGCAGGCTGGGGTCCTTGAGGGTGGAAAGGGGGGATGTCTTCATGTCCATGGTGTGTCTCCGAAAAGGCGCGGTTGTTGGGCGCGGTTGGGTCGCAATCACTTCGCGAAAGGGGCGCGGCTTTGCACCGGAGAATACCGGCAGACGCTTGCCTGTTTCGTGAATGTGGATTGAAATTTCTTTTAACGAGACAATTTATACCAATAAATGGAATATTTGTCTTGTCACTTCTGCGCAATAAGACAGCCCGTTCGGTATGTGGCGGTGCACAAACCTATAATGTTTGGTTCACCACTGAGGCGCCTTGCGTGTTGCGCGCCCAGAAACCAGACATCACCATGAGCCAACCCACATTCTCAGTCGCAGATATTCGCAAGACTTTCCTGGACTTTTTCGCCTCCAAGGGTCACACCGTGGTGGCGTCCAGCTCGCTGGTGCCGGGCAACGACCCCACGTTGATGTTCACCAACTCGGGCATGGTTCAGTTCAAGGATGTGTTCCTTGGCGAAGACAAGCGCCCCTACAACCGCGCCACGTCCGTGCAGGCCTGTCTGCGCGCTGGCGGCAAGCACAACGATCTGGAGAACGTGGGCTACACCGCACGTCACCACACGTTCTTCGAGATGCTGGGCAACTGGTCGTTCGGCGACTACTTCAAGCAAGAGTCCATCGAATGGGGCTGGGAACTGCTCACCAAGGTGTTCGGTCTGCCCGCTGAGAAGCTGCTCGCCACCGTCTATGAAGAAGACGACGAAGCGTATGACATCTGGACCAAGGTCATCGGCCTGCCTCCAGAGCGCGTGATTCGCATTGGTGACAACAAGGGTGGCCGCTACAAGAGCGACAACTTCTGGATGATGGCCGACACCGGCCCATGCGGCCCTTGCTCGGAAATCTTCTACGACCACGGCGCGCACATCGCCGGTGGCCCTCCAGGCAGCCCTGACGAAGACGGCGACCGCTTCATCGAAATCTGGAACCACGTGTTCATGCAGTTCGACATGAAGGAAGACGGCTCCATCGTGAAGCTGCCCGCGCCCTGCGTCGATACCGGCATGGGTCTGGAGCGCCTCGCCGCGATCCTGCAGCACGTGCACAGCAACTACGAGATCGACGTCTTCCAGGCGCTGATCAAGGCCGCTGGCCGTGAGACCCACACGGCCGACCTGAACAACCCATCGCTCAAGGTGATTGCCGACCACATCCGCGCCACTTCGTTCCTCGTGGCCGACGGCGTGATTCCTTCCAACGAAGGCCGTGGCTACGTGCAGCGCCGCATCATCCGCCGCGCGATCCGTCACGGCTACAAGCTGGGTCAGAAGACACCGTTCTTCCACAAGCTGGTGCATGAGCTGGTGGTGCAGATGGGCGACGCCTATCCCAAGCTGCAAGAGCAGGAAGCGCACATCACCAGCGTGCTGAAGGCTGAAGAAGAGCGCTTCTTCGAAACGCTGGCGAACGGCATGGAAATTCTGGACAGCGCATTGGCGGGTGGCGTGAAGGTGCTGCCCGGCGATGTGGCGTTCAAGCTGCACGACACCTATGGCTTCCCGCTCGACCTGTCCAACGACGTGGCGCGCGAACGCGGCGTGACGGTGGACGAGGCGGGCTTCAACGCCGCCATGGAACACCAGAAGAGCACCGCCCGCGCCGCAGGCAAGTTCAAGATGGACCGCGCGCTGGAATACACGGGCGACTCCAACACCTTCACCGGCTACGACAAGCTGGCCGAGCCCGCCAAGGTGGTTGCACTGTATCGCGAAGGCGAAGCTGTGCAGGAACTGAAAGTGGGCGAGAGCGGCGTGGTCGTGCTCGACACGACACCGTTCTATGCAGAGTCCGGCGGTCAGGTGGGCGATCAAGGCCAAATCACCGTGGGCACTACGGTGTTCAAGGTGGAAGACACGCTGAAGATCAAGGCCGACGTGTTCGGTCACCACGGCATGCTCGAATCCGGTTCGCTCAAGGTGGGCGATGCGGTGCAGGCCGAAGTGGACACTGCCGTGCGCGCGGCCACGATGCGCAACCATTCGGTCACGCACATCATGCACAAGGCGCTGCGCGAAGTGCTGGGCGCGCACGTTCAGCAAAAGGGATCGCTGGTCAATGCCGACCGCACGCGTTTCGACTTTGCGCACAACGCACCCGTCACGGCTGAACAAATCCGCGACATCGAAGCCCGCGTGAACAAGGAAATCCTTGCCAACTCCGACACGCAAGCGCGCGTGATGGACATCGAAAGCGCCCAGAAGACCGGCGCGATGATGCTGTTCGGCGAGAAGTACGGCGAAACCGTGCGCGTGCTCGACATCGGCACGAGCCGCGAACTCTGCGGCGGCACGCACGTGCATCGCACGGGTGACATCGGCCTGTTCAAGATGGTGGGCGAATCCGGCGTGGCCGCTGGCATCCGCCGCGTGGAAGCTGTGACCGGCGAGAACGCGCTGGCCTATCTGCAATCGCTCGAATCGACGGTCGAAGAAGCCGCTGCAACGCTCAAGACGCCGGTTGCGGAACTCAACCACCGCATCGGCTCCGCACTCGACCAGATCAAGACGCTGGAAAAGGAAGTCGCCGCGCTCAAGGGCAAGCTGGCATCGAGCCAGGGCGACGAACTCGTCACGCAAGCCGTGGACGTCAAGGGCATCAAGGTGCTGGCCGCCAAGCTCGACGGCGCCGACGCCAAGACACTGCGCGACACCATGGACAAGCTCAAAGACAAGCTCGGCGCTGCCGCGATCGTTCTGGCCGCTGTCGATGGCGACAAGGTGCAACTCGCCGCAGGCGTGACCAAGGCCGAAACCGCCAAGGTCAAGGCTGGTGAACTCGTCAACTTCGTCGCCCAGCAAGTCGGCGGCAAGGGCGGCGGCAAGCCAGACATGGCAATGGCTGGCGGCACGGATGCATCCGGTCTGGCAGCGGCGCTGGCTTCGGTGCAGGCTTGGGTGACTGAGCGCGTGTAAAACCCGCTTGGCACTTTTGCTACCTACAAAAACCTCCTGAAGCCTTCTGGGATTTCAGGAGGTTTTTTTATGCCCGGCGTGTTGCGCAATGCACGCTGGAACGGATCGGTTGACCATTCATTCTTGGACGCAATAGTTGCAAATCGCTAGCATGAACTTCGGTCGTTCATGACACGAGCGATTTTGCGAGAAGCCGAATGTCGTCAGTCACCACACCGCGTCCAGCAAGCTGGCAAAGATGGGTTGCTCCAGCCGCATTGGCGTTCTGCGCCGCAATGACCGACGCCGAAGCCGAAGTGGTCTCGATTCCTCCTGTGCCAACTTACGCTGCCATGCCTTTCCCGGCGCAAAGCGGGTTTCTGCGTGACAGCGATGGCGCAGTGCTGTGGCCTGCGGGCACCAATACCTACTGTCGGGCCGACCCATCGCAACCCTGCATCGACTGGGGCCTCGCGTGGTATCGCTGGAATCCGGCGACGGGTGAGCACTCCAGGAACAACCTGGGTGTGGCGGCGGGCAGCTACTATCCGCGCGTGGTTGCCGGGCGCAATGTGTGGATGCACACCGCACCCATGTTGGAGCCCACGGCGCGGCAAACATGGCGCGTGTTGCTGAAGACGCCCGAAGCACTGATCGAGCAGGAATTTCCGGCGGACAGCTACCGCCATATCGAAGAGCTGGTTCCGCTCGGCGAAGACGCCGTGTTTGCCATGCAGCGCGATGAAACCACACGCCATCCGCGCGGCCTGTTGCTGCAGCGGGTAGGAGCCAAGATCGAGTTGCATCCCATGCCGGAGCTACCCGAAGTGCTTCGCGACGACTATGCCGTGGTGGCTCTGGACGAGCAGCGCATCATGCTGATTGGCGGCGGTGCAGGCAAGTACCGGGGATGCGTGGAGGAGTGCCTCGCGAGCACCCATGTGCTGGATCTGAAAGTCAGGCGTTGGACACCCGGCCCGTCGATGCTGGAGGGCCGCGCGGAAGCCGTTACAGCGCGTCTGCCGGACGGCTCGGTGCTGGTGGCAGGCGGCTATACCAAGGCCGAACCTTGGGGGCCCGGGCCATCGCGCACGGCGGAGCTGTGGAGCCCGGTCAGCAATCGCTTCGAGCCACTGCCGCCCATGCCGGTTCCCACCGCACGCGCCAAGGCGTACTGGGCTCCGGGCCAGGAAGGGCGCACGCTGCTGATCGCGGAAGGCATGAGCGCTGGCATTTCCGCATTCGATGTGCAGCGCCGGGCTTGGTATCTGGCGGGCGCGTGGGAGGCTGGCAGCGAGGAAGGTGCCTGCACGTTCGTGCCTTTCAAGAAGGGCGAGCAGACCTGGGCCTGGCAGAACTTCAAATCGGAAGGTCATTACTCAAGCAAGTCCTGCGAGTACAGGCTGATCCGGCTGACGAAGCTGCTTGAGCCGCGTGCACCGGGCGCACAGGCCACGGGGCCGATCTGGAACGAGGTGGCTGCGGGGCGTTGGGGCGCAAGCCTGCTGGCAGTCGATGGCAAACATCCCGCCTTGCTGGTCGGCGGCACCATGCACACGGGCATGAACTCTCACCAGCTTTCCGCAGCGGTCATTGCTGTCGATGCGGCGGGCAGGGCGTTTGCGTTGCCCAGCCTTCAACATGCGCGGCGCTCTCCCAACGTGCTGCGCGTCGGCGACGGTGTGCTGGTGGTGGGCGGCAGCAACGAATCGGTTTTTCGCCGCAATCAACCTGTCTTGCCTGTGGAATGGTTGCCGTCCACGGAGCGCGGTCTCGATGCTCGCTGGACGGTGCTTGCGGACACGGGGCTGGACGCGAATTCGCTGGTGACGCCGCGCCGCACCTCGGACGGCTTGTTGGAATTGGTCGATGCGACGAGCGTGATGCGTGTGCAGGTGAAGACCGGTGCTTCGCAGGATGAGCCGACTTTTGTGCGCGAAGCTTGGGCGCAACTGCTTCGTTCGAGACGATCATTTGAAGACTCGCGCGTGCAGATGCGCGAGCTGGACGATGGCCGCGTGATTGTGGCGGGTGGCGAGGTGCAGTCCGTACGCATCGCGTTATGGAGCGAAGAGGTGGCGCTTGCCAGCACTGCGCCGGACAGCTATGTCTCTATCGGTTATTGGGGGCCGGAGCAGGAGCACGAGATCATCGCGCCCGACGGCAAGGCGAGCCTGTCTGCGCCATCGAGACTGCCAGGCGGCACGGTCGTGATTCTCGACAGCGGCCATGTGGTCAAGGCGCATACGGCGACAAGCGATGGGCGGCTTGCCTTCGAGATGCATGATCCGCACACCTTGCGCTGGCGCGATCTGGCAGCCGCGCCTTCCGAGATGCAGTTGCCGGGTCGGTGGCAGATGAGTGCGCAGGGAAACGAGTTGCTGCTGGCGGCGCAGAAAACCGAACAGACACCGCATCAGACGCAGCGCGCCATCTGGCGCATGAACTTCGCCAGCAACGACTGGGAAAAGCTGTGGGAGGAGCGCGATGTGAAACCGGGCAGCGACGAATCGAATGTGCCGGTGGGAGCGGGTCTGGTGATCGTTTCGCTGCCCGATGGCACCCGTGCTGTGGTCTCGATGGGAGGCATATGAGCAGTTCGGCAACGCATGTTCAACGCCGCGTCAACGCACTTGCTTTGGTGCTGATGGGCGTGTTTTTCGGAGCGACGGTTCGGGCACAGGAGATGCGACTCGAAGGCGTCACGCAGATGGTCTTCGGCGATGCTGTGTGGACTGCGGACAAAGGCTACAAGGCCAGCAGGAACTGGCTGGCGTTGGCCTGCGATGCGAACGACTGCGCGTTGGAGTCAGCGCGCCTCACACCTGTTCGGGCGAAGTGGCAGGGCCATTACGACGATCAGCCGACGTGGGGAGTTGAACTCCGCTTTTCGCGTCCGAACAAAAGCGCCCGCAAGCCGATCGCATGGCTGCGCAAAACATCGCGCCTGTCTTGGTTGAAGCCCGGGCCGGTGCCGACTTACGCGTCGGCCCTGGGCGGAGTGCGTGCCGCTGCCGGGATAGGCACGATGGAGATCGAGCTGAAATCGCCAACGGGAAGCGTCAGCCGACTCGTGCCGTTGCTCAGGAAGGACAAAGGCCAATTCCTGCTGCAACTGCGCAGCGACAACAAGCGCCAGATGCTGATCGAGCTGGGTGCCTGCGAGCACGAGATCGATATGAGCTACCTGCAATGGAGCGGCGACATGGACGGCGACGGAAAGACCGACTACTTGATCGACTCCGCCTCCAGCGTGGGCGAGCCGGTGCTTTATGTGTCCAGCCTCGCCAATGCCGACGAACTGGTGGGCGTTGCAGCCGTGGGCATCGTCACTCCGTTTGGCGGGGAGTGCGATGGCGGCGGCTGGTTGGAGTCCGGCAGTAGCGATCAGTAGAGCGGATCAGTGCTCGAAATGCAGTTTGAGCACCGACGTCTCCGCGCCTGATTCGGCCGTCTGCACCCGGTCGGCCAGATGGGTGAGCAGTCGGCCCGAGACGTTGTCCAGCGCGGCGAGCAGGTCGGCTTCGTCGCCGTCGAGCAGGTCCTGGCCATGTTGTTGCGCCGCGTTGGATGCAGCGCCGCCGATCTTCAACGGCGCACCGCTGTGCAGCAGTTCCAGATCGAGATTGAATTCGTCGAAGCTGCCGCGAATGCTTTGCAGTTTGCGCACGCCCGATGCTTCGATGGCTTCTGCGGCTTCGAGGGCGGCCATGGCGGCGCGTTGTACGACCTTGCGGCGCACGCCCCAGGCGGCTCCTTGGGATTCGACGAAGTTGATGATGTCGTTGTGCAGGTCGGCGGCATGGAGCGTCTGCTGCGCGCGCTGCGCGGTGCCGAGGCGAAACAGCAGATTGAGCGCGATGACGACGAGCCCGGCCATCACGAAGCCGCTGCCGATCAGAAAGCGCCAGCTTGCGGGTACGTCCTGCGTCATCTGCGGCATGAGCATGATGGACAGGCCGATGCAGATCGCCAGACCGACGGTGAAGATGCCGCGGCTGTCCATGGCGCGCGAGGCGATCAGCTCGAAGCCCGAGACGATGAGGAAGCACGCGGCATACAGCTCGACCGCTCCGAGCACGGGTTCGGGGATCAGCGTGAGCGCGAGAGTCACCTGCGGAAGAAACGCGACCAGCACCAGAATCGCGGCCGTCATCAGGCCGATGCGGCGCGCGGTGGAGCGGGTGGCGTGCGCCAGTGCGATGTTGGTGGAGCAGGTGCAGGTGGGAAAGCCGCCCAGCATGCCGCTGATGATGTCGCCGATGCCGTTGGCCTTGATGCCGCCGCCCACGGCCTTCATGTTGGCGCGTTTCCAGTCGGCGTCGTCCATCTTGTCGAGCATGGTGACGCTGCCGAGGTTGTCGAGCTGCGTGAGGATGGCGATCAGCCCGATGGCAATGACCATCGCGAAATCGATGCTGAACACGGGTGCGTGGATGCTGGGAAGCGCAAGAACCGGCACGCTTTGCAGCGCGTCGAGTCCTTCCAGACGCCCGAGCAGCGCGGCCACGACGATGCCGGTGACGATGCCCGCGAGCAGACTCAGCAGGCGAAGTCGTTTTCCGGCCCAGACCGACAGAACGATGATGACGCCCAGCGTCGCGCCTGAAATCGCGACGCTGCCGAGATTGATCTTCCAAAGATGATCGAGCCCGAGCGTGTGCCGCATCGCGGATTCAACCAGGGCCATGCCGCCCATGCAGATCACGGTGCCGACGACGGCAGGCGGAAACAGCGGGCGCATGCGTGTCATCAGCGGGCCGACCGCGAGTGCCACCACGCCGTAGACCAGTGCGATCACCGCCATCGCGCCCGGCCCGTGCGCCGCCACCATCGCGGAGACGAAAGTGATCATGAAGGGATTGGGCATGTGCACCAGCAAGGTGCCGCTGCCGAATCGCCCGCCCCAGGCCTGCAGCGCCGTGCAGATGGCCATGCCGATCAGCGTCATCGCCACCATCGATTGCATGCCGTAGCGGTCCAGTCCCGCGGTCTTGGCCGCCGCCAGCACATAGGTGATGAAGGCCATCGCCGTGGTGGCGTGCTGGCCGCCCAGAATCAGCAGGCTGCCGAGCGGTACTTTGTCATCGGCTGCGAAAACGAGATCGGGCGGACGGCGGCGGACAGGTGAGGGTGGCAGGCGAAGCTGGAACATGCGGGTGGCTGACAACGACGCAAAGGCGCATCGAAAGCGACCGATTCTCCGGGAGCATCACAGAACACGCATGCGCGTTTGTCCGGGTGAAAAGCAGTGAACTTTTGGGCGGCTGATGTTACTGTGAACCTCGAGGCGATAGCGGTGATTTCAGGGGTCGGCGGACGAAAAAAAGCCTCCCGATTGGCATCGGGAGGCGATGAAAGCAGGGCAATCTGCATTGCCCGGCGCCATTGGGATTTCCTTTTCCTAACCTTCTGTTTTTTCTTGTTCAGTCTCCTCACGCCCCCAGCAGCAGTCGGCTGAGCAGACCGCCGCCGATCACGAGCCACACTGCGAGGATGGCAGCGAGCAGCAATGGCTTCACGCCGGCCTTCTTGATCGAGCTGACATGCGTCGTCAGACCCAGACCCGCCATGGCCATGGCCAGCAGCACGTTGGCGGCTGTATTCACGTTGGAGACCAGTTCCTTGGGCAGCAGATTCAGCGAGTTGAACAGCACCACGGCGACGAAACCGAATGCGAACCAGGGCAGGGTCATCTTGGTCTTCTGGCCATCCGCGCCGGCTTGCGCGTTTTCCGTACGGGCCAGGTACGCCGAGAGAATCACGAGGAACGGAGCCAGCATCATCACGCGCACCATCTTGGAGACCAGCGCGGTGGCGGCTGCTTCGGGGCCCATGTTGCGGCCTGCGGCTACCACTTGGGCCACTTCGTGGATGGTCGCACCGGTGTAGATGCCGAATTCAGTGCCGTCACCAGGAATGAAGCCTGCCGTCAGATTCCACTGGTAAAACATGGGGTAGAGGAACATGCAGATCGTACCGAACACCACCACGGTGGCGACCGCGACGGTCACTTGGTCGGCGCGCGCCTTCACGACGGGTTCCGTGCCCAGCACCGCAGCTGCGCCGCAGATCGAAGTGCCTGCACCAATCAGCATGACTTGCTTGCGGTCCATGCCCATCCACTTGTGGCCGATCAGCATGGCCAAGAGGAATGTGGCGCCAACGATGATGGCATCGAGTGTCACACCGGCCACGCCGACGTGCGCGATGTCGGTCGTGGTCAGGCGAAAACCGTAGAGCACGATGCCCAGGCGCAGCAGCGTTTGCTTGGTGAAGCCGATGCCTGTGCCAGTCGCTGGCGCAATGCTTCCATACACCGTATTGCCGAGAACCATGCCGATGAGGATGGAGAGCGTCAGCGCACTCAGTCCGTTGGCGGCGAACCACTCGAATGCGCCAAGGTAGGCGGAAACACCGGCAATCGCGCCGCAAAGAAGAATGCCCGGCAGGCGTTTGAACCAGATGGAACCTGATGCGGGCGGGGGAGCGTGATGGGTAACGGTTTTTGCGGTGGACATGGGACTTGTCTTTCTCGTTCTATTTTTTTGGTTAGAAGCTTTTTTGCTTCAGTGGAACGAAATGTCTCAAAATCCTCATAAGCAATCCAACAGATTGTTTTTCTATAATCAATCAATGATTTAGCTTAATAACCAAAACATCTATTAAAATCAATAGCAAACAATGACCTGCCAGTTGGGTCGAGCAATGTTTTTGAAGGAACTACCAATGGACGTGTTGCGCCTGACGCTGAGGCAATTGCAGATCTTCATGGCGGTGGCGCGCACCGGCAGCACGGCCAGTGCGGCCGAGGCGATTGCGCTGTCGCAGTCGGCCACCAGTTCCGCCATCAACGAGCTGGAACGGCTGCTGTCGCTGCGCCTGTTCGATCGCACGGGCCGCCGTTTGCTGCTCAACGACAACGGGCGTGCGCTCTTGCCGCGCGCTCAGGCGCTGCTCGAAGGGGCTGTGGATGTGGAGCGCATGGGGCTGGCGCCGGAAGAGCAGTTGCAGATGCTGCGCATCGGCGCGAGCACGACGCTCGGCAACCATGTGCTGCCGCGTCTGCTGGCCGAATATCTGGGCGACAGGCATGCCAAGGCTGCTTCATGGCATGCTCGGCTGGCGATCAACAACAGCGCGGAAATCTGCGCGCGCGTGGCCGCGTTCGAGCTCGACATCGGGCTGATCGAAGGGCCGTCACATGAACCGGCGCTCGAGGTCAACCCGTGGCTGCGTGATGAGCTGGTGCTGGTGTCGTCGCCCACGCATGCGCTCGTCCAATCGACGCGAACTTCGGGCAAGCCGCCCACCATCGACGAGCTGCGCAAGGCCGTCTGGCTGGTGCGGGAGCAAGGCTCGGGCACGCGCGAAGCGTCCGATGCGGCAGTGCTTCCACATCTCGGCGGCTACCAGCGCAGCATCGAACTCGGCAGTTCGGAGGCCATCCGCAGCGCCGCCGCATTGGGCCTCGGTATCGCCAGTCTGTCGCGTTTTGTGATCGACGACTACGTGCGCGATGGTCGCTTGATCGTGCTCGATTCCGAGATGCCGCACACCGACCGCCAGTGCTACTGGGTGGTGCACCGCGACAAGCACTTCACACCTGCGCTGAAGGCGTTCGTGAGCTTGCTGGAGCGTTCTGCAAAGGGGTGAGGGTGGCCTGCAACACGCTGCGGCTGGCCTCGCGCACATCCGAAGGCGTGGCCTCGAAGCGGCGGCGAAAGCTGCGGTTGAAGTAGGACAGATCGCCAAAGCCCACATCAAAGGCGATGTCGCTGATGGAACGCGCCATCAGCCGCGCATCACGCAACAGTTGATGGGCCAGAGTCAGCCGGTGCTCCAGCACCAGAGCGCTGAAGCTCAGGCCTTCGCGCTCCAAAAGCAGGTGCAGGTAACGCGGGCTGATGCCCTGGCGCAGCGCGACGGCGGACACCGACAGCGCCGCATCGGTGAAGTGCCGCGCAATGTCTTCGCGAATGGTCAGCACTCGCGCCGCCCGCGCGCCCCGGCTTTGTGCCAGTTGCGCCGACTCACCCAGTGCGCCCACCGCCAGCGCGGCGAGATCGTGGAGATGCAGGTGAGCCGCGCGGCGCAGCTCGGGCGTGGCCAGTGCGCAGTGCTCGCTCAGCAACTGTGCATAGCCCATCAGCATGTGTGCGGCGGCGTTGTTGCGCAGCGGGCGCAGCAAGGCGGCGTCCACATCGATGCGCATCGAGGCCAGCATCGAGCGGCTCAGTGAGACAGACCACAAGTCGGACAGCGTATGGTGGGTCGCCGTCTCCGGCAATCCCATTTGCGAGAGCATGGCATCGCCCTCGCCAAAATCCCATTGCTGGCCCGTCGCCCGCAGCGAACCTTGTCCCTTCGCCCAGCCATACAGCACCACGTTGTCGTCCATGCGGGCGTTGCTGGGGTGTATGCAGCGCGTGGGCGTGGTCTGGAAGCTCCCGATCATCGTGCTGCCGAACAGGGTGATGCTTCCATTCATGGACAAAGGCTGGCTGTGCAGTGGCTCCACCTGGATGCCGCCCAGCAACTGCATGAAGTCTTCCTGAAAAGCCCGGAGCGCTGGCGCAGTGCGGATGGGTTCGGTCCGAATCCACAGGGTATTGGGCGCATCGCTGGCTGCACCAACTGCGTTTTCCATGGCTGACTCCCATAGGCCGATGTGGGCATGCCGTCGTTGGGGGCGGATCCAGACGCACCAGAACCGCTGCTTGCGCCGATTGGGTTGCAATAAGACTATTAAGTCAATTCAACCAATAAACATTTTAAAAACTCACAAAATCAAACATGTCCGATGAATGCGGCTGAAGGGCCTCTGCGTCTGATGTTGGCAAGCGCTGTCATGGGGCTGTTCACTTTGCGCAGGGTGCAGTGCGCTCCACTCCAAGACGGTCATGGACGGCGGGCTTAAGGTTGCCAACAACCCGTTCTCCAATGGGTCCAACAAGAATGAGAGAGAGCCCGACGCCATGCCACATCCCACGCAAAACACCTGCGGCCCAAGGACAGCCGCGACCGGGGAGTCGCCATGAAGCCCGATCTGAATGCCCAGTCGCCCCGGCTGCATTCGACGGCCCATCCGACGACGCGCACCCGCACACATGCCTCGACTCACAACCCATCCGGGCTGGAGCGCCAGGTGTGGCGGCAGTGGTATCTGCGATGTCTGACCTGGGCTTTCATGCTGTTGACGGCCGCGCGTCTGGTGGCCTACATGCCGACCGTGGTCTCCATCGTGCAAAGCCGCAATTCGCAACAGCATTCGCTGTGGACCTGGCTGATCTGGGTGGGGGCCAACCTGACGATGGCGGCCTGGCTCTACGAGCACAACGGCCAGCAGATGGACAAAGCCATCGGGGTGAGTCTTGCCAACGCCACGGCCTGCGCGTTCACGGCGGTGGTGATTCTGTGGTTTCGCTGACGGGAAACGAAGTTTCAGAGAGAGGGACGGGGAGGGAGTGCGAGCGAGGGGAGCGCGTTTGGCGATCTTGGCAATCCTGGTGATCCAGACGCGCTCCTGCTTGCTTGCGTGTTTGCCTGTTCGGAGCAGGTGCTCAGAACAGCTCGATCTCGCCGTGCGTGATCTGCGACTTCACTTCGCCGCGTGACAGCATCAGGTCGTAGTAGCGCACCTGATTGCGGCCATTTTCCTTGGCGTAGTAGAGCGCCTGATCGGCGCGGCCCAGCACTTCGACGGGCGCACCGTCCATGGTCGAGGTGAAGCCGATGCTCACGGTGATGCCGCCGATCTGCGGGAACATGTGTTCCTGGACCGTGAATCGAAAGCGCTCGAAGGCCTGCGCCGCATGCTCCAGCGTGGCCGAGCGCAACAGCACGACGAACTCTTCGCCGCCGAAGCGGAAGACGCGGTCCTGTGCGCGAAAGGACGAGCGCAGCAGGTTGGCCACGAGGATCAGCACCTCGTCGCCGTAGAGGTGGCCGTAGACGTCGTTGACCTGCTTGAAGTGGTCGATGTCGATCACCGCCAGCCATTGCTGAGGCGTGTCGGCGCCGGTGTCCAGTTGGTCGAATTCGGAGTTCGACGGCGTGGTGATGCGCGCGAAATGTTCCTCGAAGGTCTTGCGGTTGAGCAGGCCAGTGAGGGCGTCGCGCTCGCTGTAGTCGAGCAGGTTCTGGTAGTTCTGATAGACCTGAAACACGCCCATGATCACATCGCGTTCGCGGCGCGTGAATGGTTTGTTCTGGGTGACTTCGAGGCAGGCATACGCCTTGTCCTCGATCCACACCGGCAGCCACAGCGTGTGGCTGTTGGGGGAGCTGCGCAGGGCGACTTCGCAGTGTTCCTTGAGGCACTCGGTCAGCTCGGGCATGTTGGTGAGCACGCCGCGAGCCGGGTCGACCGAGGCTTCGCATTCGGACGAAATCACCTCGCCGCGATGGCTCCAACTGCGCGGGCGCACCATCACCTGCGAGTCGCTGAAGAAGAACTCCAGCGCGCGCACTTCCATGTTCCTGCCCAGTTGCAGCAACGTGGTCAGCACCGATGCTTCAAGACGCAAGTGGTCCCGGTGTCCGGTCATTTCCACAAGGTGCTGAAGAATGGGTGTCATTGCTGACTGTTCCTGGGCTTCTGTCATGGTGCGTTCGATGATGAGAAGGTCAGCGTCGTTGGAAGACGAGGTCCCACACGCCATGTCCCAGGCGCAGTCCCCGGTTCTCGAACTTGGTGAGTGGACGGTAGGCGGGCTGCGGCGCGTAGCCTTCGGCGGTGTTGGCAAGGTGTGGATCAGCCGACAGCACTTCCAGAATCTGCTCGGCATAGGGCTCCCAGTCGGTCGCGCAGTGGATGTAGCCACCGGGCTTGAGACGGGACACCAGCTTGGCAACGAGCGGGGCCTGGATCAGACGGCGCTTGTTGTGGCGCTTCTTGTGCCATGGATCGGGAAAGAAGATGTGCACGCCGTCGAGCGTGCCTTCGGGCAGCATGTTGTCGACGACTTCGACCGCGTCGTGCTGCAGGATGCGGATGTTCTCGATGTGGCCTTCGCCCACGCGCTTGAGCAGCGCGCCCACACCGGGCTCGTGCACTTCGCAGCACAGAAAGTTGTCTTCGGGGCGCACCTGCGCGATGTGCGCCGTGGCGTCACCCATGCCGAAGCCGATTTCGAGAATCAGCGGGGCGGTGCGGCCGAATGCGGCGGCAGCATCGAGTGGCTGGGCGGCGTAGTCGAGCACGAAACGCGGGCCGAGGGTTTCCAGCGCCTTGGCCTGGCCGGTGGTCACACGACCGGCACGCAGCACATAGCTTTTGATGGCCTTGGGATGGGCCACGTCGGCAGGGGCCGCAGCGTTGCTTTGCTGGTGGGTTGCAGCATCAGGGGCCGTGTCCGGCACGATAGGTGAATTAGTTGTTATCACAGGAACAGATTGTAATTTCTTAATTGAGCGAATAGGGCCAGGCGCTCACCCAAAATGCGAGCGCTTCTGCGATCGTTCCATGCCGTTGTGCGGCGCACACGGGCAGGCCCAAAGCGGCGGCGGCAAGACACAAAGCGACGAGTGGTTGAGCACTGTCGATGGCGGGTGCGCCGTGCTGTTTGGAGAGCTTTTCGCCATCGGCTGCACGCACCAGCGGGGTGTGCAGATAGGCAGGACTTTGAAAGCCCAAAGTGGCTTGCAGCATGATCTGGCGGGCCGTATTGTCGGTCAAATCCTCACCCCGAACGATGTGGGTGATGCCTTGATCGGCATCGTCCGCCACTACCGCGATCTGATAGGCCCAGATGCCATCGGCGCGAAGCAGAACAAAGTCGCCCACTGCACTCGCGACATCTTGAAATTGCGCCCCGAGTCTACGGTCTTGCCAGCTAACACCATCCCTGGAAAGGGTGATTGATCTCTCGTTTCGAGAATCGATGGATGACGATTGTTGACGTCTGCTGGTGTGAAAACGCCACGAACGCGCCTCATGCCCGTGCAGGCCATCGCGGCAAGTGCCGGGGTAGACCTGTTCGGTGTGGCGTTCGTGGGTCTGGCCTTGGGATTCCAGCGCCAGAGCGATGTCGCGGCGCGTGCAGCCGCAAGGGTAGGCCCAGTGGTCAGCGAGGAGCTGATCGAGCAATTGCTGATAGCGCGCCGTGCGCTGGGTTTGGTAGAGCGGCGGCTCGTCAGGGAGCAACTGGCAGGCGGCGAGTTGCGAAAGAATGGTGTCCGCTGCGGCTTGCGAGCAGCGCGGCTGGTCCACATCTTCGATGCGCACCAGCCAGCGACCGCCAGCGGCGCGGGCATCGAGCCAACTGGCCAGCGCGGCCACGAGCGAGCCCGCATGCAGCGGGCCGGTGGGCGAGGGCGCAAAGCGCCCCACGTACTGCCCGGTGCGGTTTTCCGCCCTTTTATCACTGACTTCACTGACCAACGCTGCTTCCGTCATCAACTGCCCAATTTCTGCTGGGCGTCGATTCTACGAAAAAGCCTTGTTGGAATGCGCCGCGTCGATGGAAGCCAGCGCCAATTCAAGGCCGGAGATGAAGGCGTCTTCGAGCCGGTGGCCCAGACACCAGTCACCGCACATGCCCAGTTGGGCGTCGTCGTCCCACAGCGCGGACTGGCCGAGCGGCATCATCGTGCGGGCGTGGCGCCAGCGGCGGATGTCGATCTGGCTGGGCGTGGCGCGAATGCCGGTCACTTCGGAGAATGCGCGCAGCAGCTTGGCTTGCACGCGCGCAGGATCGTCATTCACGTGCTCCAGCGACCATTGCGGGCTGGCCTGCACGGTCCAGCGCTCGACTTGCGAGCGGCCGGGCTTGGACGATTCGCGCGCCAGCCAGGCGATGCGGTGATGCGTGCTGCGCGCGGCATTCCACTGCGGCCCGAGCGTGGTGAGGCCGGGGCGCACGGCTTGCGGAAAACCGAGCATCAGCGTCCAGCAAGGGGCGGTTTCCACCTTGGCGAGCTGCTCTTCCCACAGCGTCTGGTGCTCGCCCTGAATGGCCTGAGCGACGGGCGCGGGAACGGCCAGCAGCACGGTGTCGAATCCTGCCTGCACGCTGTTGCCGCCATCGGGCAACTGCGCGCGCAACTGCCATTGATCGGGAGAGACCACATCGCGCTCGATGGCGACGATGGTGGTGTTGACCACGAGGCGGCTCTTGTCGGCCAGCGGTTGCGCCCAAGTCTTGACCAGAGCGTCCATCGCCGGCGTGGCAACCCAGTGGCGCTCGCCCGGTGGCGGCGCAGCGGCGACCACGCGGCCTGCCTCGTCCAGCACGCGGACGGTGTTCACGCTCCAGGCGCGGCACAGGCCGGGAACGGTGTCGAGTGCCTTCTGGAAGCGCGCATCGCGCACGGTGAAATACTGCGCGCCAACGTCATAGGTGCCGCACACCGAATTCACAACCGAGGTGCGGCCGGACGCCTCAGCCTGCTTTTCGAACACGGTCACGTCGTGGCCCGCCTGCGTGAGCGTGCGTGCAGCCGCAATGCCTGCCATGCCCGCACCAATGACGGCGATTCGCTTGGGTTTGGAGCGAATGCCTCCGTAGGGGCGGTGCTCGGGCTCGGAATTCCTGGAAGTAGTGTCTAGCATGACGGACCCAGTCTTTGAAAAAGTGGTTTGCAACCCAAAAGAATCATCCCGACATTCGCACGAATATCCCGAATGTTTCCTTTGGCGATGCGGCTTTGACACTCTACACGGCTTATGGCTCCAATTGACTGTGGAGGGTTCAGAAGTGATGGTGGTTTTCCAGTAAAGAGCGTTGCGTGGCCTCGCTCTTGAGCTGCGCGAGCCACCATTGCAGCGCCTGTCCGGGCGCCCTTTGCATGCCCCGACCCCACACGTAGCTCAGGCGCACCGTGCGCTGCGGACGCTGCACGGCCTTGACCACCAGATGGCCTGCGTTGACATATGAGCGCACCATCGGCTCGGGCAGAAAACCCGCGCCCATGCCGCGCAACTGGGCCTGAATCTTGGCGCTCATCGAGTCCACGGTCATCACGTCCTGACCCGGCAGAATGCCCATGGTCACATTGGAGCGGCTGGCCGAATCCGCGACGGCAATCACGCGGTGCACACGCAAGGTGGCATCGCTCAGCGGCTCGGGAAGTTGGGCCAGCGGGTGGTGCGGCGCGACCACGAACACGAACTTGAGCGAACCCAGCGGCGCGCTTTGCAGACCGGCGATGCTGGGTGTATCGACCGCCACGCCAATCGCCAGATCGGCGCGCCCGGAGGTCAGGCACTCCAGCGTGCCGCTCAGAATGCCGTCGGTGAGCTTGAGCCGCGTGGGCGGCGTCGGCTTGATGTCGAAGAACGCCTGTCCCAGCTCCAGCATGGTGGGAGTGGAGATGATCTGGTCCACGCTGATGGTGAGTTGCGGCTCCCAGCCCGTGGCCACGCGGCGCACATGGTTGGCGACTGAATCCACGTCCGCCAGCAGACGTGCGCCTTCGCGCAGCAGTTCGGCCCCGGCCTCGGTCGGGTGGGCCTGGCGCGAACTGCGGTCGAACAGCAGCACGTCGAGCGCATCTTCGATCTGGCGCACCCGGTAGGTCAGGGCGCTGGGCACCAGTTGCAGCTCGCGCGCCGCAGCGGCAAAGCTGCCGGTGTCAGCGATGAGCTGCAGCATGGTGAGATTTTCGGGGGTCAGTACATCGCGTGCGTTTTGCATGGTGATGCCACTTTACTTCAATTCATTTGAATGATTCCTTCAACCCGCTTGAGACACGCGGGGGGCGTCCCCAACTACAGTTCATACATCGGGTTCGACAAGACCCACAACCCACACGAAGGAGCTTTTTATGTTGACCATTCGCCACTCTGATGACCGCGGCCTTGCTGACCATGGCTGGCTCAAGTCGCGTCACAGCTTTTCCTTTGCAGACTACTACGATCCACGCCACATGGGCTGGGGCAATCTGCGTGTGATCAACGAAGACCGCATCGCCCCCGGCACGGGCTTCGGCACGCACGGCCACCGTGACATGGAGATCATCAGCTACGTGCTGTCCGGCAACCTCGCACACAAGGACAGCATGGGCAACGTCAAGGGCATTCCGCCCGGAGACGTGCAGCGCATGAGCGCCGGCAGCGGCGTGCGCCACAGCGAGTTCAACCATGCCGAAGGCCAGCACACGCACTTTCTGCAGATCTGGATCGAGCCCAACGAAATGGGCGTGCCACCGAGCTACGAGCAGATCACCGTGGGCGACGACCAGAAGCAAGGTCGCCTGCGCCTGGTGGCCGCTCCCGGTGGTGACGAAGGCGTGGTGAACATTCACGCCGACGCACGCCTGTATGCAGGACTGTTCGACGGCGCGGAGCATGCCGAGTTGAAGATCAACCCCGCCCGCAAGGCCTATGTCCACCTGATTCGCGGCGAGTTGAAGGTCAACGGCGAACAGCTCAAGACCGGCGACGCCGCGCTGATCAATGACGAGTCCGACATCAAGATCACCGACGGCAAGGATGCTGAAGTGCTGGTGTTCGATTTGCAGGCTTGATGCCTCCATGGGCTCCGTTCGCGGAGCCGGTTGGAACCAATCGCCCTTGGGGTGTTACTCAGCACCAATGAGTACAAAACAAAAGGGACGAGCCACATGATCCAGCCATCGCCACACAACAGGTCGGGAAGCCGGCCTGTTGCCGTTTTTGCTGCCTTGCTGATTTCGGTCGCAGCTTTGCTTTCAGCATGTGACGGGAGTGATCGCCGCGAAGATCCCCTGAGTGAATTCAAGCGGCAAACACTGGCTTGGAGCGATTGCGACGCGGATACGAAGGCGTCGCTCGACCTGATTTATCCCGAGGCCGGAGCGCTGCGCATTCAATGCACGCAAATGCGGGCCCCGCGCGACTACACGGCTCCCGAGACGGGCGAGGTGACGGTCGGCATGCTGCGCGTGAAGGCATTGGCGGGCGAGGGCACTGCGCCCGAACCCATGCTGTTCAATCCTGGAGGGCCGGGCGGTGATGGCTATCTGATTTCGGTCATCAGAGCGGCGCAGTTGGACGAAGTCGTCCAGGGCGCAGGCAGCGGCACGGCCGCGACCCGGCAGATGGCCCTGAAGCTGCTGCAGTCCTACGACCTGATCGGCTTCTCGCCACGTGGCACGGGCCACAGCACGCGGCTCAAGTGCGAATCGGCACAGCAACTGGAGCCCGTGGACCACTCGCTGGCCGGGAGAATCCCCTCCAACATACGGGCGGAACTTGCCAATATCGAAAAGAAGGCCGAGGCCTGCGCAAGCAACCCGCTGACGCCGTTCATCAACTCCGATGCAACGGCGCGCGACATGGACCTGATGCGCGAGGTGCTGGGCGGGAAAAAGCTGCATTTCTACGGAGCCTCCTACGGCACCTGGCTGGGCCTTTGGTATGCGAGCGTGTTTCCGCAAAACGTGGGGCGCATGGTGCTCGACAGCAACATGGACTTCACCAGCGACTTCTCACAGGCGGGGATCAACTCGATCTGGTCAATGGACCGCACGTTCAAGGAGTTGATTGCGCCCTATGCAGCCGGTCACCCCGATGTGTACGGCCTCGGCAACGATGCGCAGGCGATCCGCGATCTGCCGGGCCAGTTGCCAGCGGCCATCCGCTCCGCCGCGGCGCGTCAGATGGGGGCCAACATGAATATGAGCAAGAACGCTCCGTTCGTGGCCTTCGCCTTGGCGGCTGGGCGTGCACTCAGTCAGCCGCCGTTTGTCGACCTTTGGCCGCTGGGCGTGACGGGTGGCGACTTTGCACAGATGGACAAGCTCATCGACCAGCATCGCTTTGCGGACGATGCCGAGATCAACGGCGAAGTGCAGTGGCAGGCCAAGAAGATCGTGGAGCGCGTGGTTGCCGATCTGCAGCGCCCCACCGTGAGTTTTGGGGGATACCCTGCGGTGTACAAGGCGGTGGTCTGCAACGACATGCCCTCGGCCAGCGACGATCCGCAGTGGTGGAGCAAGCGCTACACCGAACTCTACGAAACCTATCCGCTGGCCGATCTGGAGGGCTATGAGTCCTGCATGTACTGGAAGCGTCCGGCCGCCGTGCGCAAGCCGTCACTCTCGGCAATGAAGGACCTTGATGTGATGCTGGTGCAGTCGCAGTACGACGTGCCGACGCCGCATGAGAACGCGCGTGCGGTGCTGGCCCAGTTGCCGAAGTCGCACATGGTCTACGTCACCAATGAGATGAACCACGGGGTGTTTCCGTATAGCGACGAGTGCGTGGATTCGAACGTGCTTGCCTACTTGCTGGGAAGCTCACCCAAGGACCAGATCACCACGTGTACAGGCCGCACGATCGACGAGACGCGCGGTACGGCCACTCAAAAGTCTGGACGAAGATTCGAGCGCCCAACCAACCTCAAGCCGGACGGCATCATGTGGTGACAATGCTGGAGGGAAGGCTCAGCCGCGCGGCTTGGCACCTTCCTGTCCGCGCTGCCACTCGCCCTGAATGAGCCGCTCGTGCGGCTCGAAGCGGGCCTTGTAGTTCATCTTCGGGCTCTGCTCGATCCAGTAGCCGAGGTACACGAATGGCAGACCCAGCGAGCGTGCTTGCTGGATTTGCCATTGCACGTTGTAGGTGCCGTAGCTGGTCTTTTCCTCGGGCTCGTAGAAGGTGTACACAGCGGAGATGCCGTCGTCGAGCACATCGAGAATCGACACCATCTTGAGCGCGCCGGGCGAGCCGTCTTCATTGGTCTCGCGGAACTCCACCAGGCGTGAATTGACGCGGCTTTGCAGCAGGAACTGGGTGTACTGGTCGATGCTGTCGTGGTCCATGCCGCCGCCTTCATGGCGCGCGTTCTGGTAGCGCAGGTAGAGCTGGTAATGCTCGGGCAGGTAGCACAGGCGCAGCACGCGGGCCTGCAGGTGCGAGTGCTGCGTCCAGGCGCGGCGCTGGCTGCGGTCGGGCTTGAATTCGTTGACCAGCACGCGCAGCGGAATGCAGGCCTGGCAGCCATCGCAATATGGGCGGTAGGTGAACATGCCGCTGCGGCGAAAACCGCGCGCGACGAGGTCGGAATAGACGTTGTTGTGAATCAGGTGGCTGGGCGTGGCGACCTGGGAACGTGCCAGCCGTCCCGGCAGATAGCTGCAGGAGTAGGGGGCCGTGGCATAGAACTGCAGGGACTGCAGCGGCAGGTCGTTGAGCTGGGTCACGCGGAAGATGGCGAAGACAACAATGAATCCCAGTATACGGGCTTGAATGTCCAATCGAGCCCATCGTGGGATCGCGCTTCGTGAACGTTGCTCAGAAACTGCGCTCGGGAGATTTCGCGGCCGCCCAAAGAGGCCAGATGTCCCGTGTTCTGCTGGCAGTCGATCATGTCCACGCCTTGCGTTCGGCACAGGCCGACGAGCGCGGCCAGCGCGACCTTGGAGGCATCGGTCACCTTGGCGAACATCGATTCGCCAAAAACCGCTTTGCCGATCGAGATGCAGTAAAGCCCGCCGACGAGTTGGCCGTCCACCCAGGTCTCGATGCTGTGCGCCGTGCCCGCCTCGTGCAGTTTTTCGTAGGCTTCGATCATCGCGGGGACGATCCACGTGCCGTTCTGGCCGGAGCGCGGCGACGAAGAGCAGGCGTTGATCACGGCGCTGAAATCGCTGTCGATGCGCACCTCGCACGAGGGCAGGGTGCGAAAACGCTTGATCGTCTTGCGCAGCGAGTGGTGCAGTTTGAATTCGGCGGGAAAGAGCACCATGCGCGGGTCGGGGCTCCACCACAGAATGGGCTGGCCCTGGCTGAACCACGGAAAGATGCCATTGGCATACGCGGCCTTCAGGCGCCAGACATCGAGGGTCGCTCCTGCAGCGAGCAGGCCGGGCGCGGGAGAGTCATGATCCCAGCTGTCGGCAACGGGCGGAAAGGGTTCTTCGGGATCGAGCCAGGTCAGCGAGGGGGTCATGGATGAATGCGCTACGGTGTCTGTCACTATCGTATTGCATTGTTGGCACAAAGGCAGAACGCCCGCTGAAATTGTTCAGCGGGCGTTCTTTTTTGCGGGATCAGTTTGGGATCGATCCTGGATCAATCAGCCTTCTTGCTGCGGATGACCGCGCTGTTGGCCGCGTCGATCTTGACCTTCATGACCGAGCCGTCCTGCTGCAACACTTCCACGTCGTAGGACGCCTTGCCCCAGTTGGAATCCAGCTCGGCACCCACTGGCGTGCCGGGCGTGCCTTTGAGGGCGGCTTCCACGGCCTGCGTCAGGCTGATCCTGGATTCCTTCATGCGCTTGATGTCCTTGGATGGGGTCTTGCCTTTTTGCTTGTGCACGGCGGCTTCGCCGGAGATGGCGTTCACCCAGACTTCGACCGTGTTGCCAGCAGGCGTTGCCACCTTGGCTTCAAAACGAGGCGCGGCACCATCGTCGTCATCCAGTTCGATGTCGATGACCTTGCCTTGGCCAGCCTCGGCCGCCTTCGCAATCGCCTGATCCAACATCACCGTGGTCTTGGAGGCCAGCGCTTGCCATTCGGCTGGCGACTTTGCGAAGGCAGCAGGCACGGCAAAGCTCAGCGAAGCGGCGAGGGCAACGGGGGCGAGGGTGTTCAGAAAGCGAGACTTCATGCGGTTCATTCCTGTGCAATGGGATGGTCAAAACGTCGAATATGAACAGTCTCGCCGCAAGCGGCTTGGACCTGTGTCAGTCAATGCCCCATTGGCCTGCGCGTCAATGCGGCAAGCGGCGGCAAGAAGGAGTGATCCTGCGTGATGAGGCTCAATCCTGCACGTACCATGCGTCCTTGAGCTCGCTCACGCGCACGGATGCATCCTTGAACTGCGCCTTGAGCCATTGCTCGACGGCGGTGCGGTCATCTTCCTTGGCGGAGCCGCGCGGGTAGGCTGTCACAAAGCCTTCGCTCAGCCAGCCGCGCAGCATCAGGCGACGGGGAACGACGACTTCGGTGAAGAACTTGTCCATCAGCGCTTCCTGCTCGTCGGCAGGCAGCGTGTTCTTGAACTCGATTTCGTACTCGAAACCCAGCTCCTGAAACTCGCCGATGTGCATCTTCTTGCGTTGGCGGCGGCTGCGTTCTTTGTTCGGTGGCAGAGACATGTTCGTGTTGCGCGTGCCCTTTCGGGGCGACGCGCCTGTTCTTGTTGAAAGCAGGTACTTTATTGCAAATGCAATGGCGCAGCCTTGAAGTCGGGCGCCTTGTCGGCCACGACATTGAGCCGCACGCCGAATTCGAGCCACGCCTTGCACGCGGCGATCACCAGATTGAAGCCCTCGGTCTGGTCGATGGCCTGCTGGTATTGCGCTTCAAGCGGGCCCTCGAAACCGGAGGCCGTGATGGTCACGAAGGTGGTTCCATCGGCGCGCGCCTCGAAATCCCACTGCGCCCGCGCGGGCCACTCGATCACCAGACGCCGGTTGGTGTCCAGCGTGACGACCTTGACCTGCGCGCTCACGCCGTAGTGATCCCAGAACCACGTCACCGTCGCGCCCTGATTGAGCGCGCCGCTGGCGCGGTTGAACCAGAATTGGGTGGTGATCTTCGGATCGACGAACGCGTTGAACACCTCGGCCACCGGCTTGCGGATCAGCATCGTGACCTTGACGGTGGGCGGCGAGGCTTTGGTCATCGTCGTGCAGTTCAGATCAGATCAGGCTGGTGCGCGCCAGCCGCTTGGAGTTCTGGACTGCCTTGCGATGAATCGGTGCGACCGATCGGGAACTGATGCGCTCCAGCGTCGTCGGCATGCGCGAGAGCTGACTGGAAAACGCCATCGGACCACGCATCCACGACAGGAAAAACGCCTGCTGCGCCTTGCCCATCTCCATGCACAGCGTCCACCACGATTGCGCGAAGGCGATCTGCTTTTCAGCGATCATGCCGGTGAATTCCTTTTGGTCGCGCCGCGATGGCCCTGTCGGCGAAGCCAGCGCCATGCGCGTGACGCGATGGGCGATCACGTGCGGTGCGGCAACGCTCAGTTCCGCCAGTTGGCGACCAGTGGAGCGGGTTTTGGATGTACGGGGCATGGGTGTGAGCACTCCTGAAGAATCGGGACCAGTGCTTTTGGCACGGTCTGCCGATTTTGACGATTCCACGTGACACACGCCAGAGGCTGGCTTGTAGGAGGAGGGGACGAATTGCCGGTTGGATAATCCATCCTTGCTCGCTCCTGCAGACCAGCGCCCCTTGACCGCTTCCAAAAAAATGACCCTCACGCATTCGCTTGCTACCGCCTCGACATTTGCCGTCCCATTCAGTGGACGCCATCTTCATGCGAACACATTGCCGGGAGAGTCTGCGCTTCACCTCTTTGCCATCCATGGCGGCGGGGCTGGCAACATCAACATTTTCAGTGGTTTGCGACACGCCCTGCTGGAACATGACATCGGCTCCACCGCTTTCGATTGCATTGGTCACGGCAGGACGGGCGGTGCGTTTGCCGAGTCATCGCTGCTGAGTCGCCAGCAACAGGCGATGTCCGTAATCCGGCACGCCAACATTGCGCCGAGCACCGTGCTCGGCATCAGCATGGGTGCCTACAACGCCATTCGATTGAGCGAGATGCTGCCGTTGCAATCGCTGATTCTGGTGGTGCCCGGCATCTACACGCCCGAAGCCTTGAACGTGCCGTTCGGCCCCGCGTTTTCCGACATCATCCGCCAACCTCGCAGTTGGGCCGACAGCGATGCCTGGGAGATCCTTGGGCGTTTCCGTGGACGGCTTCTGGTGATCGCGGCCGAGAAGGACGGCGTGATTCCACTCGAAATTCCCGAGCGGCTTTACGCTTCGGCGACCAGCGCCAGCGAGCGGGAACTGCTCGTCATTCCCGATGCCGAACATCGCGGACTTCTGCCGATCGTTCTGGCGCGACCGCAATGGCGTGATGCGGTCATGAACAATGTGATGCGCGCCTTGCCAGAGCGTCAGTAGCTGGGTTCTCCGAGTCCGAGAAAAGCGGATCAGCCAGCCGTCACGTCGATCTGATAAGTCCCCCACGGACACAGCGCAAACCGTTCCTTGAGCGGTTTGTTTGCTACGTCCGCAAAGCGATCCGGTTCATACACCGACCACAGTGGCCCGATGCCGCCGAGTGCCAGCGCCTGGCCGTCCAGATGGGTGGCGATGATGAAGCGGCGGTTGGTGATTTCTGCAGCCGAAATCGCCACGCCATAGCCGTCGATGGCGCGCACGAGGAACGAGAGATTCGCCGCCCATTTGACGCCAGCGGCTTTCATCACATCGCTGAACAGGGGGCCTTTGAGCACATGCTTCTTCGCGTCGTATTCGAGCGTCGGTTCGATGGTGACGGCGGGCAGGGCGGTCATCGCGGCGAAATCGAAGGCATGGGCCTTGTCGAATCGCACCTGATGTTTGCCCATGAGCTGGTCAAGCTGCGGATCGAAAGCGCCGCGATTGCCCGCGCCGATGAGGCCGCTCACCGTGAGCAGTACGGGGCCTTTGGCGGCCTTGGGGGCGTGCTGGGCCTGTGCATTGAGTGCGCTGGCACCCAAGCCCAGCGCAGCCAGTTTGATGAAGTCGCGTTTGGGGTTATGCATGCTCGGCTCTTTCATGCGAGGCGGTAGCTCAGCGCCCAGAAGTAGGGCCATTCGATGACCTCGATCTGAGAAGCATAGGGCGCAGCCACATCGCGCAACTGCTGCGCGGTCGGAAAGTTTTTGAGTACCCGATGTGCACTGCCGTCCTTGAGCAGACGTGTCTGGTAAGTGTTGCCGTCCCCATCGCGGTCGGAGATCGGCGTGCTGCTGCCTTCCACATAACGGTTGTCGATCAGCACGACCTGCGCGCCGGGCTTGAGCGATTGATGCAAGCCGCGCAGAAACTCGTGTTGACGGTCAACCGGCACATGCGACCACCAAAAGCCTGCGAATGCGGCATCGAAGCAATCGGGGGAAGAGGGGAGTTGGTAGGCGTCGCCGACGGTGAACTGCACTTGCGTGAGCGGCACACGTGCTCGGGCGATTTCAAGTGTTTCGATGGCGGCGTCGATGGCCAGCACGTGCTTGCAATGCGGGGCGTAGAACTGCGTCCAGTAAGCCGTTCCGCAGGCGATTTCGAGAATGGAGCCCGAGCCAATCTGCGTTGGAAGCCAGGCCTCCATGGCTCGCAGATCGCTTTGGCGCTCGGGTTTCAGGTAGATCGCGTCGTATTCCTTGGCGCGGGCTGCGTAGTATTCAGGCATAGCGTCTTGCATGAGCCGCCATTGTGGGGCTCACACAAGACCTGTGCAATGCCGTCAGGCTTTTTTCGTCTGCAGCATCTTGATGATGCTGGAGAAGTCTTCACCGCCGTGACCGCCGATGCTGTGCGCCGCATAGATTGCGCGCGCCATGCCGCCCAGTGGCGTGCTGGCCTTCACCGACATCGCGCATTCCTGTGCCAGGCCCAGGTCCTTGAGCATCAGATCGGTGCCGAAGCCGCCGGTGTAGCCGCGCGTGGCGGCCGAGGCTTCCTGCACGCCGGGGAAGGGGTTGTAGACCTCCAGCGCCCAGTTGCCACCGGAGCTGCGGCGCATGATTTCTGAGAGCACCTTGGGGTCGAGACCGTTGGCCACGCCCATGGCGATGGCTTCGCTGGTGCCGATCATCAGGATGCCAAGCAGCATGTTGTTGCAGATCTTGGCGGTCTGGCCTGCGCCCACATCACCCGCGTGGAAGATGTTCTTGCCCATCTTCTCGAGCAGCGGACGTGCGCGCTCCAAGTTCGCGTCGGAGCCGCCGACCATGAAGGTCAGCGTGCCCGCAATCGCGCCGCCCGTGCCGCCGGAAACCGGTGCGTCGATGAAGGCGATGCCGGCTGCTTCAGCGGCCTTGGCGACCTTCTGGCTGGTGGCACCGGCGATGGTGGACGAGTCGATGATCAGCGCGCCCTTGGTGATGGTGGAGAGCAGACCTGCCTTGCCATTGCTGCCGAGGAACAGACCTTCGACATGCTGGCTCGCAGGCAGCATGGTCACGATGACTTCCGCGCCTTGAACCGCGTCTTCGGCAGACGTGGCGACCTGCGCGCCTTCGGCCTTCACGCGTTCGCAGGCGTCCTTGGACAGATCGAACGCCTTGACGCTGTGACCTGCCTTCTGCAGATTGATGGCCATGGGCGCGCCCATGTTGCCGAGGCCGATGAATGCGATTTGCATGAGTGTTGTCTCCTGATTGGAAGGTGGTTGGTTGAATGGTTGGTTGGCTTGTCTATTCGGCAATCAAAGCGCCGCGTTCTTTCAGCAGAGAACGCAGAATGCTTCGATGGCAGCGTCGTTCTTCGTCGCAATAGCAGCCGATGGAAAACGCCGCCGTTTGTGAAAGCGCAGCCAGCAGGTCGAGCGTGCGGCTGCTGGCTGCATCGGCGAGTTGCTTGCGGAACTGTTTGTCGAACTGCGCCCAGAGCTTGGTGGCTTCGGCGTCCTGGCCGTCAGCGAACAGCTTCACGGCCTCTTGTGCGAGCGTCATCAGATCGGGCTCGGGCGAGAGTTCGGGATACCACACGTCGTAGTAATTGCGCGTCGCGAATTCGGCCTTGGGCACGCCACGCGGCGGACGTCGCACGGTGCCGATGCGCAGGCCCTCATCCTTGCTGCGCGGGGTGCCGAGTTGAACGATGCGTACTGACATATGCAGATCCTTCCGTGGTGGGCCGAATTACAGATCGCTTTCGAAGATGCTGTGACGCTTCTTCTTTGTGGTTTTGGTGGCTGCTTTCGCCGGAGCCTTTTTTGCGGCAGGCTTGCGGCGAGCGGATGCCTTGGCACTCGGGTTGTAGGCCAGCGCTCCATCCACCCATTCCTGCCATTGCGCGCGCGTGGCGTAGGCGGACGGCTCGACGCAGAAATAGCCTTGCATCTTTCCTTGCGCGTCCAGCGTGCGCACGCCGGGGCGCTCGGCCACGCGGTCGTGTTCCGACGGCGGCAAGCGCACCAGCAGCTCATCGCCCTTGACGCCAAGGCACATCTTGCCGTCCACCATGAACACATACCAGCCAAACATCGTGCGTTCCTCGACGTCAGCGCAATGCACCAAGGCATCGCGCACTGCGGCGATGAGCTGCAGGGTTTCGTCGGTGAGCGGGCGGGGGGGCATGACCGGAAATTGGCAGGAGCGTAAGGAGACTGTGCGTCAGCGAATCACATCCGGCGCATCGCCTTCCAGCATGCGCCGCGCGATGATCACGCGCATGATTTCGTTGGTGCCTTCCAGAATCTGGTGCACGCGCGAGTCGCGCATCAGGCGCTCCAGCGGGTATTCGCGGATGTAGCCGTAGCCGCCGTGCAGTTGCAGCGCGTCGTTGCAGACGTTGAAGCCCGCATCGGTCGCAAAGCGCTTGGCCATGGCGCAGTAGGTGGAGGCGTCGCGTGCGCCCGCATCGAGCTTGCTCGCGGCCAGGCGCACCATCTGGCGGGCGGCGACGAGTTCGGTTGCCATGTCGGCCAGCTTGAATTGCAGGGCCTGGAAGCTGGCGATCGGCTTGCCGAATTGCTTGCGTTCCTGCATGTAGCTTTGCGCTTGCTTCAACGCGCCTTGCGCCGCGCCGACCGAGCAGGTGGCGATGTTGATGCGGCCACCATCGAGGCCCTTCATCGCGATCTTGAAGCCTTCGCCTTCGCGGCCCAGCAGGTTCTGCGCGGGAATGCGCACGTTATCAAAGCTGATCACGCGCGTGGGCTGGCTGTTCCAGCCCATTTTTTCTTCCTTCTTGCCGTAGCTGACGCCTTCGGCATTCGCTGGCACGACAAACGCGCTGATGCCAGCCGCGCCCGATTGCGCATCGCCCGTGCGTGCCATCAGCACCAGCACGTCGGTCGAGCCCGCGCCGCTGATGAAGGCCTTGCTGCCGTTGATGATGTATTCGTTGCCGACAAGTTCGGCGCGGGTCTTGATGGAAGCGGCGTCGGAGCCTGCACCCGGTTCGGTCAGGCAGTAGCTTGCGAGCTTCTGGCCGCTGGTGAGCTGCTCGCCCCATTCGTTGCGCACTTCGTCGGTTGCCCAGGTGCCGAGCATCCAGGTCGCCATGTTGTGGATGGTGATGAAGGCGGTGGTCGATGGATCGACCGCAGCGAGTTCTTCGAACACCAGCGTGGCGTCGAGGCGGGGCAGGGCGAGGCCACCGGCATTTTCCGGCGCGTACAGGCCGCAGAAGCCCAGCTCGCCCGCCTTGGCGATGGCCTCGCGCGGGAAGATGCCTTCGGCGTCCCAGTGGCCCGCATGTGGGGCAAACTCGGCTTCGGCAAAGGTGCGCGCGGTGTCGGCAAAGGCGCGTTGGTCTTCGGTCAGTTCAAAGTCCATGGCGGGATGTCTCCTCGGAAATTCTGTGTCTTGTGGGTTGGCTGCTTACTGCGTTGGCAGGCTGGCTTCGGGCGGCGGCGGGTTGCCGGTATGCAGCCATTGCGACAGCGCGATGCGCCGCGACTGCGTCACCTTGACCATGCATTCGTGGTACAGGCGCACCCAGTGGGGATCGCCTTCCTTGCCACGGTTGTGCCGCTTGCAGTAATCGCGGCGCGTGCTGTGCCATTTGTTCTGATCCTGACGCAGCTGCGGGCGCTCGTGCGCGGACAGTGCGGTCATCACATCGCCGTAGTAGATGTTCAGTGCCGAATCGGCTTCCTGAAACTTCTTGACGGCGCAGGCGTTGACTTCGGCGATGGTGCCATCGGGAACGCAATCGGCTCCGGCCTGTGCCAGGGCAGCGGATGCGCCCGAACACAGCGCCACGGTCAGCGCGACATGTGCTGCCGCTCGCTTGAATGAATTCAGATTTGCAAACATGCGACCGATTTCACCACGCCTTGCAACGCCTTCAACAACAAAGCCCGCGCACTGCGCTTTGAACACAGCACGCGAGCCTGGTTGCATCCGCCGCCTTACTTCAGGCTGATGGTGGTATTCACGCCGTGGCTGGTCGTGGAGTCGTCAAACCAGCGCGCGGTGATCGTTTTGGTCTGTGTGTAGAACATCACGACTTGCTTGCCGTAGGGGCCCAGATCGCCCAGCTTGGAAGCGCGGCTGCCGGTGAACGAGAACAGTGGGACTGGCACGGGGATTGGCACGTTGATGCCGATCTGGCCAACGTCGATGTCTTCCTGGAACTTGCGGGCCGCTGCGCCGGACTGCGTGAAGATCGCCGTGCCGTTGCCGTTCGGGTTGGCGTTGATGAATTCGATGGCTTCGTCGATGTCGGCGGCTTCGGCGATGCACAGCACGGGGCCAAAGATTTCCTGGTCATAGACCGACATGCCGGGCTTGACGCCGGAGAAGATCGTTGGACCCACGAAGTTGCCCTTTTCGTAGCCGGGCACGTTCGGCTTGCGACCGTCGAGTTCCAGCTTGGCGCCGTCGGCAATGCCGCGCTCGATCAGGCTTTCCACGCGGGACAGCGCTGCGCAGGACACCACTGGGCCCACGTCCGTACCCTTTTCAGTGCCACCGGAAACCTTGAGCGTCTTGGCCTTTTCGACCAGATCGGGAATCCACTTCTGCGCTTCGCCCACCAGAACGACCACAGACAGCGCCATGCAGCGTTGACCTGCCGCGCCGAAAGCCGCGCCAGCCAAGGCGTTCAGAGCCTGATCCTTGTTGGTGTCGGGCATGACGATGGCGTGGTTCTTCGCGCCCATCATGCACTGCACGCGCTTGCCGTTCAGGCTGGCGCGGTTGTAGACATGGGTGCCGACCTTGGTCGAACCGACAAAGCTGATCGCCTTGATATCGGGGTGATCGCAGATGGCGTTCACTGCGTCTTCACCGCCGTGGATGACGTTCAGCACGCCAGCGGGCACGCCCGCTTCCAGTGCCAGTTCGCACAGGCGCATGGTGACCATCGGGTCTTGCTCGGAAGGCTTCAGCACGAAGGTGTTGCCGGTGGCAATCGCCATCGGGAACATCCACAGCGGAATCATCGCTGGGAAGTTGAACGGTGTGATGCCGGCGCACACGCCCAGTGGCTGGTTGATGGTGTAGGTGTCCACGCCATTGGCCACGTTGTTGGCCAGCTCGCCCAGTTGCAGCGTGCCGATGTTGGCTGCGTGCTCGACCACTTCGAGGCCGCGGAACACGTCGCCTTCGGCGTCGGGCAGGGTCTTGCCTTGCTCGGCGGTCAGCAGAGCGGCCAGCTCGGACATGTTTTCGCGGATCAGTTGCTGCAGCTTCAGGAAGATGCGGGCACGTGCGCCGATGGGGGTCTTCTTCCAGGTCTTGAATGCAGCCTTGCCGGAAGCGACTGCGGCATTGATTTCCTCAGGCGTCGCGAAAGGAACGCGGGCCAGCACTTGCTGAGTGGCCGGGTTCACCACGTCGCGCCACTGGGTGGTCTTGGACTCGACGAACTTGCCGTCGATGAGCAACTTGACGGTAGGGGCCAGCACTTGGGAATTGGCAGGTGCGTTCATTGGTGTCTCCTTGGAACCCGGTGGGTTGGTAAGTAATAGGCGAATGGTAGTTGTGCAAATATGTCTAGTCCAGAGACAATACTGCATTCTGGTTTTGCAAATTTGCACAACCGGGTGAGATGCAAGCCACGGATGGATCAACATGGACTGGGACAATCTGCGCTACTTCCTCGAACTCGCCCGCGCAGGCACCCTGCTTGCGGCGGCTCGGCGCACGGGCGTGGAGCACACGACGGTCGCGCGGCGGATTCAGGCGCTCGAAAAACAGATGGGCGTGCCGCTGTTCGCGCGCGAAGCCTCGGGTCATCGGCTGACCGAAGCAGGGCGGCAATTGCTGCCCGCCGTCGAAGCCATGGAAACCGCCGTGATGGGCGTGGAAAGCTCGGCCGAGGCGCACAGTGGCGCGTCCGGGCTGACCGGTCTGGTGCGCGTGGGCGTGACGGAAGGCTTCGGCACCTCGATTCTGGCGGCGCATCTGGCGCGTTTCACGTTGGAGCATCCGGGCTTGTCCATCGACCTGCTGGCCTTGCCGCGACTGCTGCATCTGTCGCGGCGCGAGGCCGACATCGTCATCTCGCTGGAGCGCCCGACGCGCGGCTCCGTCATCGTCACCAAACTGGCCGACTACACGCTGTGCCTCTACGGTCAACGCGAGTACCTGGCCCGCAGACCGCTGGTCACCCAGCGCGAGGATCTGCGCCACCATGCTTTCGTGAACTATGTGGATGACCTGCTGTTCACCAAGGAGCTGCAGTTCATCGACCAGCTCCACGCGCCCGAGCGGTTTGCGTTCCGCAGCACCAGCATCACCGCGCAGTACGAGGCGGTGCGCATCGGCGCAGGGCTTGGCGTGCTGCCTGCGTTTCTGGCCGACCGTGACCCGGTGCTGAGCCGCGTTCTGCCGCAGGAGGCGATGTTTACCCGCACCTTTTGGATGAGCATGCCGCAGGAGGCCAAGCAGCTCGCGCGCATTCAGGCGGTGTGGACGCTGCTCAAGGAGGTCGCGCAGCAGGAAAGGGCGCTGCTGCAGCCGGATGTCCAAGGCAGGCGTTGATCCAGCGCTGAAACTCCGAGGCTCGCAAGCATCTTGCAAGCTTGAGGAATAAAATAACGGAAGTTTTTGATTTCTCTCTTCATAGAGCAACGTTTTCAAGAAACCTCGCGGATTGCCGCAGCATCATTGGCTGGCAATTCGTGCGCTCTCACATCCTCCCGCGATCCGTGATTTGTTTTCATGTCCGAGCTGGTTTGTGATTCGGACACGGCCTGCCTGCCTACAGGCGGCCTTGGCCTTTGCGCTGTTTCTTTCCTTTCACGGAGTTCCGCCCATGACCCAGTCGGCCAAGCCCGCCAGTCAGCACGCGCAGCAGGGTCAAGAAGACCTGCAGCGCAACCTGACCAACCGCCACATTCAACTGATCGCCATCGGCGGTGCCATCGGCACGGGTCTGTTCATGGGCTCGGGCAAAACCATCAGCCTGGCCGGTCCCTCCATCGTCTTCGTGTACGCGATCATCGGCATCATGCTGTTCTTCGTGATGCGCGCGATGGGCGAGCTGCTGCTGTCCAACCTGAAATACCGCTCGTTCATCGACTTCTCGGCCGATCTGCTCGGCCCCTGGGCGGGCTTCTTCACCGGCTGGACCTACTGGTTCTGCTGGATCATCACCGGCATCGCCGACGTGATCGCCATCTCGGCCTACGCGCAGTTCTGGTTTCCGGACATTCCGCAATGGGCACCGGCCATTCTCTGCGTCGGTCTGCTGTTGTCGCTGAACCTGCTCACCGTGAAGCTGTTCGGCGAGATCGAATTCTGGTTCGCGATGATCAAGATCGTCGCCATCGCCACGCTGGTCGGTACCGGCATCTACATGGTCACGACGGGCTTCAGCTCACCCGCAGGCCGCGTCGCCAGCCTGTCGAACCTGTGGAACGACGGTGGTATGTTCCCGCATGGCGCGATGGGCTTCTTCGCGGGTTTCCAGATCGCCGTGTTCGCCTTCGTCGGCATTGAGCTGGTCGGCACGACGGCCGCCGAAGCCAAGGACCCCGAAAAGACGCTGCCACGCGCGATCAACTCGATCCCCGTGCGCATCATCATCTTCTACGTCTGCGCGCTGATCGCCATCATGGCCGTCACCCCGTGGCGCGACGTGGTGCCCAGCAAGAGCCCGTTCGTCGAACTCTTCGTTCTGGCCGGTCTGCCCGCAGCCGCAGGCATCATCAACTTCGTGGTGCTGACGTCTGCTGCATCGTCGGCCAACAGCGGCGTGTTCTCGACCAGCCGCATGCTGTTCGGCCTGGCATTGAAGGGCGACGCTCCGCGCTCGTTCGGCGTGCTCTCCAAGGCCAGCGTGCCTTCGCGCGGCCTGCTGTTCTCGTGCATCTGCCTGCTGGGCGGGGCATTCATGATGTGGGTGATCCCCGATCTGGTCGAAGCCTTCACGCTGGTGACCACCATCTCGGCGATTCTGTTCATGTTCGTCTGGTCGCTGATCCTGCTGTCCTACATCCAGTACCGCCGCACCCGCGCAGAACTGCACGCAGCCTCCAAATACCGCATGCCCGGCGGCGTGGTGATGTGTGGTCTGTGCCTGGCGTTCTTCGCCTTCATTCTTGTGCTGCTGACCTTCGAGGCCGACACCCGCTCGGCTCTGATCGCCACCCCGATCTGGTTCGCGATTCTGGGTGCTGCCTATGCGTGGCTGCGCGGCAAGCGCGCTTCGCAAGCGTTGATGACGCCTGCCGAAATCGAGCACGTCGAGCAGTCGCAGCAGGCTTGATGCGTTGAGACCCAACAGGAAGCCCAATCGTGGGCTTCCGTGCTATCTGGCGAAAATTTCCTGCAGCCTCAACAATACTTCATCGAGTGTCTTGCTTGGCAGGCTGCCAGCCTTTCGGACCAATCGGGCCTGATCGACGGACCGGAGCTGATCGAGCACGATCAAGCCTTTTTTCCCATCGTGGGTGACCGGAACACGAAACGGGGCGGCAAATCCCAGGGACGTCATCGGCGCGACGATCACCGTGCGCAAGTGATCATGCAAGTCGGCTGGCGAAACAATCACGCAGGGGCGGGTTTTCTGAATTTCGCTCCCAATGGTGGGATCAAGGTTGATCACCCAGATCTCGCCGCGCTTCACCATGTGTTCTCCGCGTCGTCCGCGTTCGGGAATTCGCCCATGAGCAACTTGTCTTCGTCCTGCGCGGCGATGGCCTTGGCGGCCTCGGCCCATCCGGCACGCGATGGCTTCGAGGGCTTGCGCAGAACGATTGCACCATCTTCCAACAGCACGTCCGCCACGGCTTCGCCTTCCAGACCGGCCTGAGCCAGCAACGATTTCGGCAGCACGATGCCTTTGCTGTTGCCGATGTTCCGGATCGCAATTTCCATTTTTCGACCTCCTTCAAGGGACTAGCCATGTTAGTGGCGGAGAGTGGATGGATTTGCAAAAAATTATAACTATGTTGTAACTTTCGAGCGATTTCCAGGCGTGCTCTCGATGCTGTGCTTGTGGCCACCCAATGGCGTAGCCAAGCAATACGCTTTTAGACAATCCAAAGCGCAGGCCTGGCTGCGGTGGCAAACTCGAAGACTTCGCGCCTCTGATCGATTACTGCTGCACATGACATCCACGCCCGCCACCGAGCTTTCTCCGTACAAGAACAAACTCCTGTGGCTGGTGTCGCTCGGGTTCTTCATGCAGACGCTCGACGGCACCATCGTCAACACGGCGTTGCCTGCGATGGCCGAGGAGCTGGGCGAGAGTCCGCTGCAGATGCATTCGGTCATCGTGGCGTATTCGCTCGCGATGGCGGTGCTGATTCCTGCCTCGGGTTGGCTGGCTGACAAGTTCGGCACGCGGCGCGTGTTCATGGCGGCGATTGCGCTGTTCGTGCTCGGCTCGGTGCTGTGCGCGTTGTCTCCCAATCTTCAATTGCTGGTCGCCTCGCGCGTGGTGCAGGGGCTGGGCGGCGCGCTGCTGCTGCCGGTCGGGCGACTGGCCGTGCTGCGGGCTTTTCCGCGCGAGCAGTTCATCCGTGCGATCAGCTTTGTGGCGATTCCGGGGCTGGTCGGTCCGCTGATTGGCCCGACGCTCGGCGGCTGGATGGTGGAGTTCGCCTCCTGGCACTGGATTTTCTGGGTGAACGTACCGGTCGGTCTGATCGGGCTGGTGGCGGCGAGCAAATACATGCCGGTTGGCGAAAAGATGCCGCCGCGCGTTTTTGACTTGCTCGGCTATCTGATGCTGGCTGCGGGCATGGCGCTGGTTTCGCTGGCCGTCGAAGGCATGGCCAGCGGTGGGGGCGTGCGGGGAGCTTCGGCGCTTATCATGCTGGTGTTCGGGCTGGCGTGCCTGTGCGGCTACTGGCTGCACGCGCTGCGCAAGCCCGAGCCGTTGTTTGCGCCCGAACTCTTCACCGTTCGCACCTTGCGTGTGGGCCTGCTGGGCAATCTGTTCTCGCGTCTGGGCAGCTCGGCCATGCCGTTCATGATGCCGCTGGTGCTGCAGGTGAGTCTCGGTTTCTCGCCCATGCACGCGGGCATGATGATGCTGCCCACCGTCATCGGCAGCATGGCCATGAAGCGCTTCGTGACCAAGGTGATCTACCACTATGGCTATCGTCAGGTGCTGGTGACCAACACCTGGGTGCTGGCGCTGCTGATCGCGAGTTTCGCCTTCATCTCGCCGAACATGCCGACGCCGGTGCTGATCGTTCAACTGCTGATCTTCGGCGCGATCAACTCGCTGCAGTTCTCGGCCATGAACACCGTGACGCTCAAGGACCTGCTGCCGAACTTCGCCAGCAGCGGCAACAGCCTGCTGTCGATGGTGCAGATGCTCTCCATGGGCATGGGCGTGGCGATTGCCGGAGCGGTGCTGGCCGGTTTTCAGGCGCATTGGGGAAGCGCCACGGCGAACGACACGCTGTGGGCTTTCCGTGCTTCCTTCATCGTGATGGGCCTGCTGACGCTGGCGGCCACCGTGCTGTTCATGCAGTTGCCCGAGAAGGAGCTGACTGCCGGTCAGGCATCGGGCCCCGAATCGCACAACTGACGATTTTTCGAAAACCTCAGCTGGCGATCAGGTGCTCGCTGGAGTTCTCGCCGAGGAAGCCGCCGCTCTGGTGCGCCCAGAGCTTGGCGTAGATGCCTGCCTTTTCCAGCAGTTCCTGGTGCGTGCCTTGCTCGACGATCTGGCCCTTGTCCATGACGACGAGGCGGTCCATCGCCGCGATGGTGGACAGGCGGTGGGCAATCGCGATCACGGTCTTGCCATGCATGAGTCCGTCCAGACTCTGCTGGATCGCGGCTTCCACCTCGCTGTCCAAGGCGCTGGTGGCCTCGTCGAGCAGCAGAATCGGCGCATCCTTGAGCATCACGCGCGCAATCGCCACGCGCTGGCGCTGGCCGCCCGAGAGCTTCACGCCGCGCTCGCCGACCTGAGCGTCGTAGCCGCTGCGGCCCTTCAGGTCGGTGAGGTTGTCGATGAATTCCGAGGCCTCGGCCTTGAGCGAGGCGGCGCGCATTTGCTCTTCGGTCGCGTCGGGGCGGCCATAGAGAATGTTGTCGCGCATCGAACGGTGCAGCAGCGAGGTGTCCTGTGTGACCATCCCGATCGCGCCGCGCAGGCTGTCCTGCGTGACTTCGCGCAGGTCCTGTCCATCGATGGTGATGCGGCCACCTTGTACGTCGTGAAAGCGCAGAAGCAGGTTCACCAGCGTGGACTTGCCCGCGCCCGAGCGGCCGATCAGGCCGATGCGCTCGCCGGGGCGAATGTTCAGATCGAGATGGTCGATGACGCGCTTGCCGCCGTCCTTGTAGCCGAAGCTCACGTTCTCGAAATGGATGCGGCCTTGCTCGACCACCAGCGGCTTGGCGGTTGGCGCATCCACGATGGTGCGCGGCTTGGTCAGCGTGACGATGCCGTCCTGGATCGTGCCGATGTTCTCGAACAGGCCGGTCATCTGCCACATCACCCAGTGCGAATAGCCCGATATGCGCAGCGCCATGGCGATCACAGCCGCGACCACGCCGGTGCCGACTTCGCCGTGCGTCCACAGCCAGAGCGCAAAGCCCGAGCTGGAGAGAATCAGCAGCGTGATCATGGCGTGGTTGGTCAACTCGAACTGGCTGACGAGGCGCATCTGGTCGTAGCCGGTCTTCTTGAACGAGTCCATGGCGTTGCGCGCGTACTCTGCCTCGCGGCGGGTGTGGGCGAACAGTTTGACCGTGGCGATGTTGGTATAGGCGTCGGTCACGCGGCCCGTCATCAGCGAGCGGGCATCGGCCTGCTCCTTGCCGATCTTGCCCAGGCGCGGAACAAAGTAGAAGCAGGCAGCGGTGTAGCAGGCCAGCCAGATGCCGAACGGCACCATCATGCGCCAGTTGAAGCTTGCCGCCAGCAGCAGGATGCTGACGAAATACACGCCCACGCCAACCAGCACATCGACGACGATGAACACCACTTCGCGCACCGACAGCGCGGTCTGCATGATCTTGGTGGTGATGCGGCCTGCGAATTCGTCCGCGTAGAACGACATGCTCTGGCCCAGCATCAGCTTGTGAAAGACCCAGCGCATGCGCATCGGGAAGTTGATAGCCAGTACCTGATGCATCACCAAGGTGTGCAGGCCGAGCAGAACAATGCTCATCAACAGGATCACGGCGATGCCGGTGAGGCTGCCTTCGTGCACCTGCCAGAGATTGGCCGCGGGCGTGCTCGACAGCCAGTCGACAACGCGGCTCATCACCGCAAACAGAAAGGCTTCGTAGACCGACAACAGGGCCGAAGTCAGCGTCAACAACCCGATCCAGCCACGCATGCCCTGCGTGCAGGCCCACAGAAAGGCGAAAAAGCCCTTGGGCGGCAGCGCGGGATCGTTGGGCGGGTAGGGCGGAACACGCCTCTCAAAAAAATCGAACAACACTCGTATGTAACTCCTGCTGCGATGGTACGGGTGGGGCACCCAATTGTCCGACTACCGCCGAGAGACCGTAACATTTCAAGGGCCTGTCAGTCATTTAGTGACATGATTCAGGTTTATCCTTTCCACTTCTTCTTGAATCCGTGGTCTGTCACATTGATGTCGGTCATGCGTGGATTGATTGTTTGTTGCATTTATGCAAACGGCGTGAATGGATCACAAGCCTTGAATACTTGGCTTTTGATGAACAAAGGTCAATGAATCCGCGTTGGAGGTGCGGCGACAGAATCCAGCAAGTTTCACAGTCAAGCATGCTGAATACTGGTGATTGGGCAGTCGCAAGGCTTCCACGTTGCCAAGGCCTTCGGGTTCTGAAATATCCGCTGAACCTGTAACGTCTATATGTAAGAAAATGCAGATTGCATAACTATTGGTTGCAATTCGTGCATAGCTGGAAACATAATCGTTTTCAACGTTTCCAGCTCCC
The DNA here is from genome assembly GCF_011305535.1 of Diaphorobacter sp. HDW4B. Classification (GTDB taxonomy): domain Bacteria; phylum Pseudomonadota; class Gammaproteobacteria; order Burkholderiales; family Burkholderiaceae_C; genus Diaphorobacter_A. The sequence goes on from NZ_CP049905.1 coordinate 5,108,992, forward strand.
TCCATCCACTCTTCAGGTTCACCTGACTCCTTGATGTCCGAGCTCCCTTCGTCGCGCTTTCCGCTCAGGTTCTGGGTACCAGGCCTGACGGTTGCCATTCTGGGCTCGCTGGGCAGCTTTGCGCTTTGGCGGCATCAGCAAAATTCGGCGACGGACGTGGCGCAGATGCGCTTCGAGCAAGAGGCGAGTGCCTATACGCAGACGGTGCAGCGCAGGTTCCAGTCGTACATGGATATCCTGAGCGGCCTGCAGGGCGTGCTCAAGCTCAATCCGCAGTTGCAGCGACGCGACTTCGAGAAGCTCGCGAGCAATATGGAACTGAGCCGCCGCCATCCGGGCGCGCTCGGGGTGTCGTTCACCCGCCATGTGGCGGGGGCCGACCGCGAGGAATTCCTCAAGCGCACACGCGGTGAACCGTCCCTTTCCGGGCATTCGACCCGGAATTTCGATTTCAAACCCGCAGATTTCTGGCCCGAATACTTCGTGATCGAGTATCTGTGGCCGCACAAGGGCAACGAGGGCATCGAGGGCCTTGAGATGCACGCGCAGCCCCTGAACATGCAGGCGGTGGTGCGGGCGCGCGACACCAAGAACATAGCGATCTCCGCGCCGTTTTCGCTGATCCAGAAGGCCGACACCGCGAGCACGGGCGTGGTCATGCGCATGCCGGTGTTTGCGGCTCTGGATGCGCTGAACAAGGACGGTGATTTCATCGGCACGGTGGATGTGGCCGTGAGCATGAGCGACCTTGTCGACAACGTCAAAACAGAAGGGCACTGGGAGCATCTGGCGCTGAACATGAACGACCTGGGTGAGCTTGATGCGGACGGCTTGCTGGTGCCGCTCAAAGTGCCAGCGCCGATCTACCAATCCGCGCCAGCCGTGGGGGCCGATGGTCTGCGCATTCAGAAAGATGTGCATTTCGGCGGTCGCCTGTGGCGGCTGAGCTTCGAGCACACGACGCCGCTGCTCTCACCGCTGGAGCGCAATCTGCCCGCGCTGATGGCAGGGGCGGGCATGCTGCTTACCGCGCTGCTGACGGCGCTGGTGATTCTGCTCAGTCTGCGCCGTCAGCAGGCGCTCAGCCATGCGGATGACGTCAATGCCGCTCTGCTGGCCAGCGAGGAGCGCTTTCGCACGCTGTTCGGTCAGGCGGCCGTGGGCATCATCCAGGTGGCGTGCGACACCTTCAAGATCGAACGCGCCAACCAGACGTTTGCCAACATGCTGGGTTACACGGTCGAAGAGATCGAGGGCAAGGGCTTTCAGAACCTGACCCACCCCGATGACGCCGAGGTGGGCGGGGATCGCCTGCGGCGCATGATCGTCGGCGAACTGGCGTCGGTGCGTATGGAAAAGCGCTATCTGCGCAAGGACGGAAAGCCCGTCTGGGTCGATGTGACGGTCACGCCGGTGTCGCATCGCAAAGGGCGTCCGATGCACAACGTCTCGGTGGTTCTGGACATCACCGAGCGCAAGCAGATGGAAGAGGCGCTGCGCACCAGCGAAGAGCGGCTGCGCGGGATTCTGGACCGTCTGCCGATCGGCATCGGCATGGTGCGGGATGGCAGTTTCGATTTCAGCAATGAACGCTTTTCCCAGATCTGCGGTTACGACACGCATGAAATCTGCCGTCTCGACGCCTGGTGGGATGCCATGGTGCGTGATCCGCAGGAGCGGGAACTGTACCAGACGCGCTGGGACGAAGCCTGCCGCGAGGCGCGCGAGGGCAATGGCTACATCCGTGCCATGGAATGCGTCATCACGCACAAGGGCGGACATGCGCGCTCATTGGAGATGGCAGGCGTGATTCTGGGCGGTGATGACGAAGGCTATCTGATCACGCTGGTGGACGTGAGCCAGCGCAAGGCCGTGGAAGAGCGCGCGCGTTATTTGGCCTACTACGACCCGCTCACGCAACTGCCCAATCGCCGTCTGCTGCTCGACCGCCTGCAGCAAGCACTGGCGATGAGCGCCCGCCATCAGAGCTATGGCGCGGTGCTGATGCTCGATCTGGACAACTTCAAGAGCCTCAACGAAACCCAGGGCCACGACATGGGCGACCGGCTGCTGGGCATCGTCGCGCAGCGCCTGCGCAGTTGCGTGCACGCGGACGACACGGTGGCCCGCCATGGCGGTGACGAGTTCGTGGTCGTGCTGCGCTCGCTCGGCGAGAGCGAACAGGCGGCTGCGGCCGGAGCGGAAGAGGTCGCGCAGAAGATTCTGAATGTGATGCGCGAGCCGTTCGAACTGAGCAACGAGCACCATCACACCACGCTGTCCATAGGCATCACGCTGTTCCATGGGCAGCGCGAGTCGGCCGATGAACTGCTCAAGCGCGGTGACCTTGCCATGTATCGCGCCAAGGCCGAGGGGCGCAATGCCTTGCGCTTCTTCGATCCGGAAATGCAGGCCGTCGTGGAAGCGCGTGTGGCGCTCGAAGCCGACATGCGTACCGGCATCGCGCAGGGGCAGTTCGAGTTTGCCTATCAGCCGCAGATGCTGCACGGCAGGATCGTCGGTGCCGAGGCGCTGCTGCGCTGGCAGCATCCGCAAAAGGGCGCGATTTCGCCCGCACAGTTCATTCCGTTGGCCGAGGACAGCGGGTTGATCCTGCGCCTGGGTGAATGGGGCCTGAAGGCGGCGTGCGAGCGACTGGCGCGTTGGGCCAACGATCCTGTGCTCAGCGAACTGACCCTGTCGGTCAACGTGAGCGCGCGCCAGTTCCACCAGGCCGGTTTTGTGCCACAGGTGCTCGCGGCGCTCGCCAGCACGGGTGCGGATGCGCGTCACCTGCGCCTCGAATTGACCGAAAGCCTGCTGCTCGAAGACATCGACGACACGGTCAAGAAGATGTCGCATCTGAAGAGCTACGGCGTGGGCTTCTCGCTCGATGACTTCGGCACCGGCTATTCGTCGCTGTCGTACTTGAAGCGCCTGCCGCTCGACGAGCTCAAGATCGACCAGGGCTTTGTGCGTGACGTGTTGACCGATCCGAACGACGCAGCGATTGCCAAGACCATCGTCGCGCTCGGCACCAGCCTTGGCCTGCAGGTCACCGCCGAGGGTGTGGAAACCGAGGCGCAGCGCCAGTTCCTCGAACGCAACCATTGCTACGGCTGGCAGGGCTATCTGCTGAGCCCGCCGCTGCCGATCCGCGAATACGAGGCGCTGGTGCAGTCGCTGGCGCATGCCAAGGCGTCATCCGCAGCGGTTTGAGTGTTTTGGGGGCGCTTCAAGCGATTAGTATCGGGCGCATGACCACGCTTGGCTTGTATCTATTGACCGCAATTGCGGAAATCGTCGGTTGTTATCTCCCGTGGCTGTGGCTGCGCAAGGGCGGCTCCATCTGGCTGCTCGTTCCGGCGGCGGCCAGTCTGGTGCTGTTTTCCTGGCTGCTGACCCTGCATCCCGATGCGTCCGGCCGGGTCTATGCGGCCTATGGCGGTGTCTACGTGTGCGTGGCGCTGGCCTGGCTCTGGGCCGTCGATGGTGTGAAACCGGGCTTCTGGGATGTGGTCGGAGGCGCTGTAACGCTCGCTGGCATGGCCATCATCGCCTTTGCGCCACGCTCCACCTGAGAGGCTTGCCAGGAAACGTTTTTTGTCAAATTTGGTAGCACCTGTGCAGGGCAGACTCGAATGAGGCGCTTGCACGGTATGATTCCCTCCTGAATATTCATTGCGCCCTGATCAACACCGCCTGACTCGTGCGTCTCAACTCCATCAAACTCGCCGGCTTCAAGTCGTTTGCCGAACCCACCAACTTCCTGCTTCCCGGCCAGCTTGTGGGCGTGGTCGGGCCGAATGGTTGCGGCAAATCCAACATCATGGACGCCGTGCGCTGGGTGCTTGGGGAGTCCAAGGCGAGCGAGTTGCGCGGCGAGTCGATGCAGGATGTGATCTTCAACGGAACGACTCACCGCAAGCCGGCCAGCCGTTCCAGCGTGGAACTGATCTTCGACAACGCCGACCACCGTGCGGGCGGGCAGTGGAACCAGTTCACTGAAATCGCCGTCAAGCGCGTGCTCACGCGCGACGGCACCAGCAGCTACTTCATCAACAACCAGCCGGTGCGTCGCCGTGACGTGCAGGACGTGTTCCTGGGCACCGGCCTCGGGCCGCGCGCCTACGCCATCATCGGGCAGGGCACGATCAGCCGGATCATCGAGTCGCGGCCTGAAGAGCTGCGTCTGTTCCTCGAAGAAGCTGCGGGCGTGTCCAAATACAAGGAGCGCCGCCGCGAGACGGAAAACCGCCTCTCGGACACGCGCGAGAACCTGACCCGTGTCGAAGACATTCTTCGCGAGCTGAACGCCAACCTCGAAAAGCTCGAAAAGCAGGCCGAGGTGGCCGCCAAGTACAACGCGCTGCAGTCCGATGTGACGCTCAAGCAGCACCAGCTTTGGTTCCTCAAGCGCGCCGATTCTGAGGCTGATCAGGCCAAGGTGCGCGCCGAGGGCCTGCAGGCGGTCAACGACCTCGAAGCCCGCATGGCCGATCTGCGCGCCGTGGAAGCCGATCTGGAAACCATTCGTCAGGCGCACTATGCGGCGGGCGATCAGGTCAATCAGGCACAGGGCCGTTTGTATGAAGCCACGGCCGAGGTCGGCAAGCTGGAAGCCGAGATCCGCTACGTGGTCGAAGGCCGCCAGCGCGTGGAAAGCCGATTGACGCAACTGGCTGAGCAGATCGCCCAGTGGAGCGGGCGCAAGGAAGAGGCCGAGATCGAGCTTGAAACGCTGTCCGGCGCAGGCATGGACGCCGAGGAAAAGGCCGAACTGCTGGCCGCGCAGGTCGAAGAGCAGGCCATGCTGATGCCCGATCTGGAAGACGCGCTGCGCCAAAGCCAGCAGCGCACCAGCGAGCAGCGCGGCTCGGTCGTGCAGATTCAGCAGCAGATTCAGGTGCTGGCCGCCGAGCAGCGCGGTTTTGGCGAGCAAAGCCGCCAGCTCGAATCGCGTCAGGAGCGTCTGCGCACCGATCGCAATGCACTGGCTGCGCCTGATGAAGCACGGTTGACCAATCTGCGCTCGCAGTTGGACGAAGCGACCGAACTCGCCGAGATCAGCGAAGCACAGCATATGGAGCTGCAGGAATCCGTTCCGCAGCTCGACGAAGACCGCCGCGCGCGCCAGCAGACGGTGAACACCGAAAGCGGACGTCAGGCCGATCTGTCGGCGCGCCTCGAAGCGCTCAAGGCGCTGCAGGAAAAGGTCAAGACTGATGGCAAGCTGCAACCGTGGCTCGCCAAGCATGGCCTCGAAGGCATGCAAGGGCTGTGGAGCAAGATCCACGTCGAGCCGGGCTGGGAAAGCGCCCTCGAAGCCGCCTTGCGCGAGCGCATGAACGCGCTGGAAGTAGGGCGTCTGGACATGGTGCGCGGCTTTCTCGGCCACGGCGGCAACGATGCACCGCCCGCGCGTCTGGCGTTCTACAGCAAACCGCAGGCGGGTGCCGCAGCGGCTGGCAATGGTCAGGCGCGTCTGTCCGATCTGCTGCGAGTGAATGACGCCGGTCTGAACGCCGTGCTGGTCGATTGGCTGACGGGTTGCTACACCGCCACGTCGCTCGACGAGGCGCTCAACCGTCGCTCGCAATTGAAGGGCGGCGAAACCATCTACGTGGCGACCGGTCATGCGGTCACGGCCAACAGCGTGAGCTTTTATGCGCAGGACTCCGAGCAGTCCGGCATGCTGGCCCGCGCGCAGGAAATCGAACATCTCGAAAAGGAACTGCGTGCCCAGGTCCTGATCAGCGAAGAGTCCCGTACCGCCCTGATCCGCGCCGAAGCCGCCTATGCCGATGCGTCGCAGCGCCTGGTCACGGCACGTCGTGAAGCTTCGGAAGCCCAAAGCCGCGCGCATGAGTTGCAGGTGGAGACGCTGCGCCTCACGCAGATGGCCGAGCAGACCCGTGCGCGCAGCGAGCAGATCGGTGCCGATCTGGCTGAAGTCGAAACGCAGTTGAACGATCTGCAGGAGCGCAAGGTGACCGCCGAAGCGCGTTTTGAAGAGCTCGACATGCAACTGGCCGACAGCCAGGAGCGCCACGCCCAATTGGACGAGCGCGTGATCGATGCCGAACGCAAGTTGAACGAATGTCGCGAGCAGCAGCGCAGCTTGGAGCGTCAGGCGCAGGAGGCCGTGTTCTCCCAGCGCAGCATGGACGCGCGCAAGGCCGAGCTGTCGCGCACCATCGAGACGGCGGCCAATCAGGCCAAGTCGCTGGCCGACGAGGAAGTGCGCGCCAGAGACGAAATGGGCCGTTTGTCGGCAGCCGCTGCGCAAGGCGGTCTGCAGACGGCGCTGGATGAAAAGATCGAACGCGAGAAGTCGCTGGCCGCTCAGCGCAGCCAGTACGACGACCTGACCGCCAAGCTGCGCGCCAGCGACGAGCGCCGCATGCAGCTCGAACGCGCCATGGACCCGCTGCGCTCGCGCATCACCGAATTCCAGCTCAAGGAACAGGCCGCGCGTCTGGGGCTGGAGCAGTACACCACGCTGCTGGAAGAGGCCGAAGCCGATCTGGCCGCGATCCAGCAGTCGATTGCCGAGGGCAATGTGCGCATCGGCGGGCTGCAGGGCGAAATCGACCGCCTGCACCGCAACATCGCCGATCTGGGCGCGGTCAATCTGGCGGCGCTCGACGAGTTGAATCTGGCGCGCGAGCGCAAGACCTTCCTCGATGCGCAGACCGAGGATTTGACGCAGGCGATGAACACGCTCGAAGACGCGATCCGCAAGATCGACGCTGAAACGCGCACCTTGCTCATGGGCACCTTCGATGTCGTCAACGGTCATTTCGGCCGCATGTTCCCCGAGCTGTTCGGTGGCGGGCAGGCCAAGCTGGTGATGACGGGCGACGAAATCCTCGATGCCGGCGTGCAGGTGATCGCCCAGCCGCCGGGCAAGAAGAACCAGACGATTCACCTGCTCTCGGGCGGAGAAAAGGCGCTGACCGCGATTGCGCTGGTGTTCGCGATTTTCCAGTTGAACCCCGCGCCGTTCTGTCTGCTGGACGAGGTGGACGCGCCGCTGGACGACGCCAACACCGAACGCTATGCCAAGCTGGTGGCCAGCATGTCGAAGGGAACGCAGTTCCTCTTCATCAGTCACAACAAGATTGCCATGGAAATGGCCGAGCAGCTGATCGGCGTGACCATGCAGGAACAAGGTGTGTCGCGCATCGTGGCGGTGGACATGGAGTCCGCCCTGACGATGGCGGAGGTCTGACCATGTCCTTGTGCCAGTCAGCAACCACGCGCCGCACAAAGTATTGAATTCACCATGAGTACCTTTCAGATTGCATTGATCATCGCCGGCGGCCTCGTGCTGGCAGTCGTCGTGGGCTACAACGCCTGGTCCACCCACCGAAATGCGCCCAAGCGTCCGAGCCCGGCCGAAAACGAGGTGTCGCCCGATGCGCCGCCGGTGCGCCACGAACCCGGCTTTGAAGGCATCGGCTCCGCGAGCATCGGTCCGGACCACGGCATAGAACCGAGTTTCGACGGGCATTCGGTCGATTTGAAGGACGCGCTGCAGATGCCTCTGCCGCCGGTCGAGCGCCGTGGCGGGCTCGATCCGCTGATCGACGCGCTTGCGCCCATCGTGGCCGACCAGATCGTCTCGGGCGATGCAGCGCTTGCCGCCTTGCCACCCACCCGCCGCGCGGGCAGCAAGCCGTTCGCGGTCGAAGGCTTGAACGAGATCACCCAGCAATGGGAAGTGCCCGTGGCCGGTCAGCGCTACAAGCAGTTCCAGGCGGGAGTGCAGCTCGCCAACCGCCTTGGCGCGCTCAACGAGATCGAGTTCTCCGAATTCGTGATGAAGGCGCAGAGCTTTGTCGATTCCATCGGCGCGGCGGTCGATTTCCCCGACATGCTGCACGAAGTTGCCCGCGCCCGCGAGCTGGACCAGTTCGCCAGCGAGCACGACGCGCAACTGAGTTTCATGCTGCGCGCCCGTCATGCTGCCTGGAGCCCTGGCTATGTGCAGCAGAACGCTGGCAAGGTCGGCTTCACGGCAGGTGCCATGCCCGGTCGTCTGGTGCTGCCTGCGGCCGAAGCCGGTCTGCCGCCGGTGCTCACGCTGTCGTATGACACCCAGGCCGCGCTGTCGGACGATCCCGAGCAGTCCGCGATCCGCGACATTCTGCTGAGCCTCGATGTGGCGCAGGTCAACCGGGTCGAGCAGCCGTTTGCGCGTCTGCGCGAGGTGGCCGCCGAGCTGTGCAAATCGATGGACGGCGTGCTCTGCGACCAGAACGGAACGCCGCTGCCCGCCATGACCATGGACCCGATCGCCGCCGATCTGGAAACCCTGTACGACAAGCTCGACACCCGCGAGCTGTCGGCCGGGTCGTTGCTGGCGCGGCGATTGTTTAGCTGATAGTTACAGATTTGAGGGCATTGGGTTTGCCCTTGCAGGGGCCGCTCATTCACAATGGCGGCCATTTTCATTTGGAATGCGTCGTTTCGTTGCGCGTCGATAGCGCATCCTTGCCAGTCGCCAGTGTCTTGAACGAGAGCGGCAGAAAGTATGCAACCGGCCATGTCCGACAGTCTTGATCTCTTTTCCGAACAGCCGCAGGAAGTGCCTGCCAAAGTCGTCGCCAAGGTGAATGAACTGCGCGAGCAGCTCAACCGCTGGGCGCACGAATACTATGTGCAGGACGCGCCCAGCGTACCTGACGGCGAATACGACCGCGTGTTCCAGCAACTGCAGGCGCTCGAAGCATCGTATCCGCAGATCGTCACGCCCGACTCGCCCACGCAGCGCGTGATCGGCGCGGTGCTCGACGGCCTCACGCCGGTGCGCCACGCCGTGCCCATGCTCAGCATCCAGACCGAGACCGACAACGAGGCCAGCGGAGCAATGGCCTTCGACGCGCGCATCCGCAAGGAACTGGAACTGTCGCCCGCAAGTCCTGCCGTCGAATACGTGGCCGAGCCCAAGTTCGATGGTCTTGCGATGAATCTGCGCTACGAGCACGGCAAGCTCGTCGGAGCCACCACACGCGGCGATGGCGAGGTGGGCGAAGACGTCACCCACAACATCCGCACGATCCGCCAGATTCCGCTGAACCTGCCCACAGACAAGGGCGTGCCGCCCGTGGTCGAGGTGCGCGGCGAGGTCTACATGCGCCGGGCCGATCTGGACAAGCTCAACGAGCGCCAAGCGGCCAGCGGCGGCAAGCTGTTCGCCAATCCGCGCAATGCGGCGGCGGGTGCGGTGCGTCAGCTTGACTCCAACATCGCGGCGCAACGGCCGTTGTCGTTCTTCGCTTACGGCCTTGGCGAAATCACACCCGCAGCCGATGGCGGACCGGATTTCCAGACGCATTACGGCATGCTGCAGACGCTCAAGGACTGGGGTTTCCCGGTCGCGCCGCAGGTCTGCGTGGCGCATGGTGCGGACGAGCTGGTGGCGTTCCACGAGCGACTCGGTGCCGAGCGCCCGACGCTGGCCTACGAAATCGACGGCGTGGTCTACAAGGTCAACAGTCTGGCGCTGCAACGCCAGCTTGGCTTCAAGTCGCGCGAGCCGCGCTGGGCCGTGGCGCACAAATATCCCGCGCAGGAAATGCCGACGCCGATGGAAGCCATCGACGTGCAGGTGGGCCGGACCGGCCGCATCACGCCCGTCGCGCGTTTGGCACCCGTGCAGGTCGGCGGCGTGGTGGTGACCAATGCCACGCTGCACAACCTGTTCGAAATCCGCAAGAAGGGCGTGCGCGTGGGTGACCAGGTGATCGTGCGTCGTGCGGGCGATGTGATTCCAGAGGTCGTCGGGCGCGTTCCCGGCGAACGTCCCGTGTACGTGCCGAATTTCCGCATGCCCAAGACCTGCCCGGTCTGCGGCAGCGCGGTGGTGCGCGAAAAGGGCGAAGTCAATCACCAATGCACGGGTGGCTTGTTCTGCCCGGCGCAGCGCAAGGAAGCCATCCTGCACTTCGCCGCGCGCCGCGCGATGGACATCGAAGGTCTGGGCGGCAAGCTGGTCGATCAACTCGTGGACGGCAATGTCGTGCGCGTACTGCCCGATCTGTATCGCCTGGGCCTGAGCGCGCTGTCGGCGCTGGACCGCATGGCCGAGAAGTCTGCGCAGAACGTGCTGGCGGCGCTGGAAAAATCCAAGCAGACCACGCTGCAGCGCTTTCTGTTCGGCCTCGGCATTCGCCATGTGGGTGAATCCACGGCGCGCGACTTGGCCAAGCATTTCGGCAAGCTCGACGCCATCATGGATGCAAGCGCCGAACAGCTTCTGCAGGTCAACGACGTGGGGCCGGTGGTGGCCGAGTCGATCCACACCTTCTTCGCCCAACCGCACAACCGCGAGGTGGTCGAGCAACTGCGTGCCTGCGGCGTGACCTGGGAAGAGGGCGAGCCCAAGCAGCAGGGCGAGCAACTGCTTTCCGGCATGACGGTGGTGCTGACCGGTACCTTGCCGACGCTGAGCCGCGATGAGGCCAAGGAAATGCTCGAAGCTGCGGGCGCCAAGGTGTCCGGCTCGGTGAGCAAGAAGACCAGTTATGTGGTCGCCGGGGCCGAGGCGGGCAGCAAGCTCGACAAGGCCCAGGAACTGGGTGTTGCCGTGCTCGACGAAGCCGGAATGCTCGCACTGCTGGGCCGCACGCCCGAGTAAACAGAACGAAGATTGCCCAAGAGCACTGCCATGCCCCAGAACGAAGACGACAACATTCAGGCCCAAACGTCTGAACCCACTCAGGACAAGGCGGCAGGCAGCATGCTCCAGCGGTTTCCATGGCCGGGCAAGCCGTGGAAATCCAAGCGCAATCTCTGGTGGCTGCTGGCTTCCGGGCCGATTGCGCTGTTTCTCTATGTGCTGATCCTGATTCCGTTCACACCGTCGATCAGCGATCTGCGCAAGGCCAAGACCGATCAGCCCGCGCAGCTCGTCTCCGCCGACGGCAGGCTGCTGGCCGAGTACAAATGGATCAACCGCGAATGGGTGCCGCTCAAGGGCATCGCCCAGCCGGTCAAGGACGCGCTGATCGCCACCGAAGACCATCGCTTCTACGAGCACTTCGGGCTGGATTGGAAGCGCACGCTGTCCGCCGTGGTGCGCACGCTCGGCGGTGACAAGCAGGGCGGCTCGACCATCACGCAGCAGCTCGCACGCAATCTCTACCCCGAGGAAATCGGCCGCGCGCCCACGCTGAACCGCAAGCTCAAAGAGGCGATCACGGCGCTCAAGATCGAGATGACGTACTCCAAGGACGAGATTCTGGAGACCTATCTCAACACCGTGCCGTTTCTCTACAACGCCTTCGGCATCGAGATGGCCGCGCGCACGTATTTCGACAAGTCGGCCGACGAGCTCAACGTGATCGAAAGCGCCACGCTGATCGGCATGCTCAAGGGCACGGTCTATTACAACCCGGTGCTCAACCCCGAGCGCGCACAGGACCGCCGCAACACCGTGCTCGCGCAGATGAAAAAGCGCGAAAAGCTCTCGGCGGCCGACTACGACAAGCTCATCAAGCGCCCGCTGCGCATCCGCTTCGAACGCCAGGCCGAGGTCAACGGCCTCGCGCCGCATCTGGCGCAGCAGCTGCGTCGCCAGTTGATCGACTGGGCCGACCGTGAGGGCTACAGCCTGTACTCCGACGGTCTGGTGATCCGCACCACGGTCAACGGCAAGCTGCAGGAAATGGCGAATCAAGCCATCGAAAAGCAGGGCCGCGCGCTGCAGGCCGTGGCCAACAAGGTCTGGGCACCGCAAAGCATCTGGGGCGCAAAGAGCCCGCTGGTGCAGCGTCTGGTGCGCGAAACCTCGCAGTACGAACAGGCGGTTGCCAAGGGCGGCAATCCGGACGAGGTGCTCAAGGGCTTGCTCGACAACGCCGATTTCATGGCCAAGCTCAAGCAGCAGAAGACGCGGCTGCAAGCGGGCTTTCTGGCGCTCGATCCGCGCGACGGCACCGTGCTCGCCTGGGTGGGCAGCCGCGACTACGCACAAGACCCTTTCGACCACGTGCAGGCCGCGCGCCGCCAGCCGGGTTCGACCTTCAAGCCGTTTGTCTACGGAGCAGCCTTTGCCAAGGGCATGCGGCCTGGCGACACCTTCATGGACCAGCCCATCGAGATTCCGCTCGATGGCGGCAAGCAGGTCTGGAAGCCGACCGACGACTCCGCGCCCAGCTACGCGCCGATGTCGCTGTCCGATGGACTCGCATATTCCAAGAACATCATCACCGCGCAGGTGATGCAGCAGGTCGGCCCGGAAAAAGTCGCCCAGCTCGCGCGTGCCATGGGTGTGCGTGAATCCAAGCTCGACGAAGTGCCTTCACTCGCGCTGGGCACCAGCCCGGTCACGCTCAAGGAAATGGTGGCCTCCTACGGCACCATCGCCAACGCAGGCGCGTATTTGGCTCCGACGGTGATCACCCAGATCGAGGACAAGGATGGAAAGGTGCTCGAAACCTTCGCCCCGGCCAAGGCCCAGCGCGCACTGGCGCTTGCGCCTGCGCAGGAGCTGCGCAACGCCATGCGCGGCGTGATCAACAAGGGCACGGGCGTGGCGATCCGTTCGCGCTACGGCATCAGCGCCGATGTGGCGGGCAAGACCGGCACCACGCAGGACAACACGGATGGCTGGTTCATCATGATGCATCCGCAGATGGTGGCGGGCGCGTGGGTGGGCTTCAACGATGGCCGCATCACGCTGCGCAGCGACTATTGGGGGCAGGGTGCGCACAGCGCGCTGCCCATCGTCGGCCAGGTGTTCCAGCAGGCGATTCGCGGCAAGATCGTGGACAGCAATCTGAAGTTCGTCGATCAGGAAGAACACAGCATTCTGGCGGACGCGATCGGCTCGGTGCGCAACTGGGTGGTCGATCTGTTTGGCCGCTCCACCGACCAGATCCAGCCGCCCGCCGCCACAACACCGGAAGTGCAGGGCTCGCAACTGCCACCTCGCCCGCAAACACCCGCTGGCGCGGACGATGGCTCGCGCCCCGAGATCGGCGAGGCCCCGCTCAAACCGCTGCAAAACGCCACGCCGGACGCTGACCCCGAGCCGCCATCGCAGCCACCGGCAGGCGCGGGAGAGTCGCAGGACCCGTTCTGGAATCCCTCTCAACATCCGCAGCAGCAGCCACCACAACCGCAGACCTCGCCTTGGCCGCATCTGCCGTCGCAGCCATCCAACGGACAAGGCGCGCAGCCGCCCATGCCCGCGAATGGCCAGGTGCTGCCACCACAGGCGCGCGCCAACCCACCGACCAATCCGCAACTGCAGGCGCAGACGACTCCCGCGCCGTATGTGCCGCAGCCATCCAACAGTCCTCCACCGCCGATGCCGGGCGGCGGGCAGACGGTGCAGCAACCAGCGGCGATGCCGGGCACGGTCGTCACGTCGCCGGTCGAACGCGGCGTGGTGGTACCGGGGCAGAACTGATCCGGCACCCCGGAAATGAAAAACGGCGCTCGAATCGAGCGCCGTTTTTATTGGGATGAGCGAACTCAGTGATCCGGCTTCGGTGCCGACAGATCGACGTTGTGCACGTTGTTCTCGGCGCCGTTCTTGCGGTCCTCGAACCACAAGCGCAACGAGGTGCTGACGGTGCGGAAAGCCAGTTCATCCCACGGAATTTCGTCCTCGCGGAAGAGGCGGGCTTCGATGGTTTCGTGACCGGGGTTGAACTGGTCGCTCAGCAGATCGGCGGTGTAGAACAAATGCACCTGCCCGACATGCGGCACGTTCACCAGCGAGAACAAACGGCCCATGCGGATCTGCGCACCGGCTTCCTCGTCGGTCTCGCGGGCTGCGCCTTCGGCGGTGGTTTCGTTCAGTTCCATGAAGCCCGCAGGCAGCGTCCACTTGCCCCAGCGCGGCTCGATGTTGCGCTTGCACAGCAGCACGCGGCCATCGGGCATCACCGGAATCGTTCCCACCACGTTGAGTGGATTCTCGTAGTGAATCGTGTGGCAGGCCGGACAAACGGCTCGCACGCGGGTGTCGCCATCATCGGGGACACGGTATTCGACAGCGGTGCCGCAGTTGCGGCAGAAACGAACAGGGGCACGAATGGTCATGTGGGCTATTGTGGCGCAGGAAACATGGGCACAGAGTGCAAGCAGGCTTGCGCCCAAAACTCCGTGCCGCGAGGGCGATCAGCGGATCAAACCAGCTTGACCTTGAGCGCTGGCAGGCCCGCAACGCCGCCTTCGAGCACATCGCCCTTGGAGACGGCCGCAACGCCTTCGGGTGTGCCCGAGAAGATCAGGTCGCCGGCTTGCAGCTCCCATGCCTGCGACAGTGCTTCGATGGTTTCTGCGATGTTCCAGATCAGTTGCGTGACTTCGCTGGCCTGGCGCTTGGCGCCATTCACATTCAACCAGATGGCCGCGTTGTTCACATCGCCAGCCTTGTCGGCGGGCACGATGGGGGTGATCGGGGCGCTGAAGTCAAAACCCTTGGCGATGTCCCATGGACGGCCCAGCTTCTTGGCTTCGGCCTGCAGGTCGCGGCGCGTCATGTCCAGGCCCACGGCGTAGCCGAAGATGTGCGCGGCAGCGTCGGCGGCCTTGATGTTCTTGCCGCCCTTGCCGAGCGCCACTACCAATTCGATCTCGTGGTGCAGGTCTTTGGTGAGCGTGGGGTAGGGCATTTCGCCGGTGGTGCCTTCCGTGACGACCAGCACGGTGTCGGCGGGCTTCATGAAGAAAAAGGGCGCTTCACGGCCCGAGTGGCCCATTTCCTTGGCGTGCTCGGCGTAGTTGCGGCCCACGCAGTAGATGCGGTGCACGGGGAACAGGGCGTCGCTGCCGACCACGGGAACGGTTGCAGCGGGAGCGGGGGTGAATACGTAGCTCATGGTGGTTCGATGTCTGCTGTTGTAGAGAAGGTTTTGCGAAACGTTTTGCGGAGCGAATCGGGAAGGAGTCCTGCCGGATCCGTCACAGTGTGCCATGCAAAAAGCGGCGTGGAACTCAGTAATGCCCACGCTGGCGCGATGCTGCGAGCTTGCGTATGCTTTGTGCCTTATGAAGCTCTTCAATTACTTTCGCTCCTCCGCCTCCTTCCGGGTGCGCATCGCGCTGGCTCTGAAGGGCCTCACCTACGACTACGTTCCGCTGCATCTGGTGCGCGCGGAGCATCGCGATCCCGCCTTCACCAAGCGTGTGGGCGATGCGCTGGTTCCCGCGCTCGAAACCGACGACGGCCATCTGCTCACGCAGTCCATGGCCATCATCGAGTATCTGGACGAAACCCATCCCGAACCCGCCGTGCTGCCCGCCGATGCACTGGGCCGGGCCCATGTCCGTGCGCTCGCGCAAATGATCGCCTGCGAGATCCACCCGATCAACAACCTGCGGGTGCTCAAGTACCTGCGCAATGACTTGATGGTGGACGAATCGGGCAAGGATGCTTGGTACCGTCACTGGACGCGCAACGGCCTCGAAGCCTTCGAGCGCCAACTTGCCTTGCTCGCCAAGGAGCGAGAAGCCGCAGGGTTGCCCGCATCGAAGTACTGCTGGGGCGACAAGCCGTCGATGGCCGATTGCTGCCTCGTGCCGCAGATCTTCAATGCCCAGCGCTTCCATGTCGATCTGGAAGGCTTGCCCCTGACCATGGCAGCGTTCACGGCTTGCATGGCCTTGCCCGCGTTCCAGAAAGCGCATCCGTCGGCTTGCCCGGACAATGAGGCCTGAGATCGATTTTCCGTGCCTGAGATGACGACGACAACGACTTCCCTGACTGACAAGCAAGCCACCGACTGGCTGATTCCCGACTGGCCCGCTCCCTCGAATGTGCGAGCACTGTGCTCGACCCGCGCTGGCGGCGTGAGCACCGGCCCATATGCAAGCCTCAATCTGGGCGACCATGTGAACGACGACCCGCTCGACGTGCAAGCCAATCGCGACATCTTTTCGCGCGAATTGCGTGTGCGTGATGGCGTCGCGCATCCGGTGTTTCTGCAGCAGGTGCATGGAACCGATCTGCAATGGCTTGACGTCCAGTCCATCAATGGAACGACCGCCGATGCGTGTGCCACGCAGAACCAAGGTGTGGCCTGCGTGATCATGGTGGCTGATTGCTTGCCAGTGCTTTTTGCCGACGATACCGGTTCGGTGGTCGCTGCGGCGCATGCCGGTTGGCGCGGCTTGGCTGGCGCAGCACCAGGGCAGGGCGTGCTCGAAAAGACGCTTGCCGAAATGCGCACTGTCGCCTCGGGCAAGCTGATGGTTTGGCTCGGCCCCTGCATCGGACCGGATGCGTTTGAAGTGGGTGCGGAAGTGCATGAAGCCTTCTGCTCACATGATGCCAATGCGGAGCAGCATTTCAGATCACTTGGCGAAGGCAAGTATCTGTCCGATCTTGCGGCACTAGCCAGACAGCGTCTTGCGGCGGCGGGCGTCCGCAGCATTCACGGCAATGACAGCACCAAGCCTTGGTGCACCGTCAGCAATCCCGAGCGCTTCTTCTCTTATCGCCGCGATCAGCGCGCGCTAGGGGGAAGCGGGCGGCTTGCCGCTGCCGTCTGGCTCGACCGCTGAGTTCGCGGCGTTCACCGCGTTCCTTTCCTGTTGTTTCTGCTGCTCCAGCTCCCATTGCCGCATCGCCTGTTCCTCGCGGGCCTTGCGCATGCGTTTTCGCACGGGCGTGCTGAAAATGTAGACGATGATGGACACAGGCAGCAGTCCATAGAGCGCGAAGGTGATGATGCCCCCGAGCAGGCTGCCGTTGATGGCACTGGCTTCGGCCACTGCCATCATCAGCGTGACGTACAGCCATGCGATCACCACCAATATCAACACCATAGAAGTAAAACTCCGAAACAACAAAAGCAGGCCATGTCACTCTGAATTGCCTGAAAGGTCTTGCGCTCGCTGTACGA